>CAZWZW010000056.1:0-15162 GCA_964639125.1 uncultured Verrucomicrobiota bacterium
TCACCGATTAGGTCAAGTCCTGTATTTTCAAGCACAAATGCAGATTTATCAGGATTATGCGCACGGCCAGAATCAAGCCTGCAACCAGACGGTCTGATAGGCTTCCAGGGCAACCACCTTGCCCTGCCCCATGTAGCGACAACCGGAAAGAATATCGGAGCAGGCATCGGCAGCGTTGAGTTCGTGTAGCTGGCCATCCAGCTTTAATTCGATATAGCGATCCGCAACGTTGCTGATGCACACGACTTTTTGATCCTTCCATTGCCGCTCGACCACAAAAAACTCCGGAGCCAAATCAATAATCTTCTGGGATGCTGATGGATGAAAAACCTTGTGCTGGGAGCGAAGGTTGAGCCGGCGAAGATATTCCTTCATGACCCGCGCAGTCGGCGAACGGGAATTGGACAATTGGTCGGCCAGCTCCTCTTCCTGCCATTTTCGGCGGTTGATGGTACGGGCCCGGCCGGTTTCTTCGACCCCCGCATAATTATTCCGAGTGGCGGTCAAACTGTGAAAATAGACGGCGGGCACGCCGCACAGTTCCATGGCCACGGTCTGCGAACAGAGGAATCGCGCAATGTGCAACTCCGTTACCGAATCCGGGTTGTCCCCCAGTGCATCGAAGTAGGTAATGTTCAGCTCGTACGGACTTTCGGTTCCGTCGGAATTGGCCTTGGTTGAAACATGACCCCCAAGGCTCTTCACTTTTTCCGCCAGCTTATTCAGCTCCTTTTCGGGCACAATACCCTGAAGCGGTCGCACACCAATGCCGTCGTGTGATGCAGTAAAATTAAAGTAGGTGCATTTCTCAGGAAGCTCGCCGAGCGTCGCGGCCCATTTCGTTAAGTATGAAGCATTGCCGTTCATCAGGGCATGCAGCAGCAAGGGTGGAAGACTGAACTGATAGACCATATGCGCCTCGTCGCCTTGGCCAAAATAGGAAACATTTTCTTCGTGCGGCACATTGGTCTCGGTGAGCAGCACCACCTCCGGGGCCACCATATCGAGCAAGTCTCGCATCAGCTTGACCAGCTCATGCGTCTGCTTGAGATGGATGCAGTTTGTTCCGATTCGTTTCCAGAGATAGGCAATGGCATCCAACCGGATGATCGTGGCCCCGTTGGAAATATAGAACAGCAGGATATCCAAAAACTCAAACAGGACATCCGGGTTCGAAAAATCAAGATCGATCTGATCCTCGCTAAAGGTCGTCCACAAATAGTCGTCGCCGTGCTGTGTCTGTACCTTCGTCAACAAAGGCAGATTGCGCGGACGTGTGACGGCGGAAAGGTCGGCGTCCGGATCAACCGAATGAAAATAATCACGATAGGGAGCGATGTATGAAACATAGTCCGCAAACCATTTGCTTTTGCGCGAAACATGGTTGAGCACCAGATCAAACATTAACCGAAAACTGCGGCCCAGTTCCTGAATATCCTCCCAGCTTCCCAGCGCCGGATCGACCAGCCGGTAATCGATCACGGAAAATCCGTCATCGGATGAATAGGGGCAAAACGGGAGAATATGAATCGAGTTGATGGCTCCACTCAAATATTGATCCACAAAACGCTTCAACACCAGCAACGGGGGCTCTCCCTCGTTCTGCACCATATCGCCATAGGTGATCAGCACAGAGGAGGTCTCATCCCACAACCGCGCATCGGATCGGCCTTCCATCCCGACTCCGTAGCGACCGGACAACGCTACGATTCGTTCGAGCAGATGCTCTACTTCGCTGGGACCGTACAAGCGATTGAAGCGACTCCGCATTTTCTCCAATGCATGAAAATCCAAACTCTTAATCATACTTCCAGCCCCCGGATGTTAGTAATGAGCGTACGGAGACTCCGCCGCAATGCAGCATAGCTAAAGAATCGGCTAGCCACCGCATAGTTGTGTTCCACGGTAACGCGGCGATACGAATCGTCCTCCAGAAGACGGCGAACATCTTCCACCACCTTCCGCGTCAAATAGCCATCCATCAATGGAACGCGGAATCCCTTGGGTTCAATATCGCGCGCAAAAATGGAGTAGCGATTGATCAAAATGGGCAGCCTAAAATAGACCGATTCGAGAAAGGCGTTTCCGAATCCCTCGTAGAGGCTTGGATAGGTCACGAAATCCACGAACGGATAGAGGTCCCACAAGGTGTACATTTTTTGGCCGGCAGGGGTTTTTTGTCGAATCTCCCCGATGCGGTCATCGACGATTCGAAGATCGACACCGGAATCGTGCGCCAACTCCTGAAGCATATGCTGGTATTCATAGCCCTCATCGCCCGCCGAGTGCGAAACCACCAGCTTCATGCGCGGGTCGTTCAACGATTCCACCAGCTTGATGGAATGTTCGATTCCCTTGCGGGGTACAATACGCGTTGGTTGCAGGATCAGAATATCATCCTCCGCAAATCCCAGATCGGCCCGGAGCCCCTGGGTGTAGTCATCCGGCTTGGGTGCCGGCGTTTCGAAATCGAACACGTTTGGAATAAGCTCCGAGGACAGCCCTTTGCGCCACGACAACTCCTCGCGAGCGGCCTGATTAATCACCACATGCTGCAGCAAATCGTCGCGCGGAGGAAATGCCAGATCGAGATAGTCGGGAACCGCGTTCACCGAAAACCGGACGCGTTCCCAGTAAAAGTCGTGATGGTGCGCAATGGATGGAATGCGGGTTTCCGCGAGAAACTCGGCGATGGCAACCCCGAGCGGAACATGCATGGGAATGGTGAGGGCATTTTGGAAAACAAGAATCCGGATATCGAACCGGTTCACATATTCATAGAGTGAAACCTTGAGATATTCCGCCATGTCGCGAATGCGGCGGCTCACGATGGGATCGCGGAACGACTTGCCCCAGATGCGTTCGTTCAACCAAACATTTTCAGGATGCTCGAAATGCGCCTCGGGTACGCAGTAGCTGCTCCCCGGCTCGCGGTCGAGCCGCCCCGCAAACCAAAAACTTCGGTGCTCGAAATCCCAGAGCACCTTGGCCCACTTTGCACTTTCCAGCGACACGCCATCCGTGCCCGCAAACCGCGTCGAAACAAATCCGATATTTTCGCTCATGCTTGCCCCTTGATTCCAGACAGAAGCATAACGCTCCCCCTTTCTCAGGAAAACATTTTTTATTTTCTAATAATGAATCAATATTTTTAAAGGAACTGACCGATTGCCATACGCCCCTGCTCTGCTAGAATTTTGTAGAATCAAATACGACGAGGTTTATATGGATACAAAATTCAGCGATATCGGGGACATACTGACCCTGTTGCCGAACCTGCCCGATAAAATGGCCGACATTCAGGAAACACTCATTGCCAATCTTATCATGCTCAGCGAAATTCCCGCACCTACCTTTGAGGAAGCCGACCGCATAAAACTATTACTTCAACGCATGGTGGAAAGCGGGCTGCAAAATGTTTCGACCGACGAAGCGGGAAACGGCGTCGGCATCATTCCGGGCAAGAATCCTTCTCGAAATATTCTTCTGGTGGCCCATGCGGACACCGTTTACTCCGGAAAAACCGATCATTCCCTGAGCGTGCTTGCCAATGAGATCGTCGGCCCGGGCGTGGCCGACAACAGTCTGGGCATGGCCGTACTGGCAACCCTGCCGGACCTGCTCGACACCCTGGGCATCAAACTTGAAACGAATCTGGTACTGCTGAGCAGCACCAAGGGGCTTGGCCGAGGCAATCTTGACGGCCTGCGCTTCTTCATGGAAAACAACCACATTCCACTCGAATCCGGCATCTGCATCGAGGGTGAAAACATCGGACGCTTGAGCTACTCCGCAGAAGGCATGTTTCGTGGACTCATCACCTGCAAGCTTCCGGAAGAGCTCGACCGGAAACGCGCCGGACAAAACAGCGCGATCATTGCACTGAACGATGTCATAAACCGTATCCTCGAAATTCCGATCCCCCGCCGCCCGCGTACCTCCATCGTGCTCGGCGCTATTCGCGGCGGAAAAAGCTACAATGTGATGGCCACCCAATCCAGCCTGCGCTTTGAAGTCAGCAGTGAAGATTCCGACATGGTGCAATCCATTCAGGAACGCATCGACGAAATCATCGCCGATGTTGCCTCCTCCCATAATGCGGAAATTACATTCAATGTCGTATCATCGCGCGAACCCGGCGGCATCGATGTCGGCCACCCGCTGGTCAAGAGTTGCCGGCAGATCATGACAGCGCTCGATCTGCAACCCACCATCCGGCCCAGTATGTCGGAAGTATCCGAATTGATCGCACGCGGACTGCCCGCCGTCACGCTGGGCATCACCGAAGCCAGCCATCTTCACGACCTGAACGAAACGATTCGCATCAACCCCATCTACATCGGACTGGCACAGCTCGTCGGCGTGCTGCTCGCCATCGACGGAGGATTCTGTAATGAACCTGAATGAATGGATCAAACACAACACCACCCACCACTCCCAGTTTTGGGATATTAAAAAACTGGTGGAGGAGAAAGAAAAACAAGATCTGAAAATCTCGCTCTGCCTCCCGACCCTTAATGAAGAAAAGACGATCGGCAAGGAAATCGTCATGTTCAAATCGGAGCTGATGGACCGCTATCCCCTGCTCGACGAGATCGCCGTTATCGATTCAGGCTCGACCGACAACACCCGGGAAACCGCCGCAACCTTCGGAGCCGACGTCTATCTTTCTTCTGAGATTCTTCCTCAATACGGAGAAAAGAAAGGCAAAGGCGAAAACCTATGGAAAGCCGTATATGAGCTGACCGGAGACATAATCGTTTATGTTGATGCCGACATTAAAAACATCCACCCGCGGTTTGCCTATGGCCTCGTCGCCCCCCTCATCTATCGGCCAGAGGTCCACTACGTGAAGGCCTTCTACGACCGGCCCCTCGCCTTTTCTCAAGGCGTACGCCCCTCCGGAGGCGGCCGCGTGACGGAGATTCTTACCCGTCCGCTCTTCTCGCTTTTCTTTCCCGACCTTACCGGACTCGTGCAACCGCTCTCCGGCGAATATGCGGTCCGGCGCGAAGTGCTCGAAAAGATTTCCTTTCCCATCGGCTATGGGGTCGAAACCTCGCATCTGATCGACGTCTATGAAAAATGGGGAATGAAAGCCATCGCCCAGGTTGATCTCGACCAGCGGGTTCACCGCAACCAGGAAACGCGCGATCTCGGTAAAATGGCGTTCGGCATTCTTCGCGCCTTCCTGTTCCGGGCCGAAGCTCTCGGCGTCATTGGAAAGCTGCCCGAACTCAGCACCTTGCTCCGCCAGTTCCAGGCCACCGATGAACGTTTTGAGCAAGTCGAATATGAAATTATCGAGGAGGAACGCCCCCCAATGATCGAGCTCCCCGAATACCGCGAAAAGTTTGGCATCAAGTAATGTCCGACAAGCTTGCAGTCGCAATCCTTCACTACCACCTCCGCCCCGGTGGAGTAACGCGAGTGATAGAACGGGCGGTTGAATCGCTCGGCGACAACGTCAACGTGTTGGTACTGACTGGGGAAGCACCGTCCCCCGGGGACACGCTTACCCCCATCACGGAACCCTTCCACGCCTTGGAATATGCAGACGAGGCGGCAGTCAACCCCGAACAAATTGCCGACGACCTTTGTTTTACAGCGCGTTGCCTGCTCGGACGCGATCCCGACGTTTGGCACATCCACAACCATTCGCTCGGCAAGAACAGCTTTACGCCAAAACTCGTGTGGTATCTTGCCCATGCCGGTTGCCGCCTGCTGCTGCAACCGCATGATTTTGCGGAAGACGGTCGCCCGGATAACTATCGGCTATTGAAAGAGCAGCTTGATGACGATCTGGAGAAAATGCTCTATCCGCTAGCCAGCCATGTTTGGTACGCACCCATCAACCATCGAGACAAAGCCTTCCTCGAAGGCATTGGGCTGAGGAATGTTCACGAGCTTCCGAATGCGGTCACCAAAAATGTGGCGAAGGCTTTCCAGCCGGCGCAGGACAGGCAGGCAGGCCCGCCCCACAAGAAAACGATCGTCTACCCCGCCCGCGCCATCCGACGAAAAAATATGGGCGAGTTTTTGCTGTGGAGTCTGCTTGCGCCCGAGGGCTACACCTTCCAAAGTAGCCTCGCCCCGCAAAACCCCGTCTGGCAGGTCTACTACAACGAGTGGGTTTCCTTTGCTCGAGAACTCAACCTTCCCGTAGAATTCAATGTCGGACGCAAACAGGATTTCCCCGAACTGGTCAAAAATGCGACAGCGCTGATTTCCACCAGCATTGCCGAAGGGTTCGGACTCGCCTTCCTTGAACCCTGGCTCGAAGGCAAGATGCTCATGGGTCGCAAGCTTCCGGAAATCACAACCGATTTCGAGAAAGAAAACCTCGACTTGTCATCGCTCTACTCCGCCCTGCCCGTTCCGCTCGAATGGGCCGGTACGCAAAAATTTTATCAGACACTGGAACGTGCGATGAAGAAGAGCTACGGTTCGTATTCCAAAGACTGGAAACCTCAGTCCTTCGAAAAGGCCAAGGCTTTGCTTGTTATCGACGGCAAAGTTGATTTCGGCATTCTCGACGAAGAACTTCAGCGCAATGTAATCCGACATTTAGTTAAGAACCCGTCCGATCGAGCATTGCTCCCCCCTCTCTCCCCAACCCCCTCTCTCCCCCTCATCGAGAACAACCGCAAGGTTGTTCTCGATCACTACAGCCTCGAAGCCTACGGCCAGCGCCTGCTACACATTTATGAACAACTTGCCGCAACGGAACCGGGTGCAGTGTCCTCCGCCAGCGCCACGGCCCTGCTCAACGAATTTCTCAAACCCGAGCGCTTTAACCTTTTAAGGACATGACATGTTAGAAGATATTATACGCCAGAATTGCCCGCCAATGGCGCCGCTGCCAACGGAGGTAAAAGCAAAACTCAACAAACTGACCGATGTTAAGGCTGTACTGTTTGATGTCTATGGAACGCTGTTTGTTTCCGGGTCGGGCGATGTCGGCACTGCCGCTGCCAAGGATACCGCCGAGGCGTTGACGCAGGCCTTGATCGTATCCGGGTTTGAAGGCAAACTGGAGCAGGCTGGGCTCATCGGCAAGGATATGCTCAAGGCGGAAATCCAGGAATGGCACAAGGCCGGGCACGAAGCGGGCGTGGATTATCCGGAAGTGGAAATCTCCAAGGTCTGGGAAAAAATCATTGGTACACTCTGCAACGCGGAAACCCTAACGACAGTTGCACCGGAGCTGGATATGATTCGTCGACTTGCGCTGGAGTACGAGTGCCGCGTCAATCCGGTCTATCCCATGCCCGGCAGTCTGGAGACGATTCGTCGAATAAAGAATAGCGGGCGCACCTTGGGAATTGTTTCCAACGCATCATTCTACACACCCTTTCTCTTTAATGCCTTTTTCGATCAATCCGTTGAAGAATGCGGCTTTGATCCCGACTGCTGCATCTGGTCGTTCAAGGAACTGAAAGCCAAACCGTCAACGGCGCTCTTTCCAAAGGCAGGGAAATTCCTGAAGGAAAACCATGGAATTGATCTGAGCGAAACCGTGTATGTGGGTAACGATATGCTCAATGATGTCTACTGCGCACAAATGGCGGGTTGCAAAACCGTATTGTTTGCCGGCGACCAACGATCGCTTCGCCTGCGCGAAAAGGACGAACGGTGTCTTGCAATCGCGCCAGATGCTGTGATTACCTCGCTCTCCCAATTGATGGAGATACTTTGATGCTCAACGCAGTTATTTTTGATTTTGACGGAATTATCGTGGATAGCGAACCGATGCACTATCGGGCGTTCAATGCGATCCTGACCCCCTTGAAAAAAGGATTCTCGTGGGAAGAATATTGCGAAACCTACATTGGATTCGACGATCGCGATGCCTTCAAGCAGGCTTTCAAAGCCAAAGGCGAAAAAATTGGAAACCGTGAACTTAAACAGATGATTGCTGAAAAAGCGGAAGCCTTCCAGCAACTCGTACACGCGGGCGATGCCACTCCGTTGCCCGGCGCAGTTGAACTGATCAAGAGCATTCCGCGCAAGCTGCCGATTGCGCTTTGCAGCGGTGCGCTACGGGAAGATATTCTTCCGATTATTGAAAACCTGGGAATTGCGAATGCGTTCAGTACAATCGTCACCGCCGAGGATACTCCCAAGAGCAAACCCGACCCCGCGCCCTACAAACTGGTGGTTGAAAAACTTGGATTGGAAAATCCAGCGAACGCCATCGCCATTGAAGACACTCCGGCAGGCATCATTTCCGCAAAAGGGGCCGGGCTCAAGGTGCTGGCGGTGACCAACAGTTATGACCGGGAATATCTGTTCGAAGCCGATGCCATTACCGATTCACTGGAAAACACGACCCGCCTCACGCTCGAAGATATGGTGCTTTAGCCCTCTTCATTTCGGTCGGTTTGGGTTGCGTCGGTAGGCGTTGCTTCGTAAAGTGCCCTCGATTTTAGAACCATTAACTTCAAGGGAGAAATATGACGATTGCAGCGACCAAAATCGAACTTCCAGGCATCGAAAAATTTAAAACCGGCAAGGTTCGCGAGGTGTATGACCTCGGCGACCAATACCTGTTTATTGCATCCGACCGCATCTCTGCGTTCGACTGCATCATGCCCAACGGCATCCCGAACAAGGGGCAGGTACTCAACATGATTTCCAAATTCTGGTTCGACCGCACCGGCGACGTGGTTAAAAACCACATGATCTCCACCGATGTTGAAGATTTTCCTGCCGAACTGCAGGAGCACAAGGAACTGCTGAGAGGCCGTTCCATGCTGGTTAAAAAGGCCGAGTTGCTGCCCGTCGAATGCATTGTCCGCGGCTATCTCATTGGCTCCGGCTGGAAGGAATACCAAAAATCCGGCACCATCGGCGGCATGTCGCTGCGCCCGGGTTATGAAATGGCCGGCAAGCTCGACGAGCCCATCTTCACCCCGTCCACCAAGGCTGACGAAGGCCACGATGAAAATATCTCCATCGACCAGATGAAGGAGATCGTTGGCGAAGAGCTGGGGCAAAAGCTGATCGATATCAGTCTGAACCTCTACAGGACCGCTGCCGACTATGCGTTGACCAAGGGCATCATTATTGCCGATACCAAGTTTGAATTTGGGATGATCGGCGACGAACTGATCCTGATCGATGAAGTGCTCACGCCCGACAGCTCACGCTTCTGGCCTGCCGATACCTACAAGCCGGGTTCATCGCCCTTCTCATTCGACAAGCAGTTTGTTCGCGACTACCTCGAAACGCTCGATTGGGACAAAACTCCGCCAGCACCGAGCCTTCCCGAGGAAATCATAATGAAAAGCCGTGAAAAATATCTCGAGGCCTACAAGCTCCTCACAGGAGAGGAGTTAATGGATTAGCGGGTTTCCGGATTATCGGATTGTTGAAAAGCGAATGCCATTAATCCAATAATCCACCCTTCCAATCAATTCATTTTCCCATGAACGCCTTTCCGGAGGGGCGCGGGCCTTGCTGGAGGGTCGCGGGGCCCGCGACCGGGCGGACAGCGTCCGCCCCTCCATATGAACCGGGCTGGAGGGTCGCGCGCCGCGCGACCGGGCGGAGGGCCTCCGCCCCTCCACATGCGGACCTTGCTGGAGGGTCGCGCGCCGCGCGACCGGGCGGACAGCGTCCGCCCCTCCATGAAGGATGTATGCCTGATCTTGAAAACAAGATGGCCTACATGTATCCTGCAACCATGAATCCCGAAACCAACCGCCCAAACCGAAAACACCCGGCCCATCATCCGCCGCTCGAAAACCACAATACACCCATCATCATTTCCCTGACGGTTTGCACGCACCAAAGACGCAGGATTCTCGCATCCGAAAAAGTTCACTCCACCCTCACCGAGATCTGGGCGTCTTCCACCCAATGGAAAGTCGGCCGATACGTCATCATGCCCGACCATCTTCACCTGTTTTGCTCCCCGGTCGGCAAGGAACACGAAAGCATCAACGAATGGGTGACGTATTGGAAGCGGGCCGCAAGTCGGGCACTGCCGGAGCTGCAACCCATCTGGCAGCGCGACTGCTGGGACACGCAATTAAGGCGACACGAAAGCTATACCGAAAAATGGCATTATTTCCTCAACAACCCCGTGCGGGCAGGCCTGGTTGAAAGCGCAGAGGACTGGCCGGACCAAGGTGAGTTGAATGTGTTGGCGTGGTGAATGGAAGGTCGCGCGTTGCGCGACCGGGCGGAGAGCCTCCGCCCCTCCACGTGCGGGCCTTGCTGGAGGGTCGCGGGCCCCGCGACCGAATCGGGCGGACGGCGTCCGCCCCTCCACATGCCCCCGTCCGCCCCTCCACCGTTGCTTACCGGACGACAATCAGGTACACAATAACCATGAACGCATTCTTAGAGAGCTTTCTTGACCATATCTCGCTGGAGCGCGGGCTGAGCATCAACACCCGCAAGGCGTATGCGGATGATATTGGCCAATTCTTGAGCTATCTCGACCAAAAAGGCGTCACCTCGCTCAACCAGGTAAGCCGCAAGCAGGTCCTTGATCACCTGATGGCGATGAAAGCCAGAGAGATGTCGACCAATTCGATCTCGCGACATCTGGTGTCCATCAAGGTGTTCTTCCGCTACCTGCAGCAGGAAGGCCTGCTCGACAGAAACGTAACCGATACCATGGATTCTCCGCGTTTGTGGAAAATCCTGCCGGATACGCTTTCAGAAAAAGAGGTCGACCTTCTGCTGAAGGCACCGGACATGCGCAAGCCGCTGGGCGTGCGCGACCGCGCCATCCTTGAAATGTTCTACGCCTCCGGCCTGCGTGTTTCAGAACTCGCCAACCTGCAGATTTCCGACCTGCATATCGACGATGGCTACATCCGCGTGATCGGCAAGGGCCGCAAGGAGCGCGTCATTCCGGTTGCCCGGGATTCCACCAATATTTTGGAGTGCTATCTTGACGAAGTCCGGCCCATGCTGTGTGAAAATCCCCAGATAAAGAGCGTCTTTGTTTCCAGGCGCGAAACCACACTCTGTCGCCAACGCCTCTGGCAGATCATCAAGAAATACACCAAAGATGCGGGCATCATGAAAAATGTGACGCCCCACACCCTGCGCCACTCCTTTGCCACCCACCTGCTGGCCAATGGCGCCCCGCTCCGCGTCATCCAGGAAATGCTCGGCCACGCCGACATTGCCACCACCCAGATCTATACCCACGTCAATCCCGAACGCCTCAAGTCGATCCACCAGCAATTCCACCCGCGCGCGTGAGCCGAATGGGAAGGAACCGCGTTATTCTATTTGACTTCGCCTCCGTAGTTGCCTAGGTTCTCGCTTCTCTTTTGAAGAAACCCCGAGATCTGGGGGAGGTGAATTTAGATATGGCACAAGAAACATGTGAAGTAAAAGTACGCCGCGGCGAAAACGTAGACCGAGCTCTGCGCCGCCTCAAGAAAGCGCTGGATAAGGAAGGTGTTCTGAAAACCATGCGCTCCAAGCGTTGTTACGAAAAGCCGAGCGAAAAGAAGAAGCGTCTGGCCAACAGCCGCCGCACGATCCGCCGCTAAGCTTTATCGCTGATGCAGAAAAGCTCCCTGAAGAGGGAGCTTTTTTTTATGCCCGGATCTTTAAAGAATAAAATCAGTACCCCACCGAACCGGATATCCAACTGGCATAAGCATCCCACCAACTGGAACCACCGAGGACCCAAATTATGGCCGCCAGCGCAATATAGGGCCCAAATGGAATGCGGCCCTGCCACTCCTTCTGTCCGCAGGCAATCAGCGAAATACCGATAACGGAACCGAGCAGCGAGGATACAAACACAATAAAGATGACAGATTCAAATCCAAGAAATGCGCCCAATGCCCCCATCAGCTTTACGTCGCCAAAACCCATGGCATCTTTCTTGAGAACCAGTTTACCGAAGAACGCGACCGACCAAAGCAGGCCAAATCCAACGGCCAGACCGATCAGTGATTGAATCAGGCTTGCAAGATGTCCTTCAACCCCATGCATGGACGGAATCAGAAAACTAAAGATCGGGCCGGCGATCATACCGCCAATCGTCGTCCGGTCAGGGATCCACATTTCGTCAATATCAACAAAGCTTCCGAGAATCAATCCAAAGAACAGCACGCCATAGGGCACAACCAAAACATTGAAGGGAAAAGCAAACCACAGCCACAGAAAAAGGATAGCCGTCAGTAATTCGACACCGGGATACCGGAAAGGGATCTTTACCTGGCACTGGCGACACTTTGCCCCCAGCAGCATCCAGCTCAGAATGGGAATATTATCGAACCATGCAATCTGAGATTTGCACTTCGGGCAGCGTGACCGCGGCTTGACCACCGAAAGTTCCGCCGGAATACGATAGATGCAAACATTGAGAAAGCTGCCGAGACAGGCCCCGAGCAGAAAAACAACACAAGCAAAGTAGCAGTAATAAAACGTCATTCTCCACTCCCATAAACCGCATCTTCGAGCGCTTTTCGCATCGCCGGGATCGACGGCTTGGTGCCGGTCCAGATTTCGAAGGCGCGGGCGCCCTGATGCAAAAGCATGCCTAGCCCATTAGCAATATCCGCGCCAGCTTCGCGCGCGGTGGTCAGGAAAGCGGTTTCGGGATACATGTAAATCAGGTCGAAAGCCCGCTGCCCTTCGCGGAAGGCTTCGGGCGGCAACAGAGAGGGATCGTCCTTTTTCATGCCGACAGGCGAAGCCTGCACAACCAGATCGCATTTGCGGCACCGTTCAATCTGTTTGGATGCTTCCAATGCCTGGAAAATTTCAATTCCAGGAACCAAGGCCTTCAGTTCGTCTTCCAATCGCTGGACGCGCTCCGCATCGATATCGGCCAGCACAAGCGACTTTGCGCCCTCGGTTGCGGCTTGCAGTGCGGTTGCCCGTCCCGCTCCGCCGCAACCCAGCACAAAAACGGAGTCCCCTTCGACCGTTTTACCAAAGGCCTCTTCCAGCGCCTTCAGGAAACCGTAACCATCGGTGTTGTGGCCCACCATCCCCTCTTCGGCAAACTCAATTGTATTGGCCGCTCCAAACAGCTTTGCGCTGGCATCGAGTTTCTCCAGACCGCGAAAGGCGACTTCCTTGTGCGGCACCGTCAGGTTGACACCGGCGAATCCCATCAAAGCCATCGATGGCAGCACTTCCATCAGCCGATCGGGGTGCACATCCAACGCCAGATAGATTCCATCAAACTTCAGCTCCTGCATTGAAGCATTATGCATCACTGGCGAAAGTGTATGCCCAATCGGATGTCCCAGTACGGCAAACGGTTTTGTGTGTCCACTTAAACTCATAGTATTCCCCTACTTCTTCGCAATGCGGTTAAGGCCGGCGACGATGGCACGAACGGCGGCTTGGTCAATGTTGGAATCAATACCGACACCAAAGATCACACCCTCATCCTTGAGCTTAAGCGGAACAGAGGCCAGGGCCTGCGCATCTGCACCCTTGCCAACCGCCTGCTCGTGGTAGTCATCCACGGAAAAGTCGACATCAACAACACTTTTGACGGCATTCACGAAAGCCGAGATCGGGCCGTTACCATCGGCATTGATGGTTTTTTCCTCCCCATTGATGCTTATCTTTACTTCACCGTGAATGAAGGTTGGATCCTGGTCATCCGGGCGCGGCCAGTACCCAACGAGTCTATAAGGTCCGCTCGGCGAAACAAATTCGTTCTGAAAAACCTGATGGACTTCATCGGCACTGATTTCACGCCCCACCGACTCGCTGTAACCCTGCACATATCCACCGAGTTCGGGCTGCATGGCTTTCGGAATCACGATCCCGAAATCCTGCTCCAGCACCCACGCAATGCCGCCCTTGCCGGACTGCGAATTAATGCGGATGAGCCGCTCAAACTTACGCCCGAGATCGGACGGATCGATATGGAGATACGGCACCTTCCAGCCCATTCCGAAACGATCCGGTGCCTCGGCAAGTTTATGCACGCCTTTATTGATGGCATCCTGATGTGAACCGGAAAACGCGGTAAACGCATAGCTGCCCGCATACGGCTGACGATAGTAGATCGGCATGCCGGTTAAACGTTCGACTGTGGCAGCTACGTTCGAGAGATCTGAAAAATCTATCCCCGTATCAATACCGCGCGAGTAGAGATTGTTGATACTCGTGACGAGATCAACATTGCCGGTGCGCTCGCCGTGTCCAAAGAGCGTACCCTCGACGCGATCGGCACCTGCCATGAGCGCAAGCTCGGTCGCGGCCACAGCCATGCCCTGGTCGTTATGCGAATGGAGCGATACCGTGATGCAGTCGCGTTTTGAAAACTTGCGACAAAAATATTCAACCATGTCGGCATAGTGGTTCGGCGGACGACGCTCCACCGTAGCCGGAAGATTCATAATGACTGGCTTTTCGGGCGACCCCTTGCCCCACGCCGCGAAAACTGCTTCGCAGAGTTCGAGCGAAAAGTCGACATCCGTATCGGTATATTCTTCCGGCGAAAACTCGTAGCGGAGATCCGATTCCGGCATCGCATCGGCAAGCTCGCGAATCTGTTTTGTGGATGCCACAGCGGTTTCGATGAGCTGCTCGCGGTCCATGCCGAAGACCTGTTTCATATGAAGATCGGATGGTGCAATATAGGCGTGGATAATACCACGCTTGCACCCCTTGAAAGCCTCGAGCGTGCGTTCAATCAAATGAGGACGCGATTGGGTGAGTCCCATGATAAATACATCTTCGGGAATAAGATCTTCCTCGATCAACTTGCGAAAAAAGTCGAACTCATCCTGACTGGCCGAAGGAAAGCCAACTTCAATGTGCTTGAAGCCGATATCGCAGAGCATCTTGAAATATTCAAGTTTTTGATCCGGATCCATCGGATCGGGCAACGCCTGGTTGCCGTCGCGCATATCCACCGAACACCATTGCGGCGAGGAAGTAATGCTCTTGCCCGGCCACTGGCGGTCGGGAAGATTAATCATCTCCGGAATCACATATTTTGGCACATTCATCATTCTCTCTCCTTCCTAACACAGGCATCCTGCCCATGAATCCTCGGGCAAACACCCGCACTACAAATTGGGGCACAATTTAAACAACCCCGTTTTCATTATCCATTCTATTCATTAAAAACTCTTTGCGGACCAATGGCTCTCGAATCGAGTAGCCGAGGGAGGTTGCCCTCCCTCAGCTCTCACACCACCGGATGTA
>CAZWZW010000057.1:0-1496 GCA_964639125.1 uncultured Verrucomicrobiota bacterium
TTATTTAAAAACTATTCGCCCATGCCACACTGGCAGGGATTTGGCGACTGCGCCGCCATTTCATCGTGAAGCTCCTCGCAGGCTTCGCCCATCCGCTTCAGCGCCTGATCGATTTCTCCCTGCGACACGTTCAACGGGGGCAATAAGCGGAGTACATTACCTGCTGTTGCCAATGCAAGCAGGCCTTTTTCCTGTAGTTTTTTCTGCAGCGGAGCCGCAGGGACATCCAGCACAACACCCAGCAACAGGCCCAGCCCCCGAATACCGGAGATCCACTTTTTGTGCTTCATTGCCATTTCGCACAGTCCTTCCACAAAATAGCCGCCCATCATCATGGTATTCGCGAGCAGCTCCTCCTCATCGATCACCTCGAGGACGGATAGCGCGGCGGAGCAGGCCAGCGGCGTTCCGCCAAAAGTGGTGGCATGGTGTCCGGGCTGAAAAATATCCGACAGTTTTTCGCCCGCAACAATGGCCCCAATCGGAAATCCGTTGCCGAGCCCTTTGGCCAGCGAGAAGGCATCCGGCTGGACATCATAGTTCTGAAAACCAAACCATTTCCCCGTCCGGCCCATTCCAACTTGCACTTCGTCGCACAGCAGCAGAATGCCCTGTTCATCACACAGCTTCCGCAGATCGGGAAGAAACTCCGGTTCGGAGGGAATCACGCCGCCCTCGCCCTGCAAGGCTTCGACCAGTACTGCGACGGTCTTGGATGTGATTGCATCCTCCACCGACTGAAGGTCGTTAAAATTGGCATAGACAAAACCTTCCGGCAAGGGACCGAATCCCGTCTTTACCTTGTCCTGCCCCGTTGCCGTCAACGTGGCAAGCGTCCGGCCATGGAATGACTGCCGCATGGTGACAATCTCATATTTTCCCTTGTCGCTGCCCCAAAGCCGCGCCAGCTTGATCAGCCCCTCATTGGCTTCCGCCCCCGAGTTGCAAAAGAAACACTTTGCACCCGGCAGGCCGGAGTGTTCCGACAACGCCTTGGCCAGTTGCGGCTGCTTTTCGTTATAGTACAGGTTTGAAACGTGCACCAGTTTCTCGACCTGATCCTGTACCGCCCGAACCATCTTTGGATGGCAATGGCCAATATTCGTAACGGCGATTCCTGACACAAAATCAAGGTATTCGTTACCCGCCGCATCCCACACCGTGGTTCCCGACCCTTCCACCAAAGCAAGGCCCGGCGCATAGGTTGGAATGAGGTAATCTTTTTGCATTTCAGCGATTTCATTTGTGTTCATTAGTTCACACCAGTTTTAAGATTTAAGTGGTTAAGTTTTCAGTGACTGAGCCAGCCCAAAAAGCATTTTCGAAATCTCTGTTCGTTCATTAACCAACTCGCCTTTGGCTTCTTGATTCAACAACCCTACTTTAAAAGCAATGTATACCTGCGTCCTTGGTTCAGCAGCCGAACCCCGGGCGATATAGAGAAACCGAGCAAACTCCTCAAAAGAATGATACATGATACTTAATCACTTAACACT
>CAZWZW010000057.1:1596-14944 GCA_964639125.1 uncultured Verrucomicrobiota bacterium
GAGTGCGGCATGGAGGCATCGATAATATGCGCCTTCCTGATACCGGATTCAACAGCCCCCACCATGCCTTTTATCTTAGGCAGCATTCCGCCGGCAATCACACCCCGCTCGATCAATTCATCGACCTCGCTCAGATGCAACGACGAGATCAACGTGGACTTATCCTCCGGATCGCGAAGCAGCCCGGGCACATCCGTCAGGAAAACCAATTTTCGTGCATTGAGCGCACAGGCAATCGCCGTCGCCGCATCATCGGCATTAATGTTATACAGATGGCCATCCGGCCCCTTCCCCAGCGGCGTAATCACCGGAACAATGTCCGAGCGCAGATAGGCTTGAATCGGCTCGATATCCACGCGATTCACCTTGCCTACATATCCCCAATCCAGCGCGTCATTGGTTTCAGAATCAATACCGACCATTTTATCCACGCATATAATATCCTCCCCGTGGATGCCGCGCGCCTTGCCGTGGTATCGCTGGATGATATCCACCAGCTGAGGGTTTACCTCGTGGTTCAGCACCTGTTCCACCACGCGGGTGGTGGCCTCGTCGGTGACACGCAGACCCTGGACAAAGTTGGGCGCGATATTGTTTTCCTTCATCGCCCGCGAAATCGCTTTTCCGCCGCCGTGCACGACGACCGGGCGCAGACCCACACATTCCATGAAGGCGATATCCTGAAGGATCCGGCTATAGCCATCTTCGTTTCCCATGATGCTTCCGCCAAACTTAACCACCACGGTATCGCCCCGAAACTGCTGGATATACGGCAGGGCCTCAATCAGCACGGTGGCCTTTTCAATAAACTTGTCCATTACACATCCTATTCCACGTTGATCCGCACATATTCCTCCGTGCAGTTACAGGTATAAACCGTTGCGGCTCCATCCCCGAGGTGCAGGTCGATGTTTATAGCAAAATCAGCCTGCGAGACCACCTTTATCAGCGCCTCCTGTGCAACCTCGGTCCGCATGCCGTTTTTCACGGCTTGCTCGCCATCATAAAAAATGCTGACCCGTTCTTCCACAACCCGGGCTTTGGAATATCCAATGGAGTCCATCACGCGGCCCCAGTTGGGATACGCCCCCGCCCATGCGGTCTTGTTCAACAATGAGTTTGCCACAGAGCGGGCCGCCAGGTTTGCATCTTCATCCGATTCAGCTCCGGCCACGTTAACCGTAACAAACTTATCCGCACCCTCGCCATCGTGCACAATCATCATGGCCAACTCATGGCATACTTTTTCCATCGCTTGTGAAAACGCAGGCCATTCTTCTGCATTCTCATCGAGCGGCTTGCAGCCCGAAGCACCATTGGCGAGCGCCAATACGGTATCATTGGTGCTCTGGTCGCCATCGATGGAAATCCGGTTAAAGCTTAGATCCACCGCCTTTTTGAGGGCGGCCTGCAGCGCGTGTTGCTCAACCGCCGCATCGGTGGTGACATACGAAAGCATCGTGGCCATATTCGGCTCGATCATGCCCGCGCCCTTGGCAAACCCAATAATGCGCACGGTTTTCCCGGAAACAAACAACTCGGCAGAAGAAACCTTCGGCCGCGTATCCGTGGTCATCATGGCCTCAGCCGTATCGTGAACATGACCGACCAGCGCAGTGCTGAACAACGCCCCAATGCCCGGAACGATTTTATCCAGCGGCAGCCGAGGTCCGATCCGTCCCGTTGAGCAGACAAAGACTTCCTGCGGTTCGCAGTCCAGGATTTTTGCAGTTTCCGCCGCCATCTCCCGCGCCGCCACCAGGCCTTCGGAACCGGTGCAGGCATTAGCAATTCCGCTATTCATCACAATCGCCCGGGCGACACCATGTTCAAGATGCTCCCGGCAGACCTTGACCGGTGCCGCGCACACCTGGTTCTGTGTGAATACCCCCGCGGCCGACGCCGGCACTTCAGACAAAATCAGCGCCATATCCTTGGAGCCATCTTTTTTGATGCCTGCACGGACTCCGGCACATTTAAAACCCTTCGGCATTTTTAGATTTTCATACATTGGAGAAATCCCTGTTTCCAAATCGTTGACCCTTGATTAAATATTTTTTCCATCCGCTGGAAAACAAAAAAAGCCCCCCGGCTTCGGGAGGCTTTTGCAACGGCGTTGTCCAACGATTAACGTTTGGAGAACTGGAACCGCTTGCGTGCACCCGGCTGGCCCGGTTTTTTACGTTCTTTCACACGCGAATCACGAGTCAGGAAGCCGGCCTTCTTGAGGACGTTCTTCAACTCTTCATCGGAAGCGGCCAGTGAACGGGAAACAGCGTGAACCACTGCACCACACTGCCCGGATTTTCCGCCGCCCTTAACGGAAGCAACCACATCATACTTTCCAACCACACCTGCGGTTTCGAACGGTTTTTTCAGCAGTTCCTGCAGCATGGCAGTATCGAAATAAGCATTAGCTTCCTTGCCGTTCACCGTAATTGTTCCAGAACCATCTGTCATCCGCACACGTGCAACGGAGGTTTTCCGGCGACCGGTTGCTGCTAATTGTAAAGTGTCTTTTTTAACCATGATAATTTCCCTGCTTATCCCTTGTAGTCTAGAACCTGCACCTGCTGTGCGGCGTGCGGATGTTCGGCCCCGGCATAGACCTTCAGGCGCGTCAGCGTCTGGCGGCTCATGCGATTTGCCGGAAGCATGCCTTTCACGGCCTGCGTAATAATCCGTTCCGGATGCTTGGCGCGGATATCCTTTGCCTTGGTTTCTTTCAGGCCACTGGAATATCCAGTGTAATCCTGATAGATTTTATTCTCTTCTTTGTTTCCGGTCAGCTTGATCTTGTCGGCGTTGATAACAACAACAAAATCACCGGTGTCAATGTGCGGCGTGTAGGTTGGCTTGTTGCGCCCGCGCAACACGTCAGCAATAACAACGGCGAGCCGACCAGCAGGCTTATCTGCTGCATCGACTACAAACCATTCGCGAATGATGTCAGCCTCATTGGGCATAGTAGTTTTCATTTAAATTGTCCTCTAACTCGGTTCGGTAAAAACACAAGATCGGGGAAGTTATAACAGCCGGGCAGACGTGTCAACCCCAGTACACAAGAAGTTTCTGGTTTTTCCCCATCCCCTCCCATGCTATAAGCGACACCATGAAACCAGCGCTTTGCAAGGAATATACGGGACGGCGGCCAACATGGCTGGGTTGGCTGGTGATTGCAACACTTGTTGTTGTTCTTTTTCTCACCTTTTTCTTCCACCTTTATTCGTTTCTGGCCCCCAACAAAGCGCCGCATTCCGGACTGATGGTGGTCGAGGGATGGATTCACGACTTTGCATTGGACGAAGCCGCGACCCTCTATCGTACCGGCGATTATTCAAAAATCATCTGCACCGGAGTTCCGATCGAAACCGGCAGTTATATCCAGGCATTTAAATCCTACCCGGAAATGACCACCGCCCGCCTGATCAAACTGGGTATCGCCCCGGCGGAGATCATCACCGCCATCGGCGAGGAAACCAAACAGGACCGAACCTATGTGGCGGCAACCGCCCTCCGGGAATATCTCATTGCCTACAATCTGGAGGAACGAGACATTCATCTCGTCACTATTGGTCCGCATGGCCGCCGCAGCCGATTGCTTTTCCAAAAGGCGCTTGGCGATGACTATTGCGTCGGCGTCACCAGCCTCGAGGACATCTCTTACGATGCCGGGCACTGGTATAAATACAGTCAGGGCGTACGCACCGTTCTCAGCGAATACATCGCCTATATCTACGCGCGGTTTTTCTTCCACCCCTGATATGTACACCGAAGACGCCCAACTCCCGCTGTGGCTCGCATTCCTTTCCATCAACGAACAGGCCATGCGCGATTGGCTGACCGGCCTGCATAATCGCCGGTACTTCGAGGAAACCCTCGTCGACCACGTGGAGACGGCAAATCGATACGACCGAGAACTGAGCCTTGTTCTTTTCGACATCGATCACTTTAAACAGATCAACGACACCAAAGGACACGAGGCCGGTGATGCTGTTTTACGCCAATTTGCCGCCCTTCTAAAAAGTACCGCACGAAAAGCCGACATTATCTGCCGATACGGCGGCGATGAATTTGCGGTGCTCCTGCCGGAAACAGGAAAACAAAACGCAGAGAAATTCATTGAACGCGTCTTGAAAGCTGGCGCGGGCAGCGAGGCCGCTGCCCCTCCAAAGATCTCCGCCACCGCCGGCATCGCCGCCCTGCCCTGCGAAAACCTGATCACAGAAGCCGACAAAGATCTACTGACTAGAAAAAGAGAATCCCGGCAATAGCGGATCCGATCACCAGCGGAATTGGATGAAGCTTCCACCGCGCGATGAGCAGGCAGCAGACCACCGTAATTCCAACGGCGCCCCAATTCACAATCGACACACAACCAATTTTCCACGCTGCGGCAGCAATCAGCCCCACCACTGCGGGTCGCAGCCCCTGGAACACAGCCTGAGCCTCCGCCTTTTCATAAAAGTGGAAAAGAACGAGAGCAAACAACACCATCAGAATCATTCCCGGCAAAGAAACGGCGACTGTTGCGACCAGCGAACCGGGAACACCTGCCGATTGGTAGCCGACAAAGGTGGCCATGTTGATGGCAATCGGCCCCGGCGTGCTTTGGGAAATCGCAACAAGATCGACAAAACGCTCAGTCGTCATCCAGCCACGGCGCTCCACTTCCTGCTGTAAAAACGAGAGCACGGCATAGCCTCCGCCAAAGCTGAAGAGCCCGATCGTGAAGAAGGAAACAAACAGCTGGATCAAGATACTCACGTCCCCGCCTCGTTTCGAAAAACGAGAAAGCCAAGCAGTACGCCCGCAACGATCAGCAGTACCGGCGACCAATGCAATCCGACAATCGCAAGGAATGAACCCACGGCAATCGCTCCCCTGACCGGCGAACTCACTGCTTTCCGACCAACCTTCCACACGGCCATCACCAACATGGCGACAACAGCGGAACGAATACCGGCAAAAGCTTTCTGTACCCAGATATTATCAAGGTAACGGACAAAGAAGGCGGAAATCAAAAGAATCACCAGCAGCGAGGGGGCCGCCATTCCAACTGCGGCACAAACCGCACCCGGGATCCCCCGCTTCCGGTAGCCGATGAGCGTGGAGGTATTCATGGCAATAATGCCGGGGATGGATTGGCCAAGCGCATAGTAGTCGACCAACTCCTCGTCAGTGACCCACCCCTTGGCATCGACCACCTCGCTCTTGAGCATAGGGAACATGACATAGCCCCCCCCGATGGTAACGGCGCTCACTCGTGCAAAGATAAAAAAAAGCTCCCAAAGCCTCGGTCTATCCGGTTTTTCAGCCATGGGAACCTCTTCTCGTTGTTGCATGACGCCTCGTGCATTACAAGGCCGCCGAGACGGCGGCGATACGTACCGCAGGCGTCTCGCCTGCCAAGAACCACGCGACAAATCAAGCGGGAAATGGGCTAGAAGCTCACACAGGAGGCATGCAGCGCCTCAATCTGCTGAGCGATTTGCTCAACCACAGCACAGTCAATTTTGCCGCCAATACGCATGAGTGCCAACGAGTTTTCGCCGGACGGGTCGTGCGGATTGCGCATGTCGTCGATATTGACTTCCGCTTCCGCCAGCGTATTGCCGATCTGACCGATTACACCCGGGCGATCTTTATAAATAAAGAACACGGCAGTTCCGGTCGGCTCGAAGTAGAGCTTATCGAAATCGTTAATGCGCGAAATCATCATGTTCCCCTCAGCCACGGTTCCGCGAACACTGATGCGCTGGAAATGCGCGGCATCGACGGAGGTGGTGACATCAACGGTGATGGAGTTGCCGTAACCCTTGCTGGTATCGGTTTCGCGGTTGAAATATTCAACCCCCATCTCCTTAAGGTATTCCAGCGCGGCATCGTAGCCCTGCGTACGATCAAAGTCGTCGCTAAGCGCGGCAACAATCTGAACCAGCAGCCAGTCGCCGAACTTGGCGAGGTCGCCGTAAAAGCTGGTTTCGATCAACTTCATCTGCTTGTTTCCGCCGGCAATACCCCGGCAGGTATGCGCCAAGGCGAAGGCCAGTTCGCTGTAGGCGCGGTCGAGACCTTCGGGCACATCACGATTAACGACATAGGAAGCAATCCCTTTATCATCGTAGTCAATGAGCTGAGTGGCCGAGCGCAGAGCCGCATTGTAGTTTGCCTCGACGGTGCTGGCCCCCAGGTGCGGCAGCATGATGTCGGCAATGTCGGCAACAGATTTGTCGCCGGCCGCATCCTTGGCATAGACATCGTTCAGGAAACGAAACCCTTTGTCGGCCTTGAGGGTACGCAGATCTTCTTCATCAATAATTCCGGCGCGGGCGCAATTGATCAGCGTGGCACCATTTTTCATGCGGGCCAGAAGCGATTTATTGATCAGACCGCGCGTTTCATCATTTTCCGGCATATGGAGCGAGATATAGTCGCATTGCTCGAAAATCTCGTTCAGTTCAGCAGATTCGGCGCCGAGATCGCGGGCGCGCTCATCGGAGAGGAAGGGGTCGTAAGCCAACGTTTTAACATCAAAACCCAAGAGGCGCTTGGCGACCAGCTGACCAATGGCACCAAAACCGACGATGCCGACCGTTTTTCCGGTGACTTCTTTGCCCATGAAATTTTTCTTTTCCCACAGACCGGAACGCGTAGAGGCATCAGATGGGATAACGTGGCGGGCATCGGCCAGCATCAAGGCAACGACCTCCTCGGCCACGGCATTGGCATTGGCCCCCGGCGTGTTCATTACATCAACGCCCTTGGCCCGGGCATATTTTGTATCGATCGTGTTATAGCCTGCACCGGCGCGAATGACGACCTTCAGCGAAGGCAGCGCATCGATGATTTCCGCCGTCACCTTTTCTGAGCGAACGAACAGCGCATAGGCATCGGAATGCTGAGACGCCAGAGTGGCGAGATCCGCCGAGTCGTCCTGAACAACTTCATAGCTGCCATGATTGTTGAGGGTTTCGCGGGCAACCGCATTTAGTTTCGTCGGAATCAGTACCTTTTTCATGGTTTCCTCTCTCTGGTGGGGTTGAAAATTCGGGACGACACTAAGCACGCTTTCATCGGGAATCAAGCTTTGACAAATCCATTTTTTCTGGGAGAGTCTTCAGCCACGAACGAATACCCTATTATGAAGAGAATAATCCACCTATTCAGCAGCTTTGTCGCCCTACTCATATTATCTGGATGCATGGGATATCAACTTGGCGGCACCCGCCCCGCCGGCATTGAAACCGTCTACGTGGCCCCGATCATTAATCGCACCACCGAACCGGCCGTTGAACTGCAGATCGCCCAGGCATTGCGCGAACGCATCCACCTGGATGGGCGCATGAAACTGCTCAATACCCGCAATCAATCCGATGCGGTGATCGAAGTGACCCTCACCGAGTACCGACTTTCACCCATTGCCTACCGTGACGACCTGAAGACGGCAGCACAGGACTATCGCCTGCGTATTACCGGATCAGCACAGCTGAAAAACGGAAAAACCGGAGAGGTTCTTTCCGAGTCGACCAATTACGGGGAAGCAACCTTTCGCTTTGAAGCGGACCTGACCAACTCCAAACGAATGGCCCTGCCCGCAGCCGCCCAGGAGTTTTCAACGCTGATACTCGATGATTTGATTGAACGCTGGTAGTGCAACTTCCAGGCGAGCTTCAAGTGATTGAGTTTTTAAGGAATGATCAGTCGCATCTAAAAACCTAATTCACTTAGCAACTTAAAATGGTCTACCCACAAAAAAACCCGCTCTCAAGCGGGTTTTTCATGCGTTGCAAAGTCGGCTAGACTAAGCAGAAGCAAGCTTGCGCAGACCATTGGCAGCATTCGTCTTGCGACGAACAGCGGTGTTTTTCTTGATAACCCCCGCCTTGGCCGCCTTATCAAGCACCGAACTATATGTGCGCAGCGCTGCTTCAGCGGTTTCGGCATCCTTGGATTCCAAAGCGGCCAACATGACACGACGTGCATTCTTGACGCGGGTACGCACCTGTGCGTTGCGGTCGTGGCGCACTACATTCTGACGCATTCTCTTTTTAGCGCTTTTCAGATTCGGCATAATAAATCAACTCCGTTTAGTAAAATATGGTCCATTTCTGGAAAAGAAGGAACGGATAATAGCGAGGGAGGATATGAAGTCAACCCGCAAATCCGGCAAATTCCATTGATTCTACCGCACGATTCCCCAGTGCTCGCGAAACGGCCAATACACAAAAAAAGCGGGTCCCTGGAAATCTTCGCGGTGAACCCCGCCGAAAAACCGACCGTCCAAACTGTTTTTAGTGTTGTCCCCCATCATCAGGTATTCGGTGTTCGAGAGTTGGATCGCATCGTCCGGCGTGGCGAGCTGTCCCGCGTTGGTATGGCCGTCGTAAGCCGGATCGGTTGCGATTTTCTTGAACATGGGCGGCTCGCGCACCACTTTTCCATCGGCAACAATCTCCTTGTCGCGGATCTGGATCTTTTCGCCGGGCAGCCCCACCATGCGCTTGATGTAGAAGGTGTCGGAGCGGACCTGTTCATGCTCAATGTGCCGGGTATCGAAGACCGAGATGTCCCCGCGCTCCGGCCGCATGAAGTTATACTTCATTTTATTCACCAAAATGTGATCGCCGGCAATGACCTTGGCGGAGGCAACCACATCGCCCTTTGCATAGAAAGGCTTGAATTCCCCCTGATTGCGCATCCGTATCAGCTCATCGCGCATATAGCTGGGAAACTTGTGCGGCACACCACCGATTTCCATTATGATCTTATCGCGGTCGCCATACAATTGACTGCCGGTGGCCCCCGAGACCGTTGCGCGGAACTCCTTGTAGGAGGCTCCGGTCAACAGCCACTTGACGAACTTGACCGGCTGATGGTCGGTCAAGCTTCCGCCGAGCTGTTTCTGGGTTGTAATCCCATTCAATGTAGGCTGCATTGAGCCGGTGGGAATCTTGAAAGGCTGAAAGAAAAAAGCACGGATCGCCATGGCAGCGGCCAAGGCAACGATGATGACTTCAACATTTTCGCGCACTCCGGAAGTGTTGGCAGCTGGATAAACCTTGTCTGCTGCGGAGGACAGTGCCTCAACGGCCTGCTGAACATCTCCCCGCCCGGTATCCCTGATTTCCCGCACAACAGCCTCTGCCGCCTTCAGAGTTTCGAGGTCCTTTGGATTGGCAATATCCTCGCGCATGTACCGCGCGTGCCGGGCCACATGTAGGTACTCTTTCAATTGTTTCCGCAATTTTCGCTTCTTCAAAATCCCAATCATTGAATTTCCGCCCTATTTTTGATTTGTTTTCAGGACGGCAATGAACGCCTCCTGCGGAATGTTAACCTTGCCGATTTTCTTAAGCTTTTTTTTGCCTTCCTTCTGCCGCTCAAGCAACTTGCGCTTGCGGCTGATATCGCCGCCATAGCACTTGGCCGTCACATCCTTACGGTAGGCCCGAATGGTTTCTCTGGCAATAATCTTGCCATTCACCGCCGCCTGCAAGGCCACGGCAAAGGCCTGGCGCGGAATCACGTCGAGTAGCGACTTGCACATTTGCCGCCCGCGGAATTCCGCTTTGGAACGGTGCAGAATGCTGGAAAAGGCATCGACCACCTCGCCATGAATCATGATGTCCATCTTGACCAGTTCAGACGGCTGATAGTCGGAATATTCATAATCCATCGAGGCATAGCCGCGGCTGATGGTCTTTAGCCTGTCGTAGAAATCGATCAGCACCTCGTTCAACGGCATATGGCACGTGAGCATCACGCGGTGTCCATCGATCGAGTCGGTTTTCCGGATTTCACCCCGTCGATCCATGATCAACTGCATCATATCACCCAGATAATCGGTCGGGCAGATGATCGTGGCAATGATCATGGGCTCTTCGATATGCTCAATATTGCTCATATCGGGCAAATACATCGGGTTATCGACTTCCTCCACATCCCCATTCTTGAGCACCACCCGATAGACCACATTCGGGTACGATGAGATAATATCGAGGTTAAACTCGCGACGGAGACGCTCCATAATGATTTCCATGTGGAGCAACCCGAGAAAGCCACAGCGGAAACCAAAACCCAGCGCAATCGATGATTCAGCCTGAAACGAGAACGACGCATCGTTGAGCCGCAGCTTATCCATGCTGGCACCGAGCTTTTCATAGTCGCTCGTTTCCACCGGATAGATCCCCGAGAAAACCATCGGATGGATTTCCTTAAAGCCGGGAAGCGGATCTTCAGCCGGTGTTTTTGAAAGCGTAAGCGTGTCGCCGATCTGGATTTCCGAGGCATCCTTGATGTTGGCAATCACATACCCCACCGAACCTTCGTCGAGCTCCTTGCTCTTATGCATCTCAGGGGTAAATACGCCGACCTCTTTGATCTCATAGTTTTCGCCGGTGCTCATCACCTGCACCCGATCCCCCGCCTTCAGCGAGCCGCTGAACAGGCGCATATAAACCACCACGCCGCGAAAAGCATCATATTTAGAGTCAAAAACCAACGCACGGGTATACTTATCTTCCGACGGTTGCGGAGGAGGGCAGCGCTCCACGACGGCCTCCAGCACTTCTTCAATGCCGATTCCCGCCTTGGCACTCACCTGCAGCGCATCGGTTGCCTCGATGGCCAGAATATCCTCGATCTGCTGCGAAACCTCATCAATATCCGCATTCGGCATTTCGATCTTGTTGAGGACCGGAATAATATCGAGACCGTTTTCCATGGCCAGATAAGTATTCGAAACCGTTTGCGCCTCCACACCCTGCGCAGCATCCACCACGAGGATCGCCCCCTCGCAGGCCTGGAGGCTGCGGGACACTTCGTAGGAAAAGTCTACGTGGCCGGGAGTGTCGATCAGGTTGAAAGTATACGTATTCCCATCCTTCGCCGTGTATTTCATCGTAACCGGGTGCGCCTTGATGGTAATACCGCGCTCGCGCTCAAGGTCCATCGAATCAAGCAGCTGCTCCTTCATCTTGCGCTGCTCCACCGTCCGGGTCAGTTCCAGCATCCGATCCGCCAGCGTCGATTTGCCGTGGTCGATATGGGCAATAATGGAAAAGTTCCGAATTAAAGAAAGATCGTTCATACAGCCTTGCAATAGTTGTTCTGAGCGCTCTTCCGAAGGTCGGAGATCGCCGCTTCCATATCGTCCTGCTTAAAAAGATACGAGCCCGCCACAAACAAATTGGCTCCCGCGGCCGCGGCCGCAACAAGCGTGACATCATCCATGCCGCCATCAATGGCAATATCTACCCAATCCGCTTTTCGGCGAATCGCCGCAATCTTGCTTTCGACCGACGAAATGTATTTCTGACCGCCAAATCCCGGATGGACCGACATCACCAGCACTTCTTCCACCCAGCGATTGTCCAAACAGCCGAAAATGCTTTCCACCGGGGTTTCCGGATTAACCGTAATCGCAGCACGCTTGCCCATCCCGCGAATCGCCGCCAGCGTTTCCGCAACATCACACTTCGCCTCGGCATGAATCTGAATTGTATCCGCCCCCGCATCCGCGAAAGCCTTGATATGATCCTGCGGCCGAGTCACCATCAAATGCACATTCTGCGGGATCTGAACCGCTGCGGACGACATTTTAACCACATCCGGCCCAAAACTAATATTCGGGACAAACACGCCGTCCATCACATCCACATGAATCTGGTCCGCCCCCGCAGCCTCCGCGCGCCGACACCCGTCAGCCAATCGGCCAAAGTCCGCCGCCAAGATGGATGGCATTATTTGAATATCCGGCATTTGCTTGTTTCCTTAAAAAATGAAGGCAGAAGCTACCCGACCCCTCCCCAAAGGTCAAGGTTCCTTACCCGACCCCAACACCCTCTCGCACAGGCCAAAATCAGCACACATTGGCACGATCTAAAAAAAAGTAAAAATACCCCTTGCAACAAAATCCGAATCGTATACCTTAGCCCACCTCTTAACGAGAAATGACTGCGGGGTAGAGCAGCCCGGTAGCTCGTCAGGCTCATAACCTGAAGGTCCTTGGTTCAAATCCAAGCCCCGCTACCAATTTAAAAGACCAACCTTCGGGTTGGTCTTTTTTTGGTTTGGGCGAGGAGTTGAACCTCGGTTCCCTGAAGCGAGCCTGCGAGCGGAAGCAAATTTTGCGAAGCAAAAGACCCGCAGGGCGGCCACAGGCCGTGCAATCCAAGCCCCGCTACCAACTTTGAAGGCCGGAACACACGTTCCGGCCTTTATTTTTAGGGGTTTGGTGAAATCACAGAGTTTTAAAGAAATGAATGTGACCGTTTGAAAAAGTCCTGAAAAAGACGGCTAAAAACCAACCAATCCACCAACCAAAACCAACACAGCCTTGCGATGAAACACCCTGAAACGACGAGCTGGGGTTAATCTTCTCGCCGAAAAAAGTTTTCTGAATGGGTACGTTTTGGCCGATTGAAGCCGTTTGGTTGGTACCAACCACCCACAAACACGCCACAAACACACGCGAAAAAGGGAGCGCGTAATGCTCCCCTTCCCTGTCGATTTTTGAAGTGCACTATGGAAGCTGGGCTTCGAGTTCCTTGGCAGAATCGCCTTTGCTCCAGGTCTGGAGAATTTCAAGGCGCGTCTGGTTGACATGGTCGTACATGGACCGTGCCTCATCGCCGGTGACGGCCTGATCGTCGAGCATGGGCTCGATGAGGGCTGTCAGTTCGTTGAGGTGGGTTACGGTCTTGCGGACCCGGTCGATCACCTTGGTTGCATGGCGGGATGCCAGCAGCTTCTGAATTACAGAAGTGAGCAATTTGGCGACGATCTCTTCCAACGGCAGGTACCGGAACAGGCTGATTCCAATCTTGGCGAGTATGACTTTAAGCATGGTATTACCTCCTTACTTAAAGTCAGGAAATCAAATGGTCGGCAAGCTACGTGTTGGAACCTACATTTGACGGAATAAATCGCTCACAAAAAATGTGTTGGAAGGTTTCTATCTTAAACGGGACGGTCAGATACAAATCGGCAACGCTCTGTAATACCAAATCAGCAAACGGCTCAACTCCTCCTGGATATAATATCCAAATTGGGGGAGTGTCTCTTCTCTGTTTTAGGGTGCAAAGCAAAGCCACCACATTTTCGAGCGGCGTGCGATCAGGGTATGGGGATTTCTCCCATCTCACATTATTTGCAAAATACATGATGATAAGATCATAAGCCGGAGCCCGCGTAAGTATATTTTCTGCACTTCCTCCAACATCAACGACTGCAGTTGGATCTTTCGCAATGATTATCTTATGTATCAACTGATATTCGCTGTCAGTTTTAGCGTTGTCAGGTGTCAGCGGTCTTCTTTTTTCATGGTTGTACAGAAACCGAGGCA
>CAZWZW010000058.1:0-14920 GCA_964639125.1 uncultured Verrucomicrobiota bacterium
GGAACGGTTATGGGTTAACCCTGAAAGCGTCCCGGATTCCGGGGCGCTTTTTTTGCGCTCTGAGGGATGGATCCCGGCGGTGATAAAGCGGTGCTCTCCGAAAAACCAAAATGGAATGCTCTACTCATCCCGCAACTGCTGAAACAGCGTTTTCTTGTCGGCAGCGGCAAGCCATTCATCAAACCTCGGGAGAGAGGGAAGCTGCTCCTTGGTGCGCATGATCTGATATGCATTGAGCATGGCGATGAATCCCTCGAACTCGCCGCCCTCTGTGAGGTGTTGCGGTATGACGACTTGCAGTGAACCCGCAAAATAGGCCGCGATGAGCAGGTCGGCGTTCTTTGGCTTTCGGTATCCATCGGGCCAGGCGAACAATTGTGGAAGAACGTTCAGGTTTCCGATGTCCGGCACCTTGGCCATAAAGTGCTGCGCAGCAGTGCGGCCACCATATCCGCCGGGATCGTGTAAAAATGCGGAACAGGAAGCCAGCAGCAGGGTTTGCTCGTCGGCATTGGTTTGGAAAGAATCAATGAGCTGCCCCACCATTTGGTTGGCTCTGGCCCGCGCTTCTTTGTTTCTAAGCAGATCGAAGGTAAATTGAAGCGTCACAAAGTGGCCACTCAATCCGGTGACGTAAACGGCGCGAATTTTTTGCACGGCATTGGTTTTGGCCTCGATAAATTGATAAACCCCGGATTTAAACTGGATCTCGCCCTGTTTCGGAACGATGGTGGTGCCGCGTTTTTTGAAACTGAGGATTTGCTGCTGCCGCAGCTGAAGCTTCAGCGCACTCTCCGCACGGTCAAAAACCATATCCATTCCAGAGCCCGTGCAGCCATCAGGAATGGATGTCTGCCCGAAAGTGCACACCGTAAGTTCCACCTCGAAAGAATCATCCTCACGATAAAACAAACTATAGCCAAGGTCGGTGTTTTTGTAGATCTCGCACGACTCAAACGGGACTCCCCCCAGCGTGTGCGGGAAAATCCAGTTGTGCTCAAAATCCACAAACACAGGATCGGCAGCCGCCGTTAATGCCCAGCCCCCAGCCATCAACAATCCCAGATACGCAATTCGCTTCATCGGCACCCCCATGTATTTGGGAAAGAATACAAGCACCCGCCGGGAAAGTATATCTGAACCGCTCTGAAATTAAAACGGGGGCGACAAGGGGTTTCAATTGGTCGCGGTTTTCTGTAGGTTTTTCGGCCTTTGGATAAGCGATGATTGATTTTATACAGGTAAACAAGCAGTTCGGGGCGCAGGATGTACTCAAGTCGGTGACGTTTCGGATCAATGCCGGCGAACGGATCGGTATTGTCGGCCCCAACGGAGCGGGGAAGAGTACGATCTTCGGGCTGATCGGCGGCGATCTCGAAGTCGACAACGGCGATGTTGTTCTGCCGAAGCATATCCGCATCGGATACCTGCACCAGCAGCTCAACCCGCATGCGGTGGATCAAAACCTGCTTGAATATACGGAAGATTCAATTCCCGAGCTGAAAACCATTCCGGAAAAAATCCATAATCTGGAAAGCCGGATCGGCGAAATGGACGCCGACGAGAAGGCTCGGGCGCTCAAACAGATCGGCAACCTGCAGCACGACTACGAGCATCTCGGTGGCTATGAAATGCGAACCCGTGCCGAAGCCGCGCTTTGCGGTCTCGGCTTCAAGGTCGAGGAGTTTGAAAAACCGTTTGCCTCTTTTTCCGGCGGATGGCAGATGCGCGCCGAGCTGGCTCGGACCCTGATCGCCAGCCCCGACCTGCTGATGCTCGACGAACCGTCGAACTATCTCGACCTGCCTGCGGTGGAATGGCTGCAAAAATTCCTGCGTGCCTTCGAAGGTACCATGCTGCTGATCTCGCACGACCGCTACCTGCTGCGCTCGCTCGCCAACATCACGCTCGAAATCGCCGGCGGTCAGGCCACGCGCTATGCCGGCGGTTACGACTATTATCTGCGCGAACGGGTCTCTCGCATCCAACATCAGTTGGCGGCCAAACGCAACCAGGACCGTGAACGCGAGCAGATCGAAAGCTTTGTCCGCCGTTTCCGCGCCAAAAGCACCAAGGCCTCGCAGGTGCAAAGCCGCATCAAGCAGCTCGAAAAAATGGAAACCATCGAGGCCCCCGCCTCCGTGGCCAACCTCTCAAAAATCAGGCTGGCCGACCCGCCCCACTCCGGGCACGAAATCATCCGGCTCGAGCAGGCAGGAACCACCTACGACCAACAGCGGTGGATTTTCAAGAATCTGGATGTGAGCATCAACCGTGGCGAAAAGGTGGCACTTGTCGGCTACAACGGCATGGGTAAGACCACGCTATTACGCACGTTGGCCGGAGCACTTCCGCTGAATGAAGGGAAACGGGCATTGGGCCACAAGGTGGTGATCGGCTATCAATCGCAGGATTTTGCCGAAACCATGCCGCCCGAAAAGAGCGTCTACCATATTGTGAAAGACGGCAACCCTGCCGCCACGGAATCCGATGTCCGCAAGTTGCTGGGCGGATTCGGTTTTAGCGGAGATTCGGTTGAGAAAAAATGCGAAATCCTCAGCGGCGGCGAAAAGATCCGCCTCGCCTTCGCCCGGCTCTTTATCGATCCCCCCAACTTCTTGCTCCTCGACGAGCCGACCACCCACCTCGACGTCAATGGCCGCGAAGCGCTGGAATCGGCATTAAAGGACTACAAAGGCGCGCTCTGCGTTGTCAGTCATGACGTTACCTTCGTGCGCAACATTGCCGAGCAGATTATTGCCATTGATCATACCGGCGTGTCCCGCTATCCCGGCGGATACGACTATTATTTAGAGAAACTAGAAACTAGAAACTTGAAACTTGAAGGCGGAGCTTCAAATCAAGCGACCGCCACTGAGCCGGCAAAGCCGGTCTCAAAAGGCAAGGATGCCCGCAAAGCGCGTGCCCAGCAGCGCGAGGCGGAAAAGGCCCTCAAGAAGATCGAAAACAAAATCGAAAAACTGAGCGAAGAGCAGACCGCGCTCACGGAAGAAATGATGTCGAAACGCGACGCCGACTTTGCCGCAATCAACACCCGCCTGGCCAAAATTCAGACCGAAATCCAAAGCTTGGAATCTCAGTGGGAGACCACGGCCGAAATTCTGTAAACGCATTTTAACCCTTTATTTACCGTCCTGATCGGCATTCGGCAGGTCTAGGACCACTCCTCCTTTTCCTCAAAAACGCACCTTTTATTTTTTTAATTTAATCAGTTGACCAAATAAGTCGGGCGCGTAAATTTAGTCGCATGATTAAAAACAAGGGCGTGGTATGAGAAAGTACGAAACAGGCGCAACCACGAAACAAAAAATTATTCAGGCAGCAGGGGAGCTGATCGGCGAACTGGGCATTGACAATGTCTCGACACGTGCAGTCGCCAAGCGCTCCGGCGAGAACATAGGCAGCATCCATTATCATTTCGGAGGCAAGGACGGCTTGCTCAAAGCTGCATTGCGCAAAGCCAAGAGCTGCTGCATGAACAAGGATTATGAAACTCCCATCGGTGAAATGACGGAACAGTCCTCGCCCAAAGAGTTTTCGGATACAGTTCGCTTGATCGTAAAGACTGAGATAAAGGATCTGTTCTGTTCCAACCGCCCGTATTGGCATACGCAGCTCATCTATCAAGTGATGCAGCGCGATGATGAGCTATCTGACCTGATGTTTGCGGAAATGATGGACCCGAACATGGAAGTGCTCACCCGCTTCTTCAGCCTCATCAACCCGTCACTTACTGATGAAGAAGCTGTAATCCATGTCATGACAATGCTGATGCCGGTGTGGTCTCATTCAACGTATATAAAGGCACTGCACCGGTCGCTCAATGTGACCGCTTATTCAGAATCGTATTTACAGAAACTGGAAGATTTGCTGGTGAAGCAAACCCAGTTGCTTCTCGGCCTGCCGCTGGATAAATAAGACGGATTTTTTAAACAGGAGAAGATTCTATGAAGAAGATAATTGGACGTTTAATTGGAGTGGTCGCGTTAGTCGGCCTTGGTTTTTTCATCCGCGGGTTCCTGCCGGCGGGCGGACCGCCGCCCGGTGCGATGGGTATGGGCCAGCTGCCGCCGCCCGCAGTCATTGCAGTTGAGCTGAACGAGCAGCCGCTGGATATACTGGATGAATACATCGCTTCGATCGAACCGGTTCAGGATGTCATGGTGCGCTCGGAAGTAACCGGCTATATCGACGAAGTTCATTTCATGGAAGGTTCATTCGTGCAGGAGGGCGACCTGCTCTTCACCATCAACCAACGGCAGTTTGAGGCCGTTGTGGCCGCCCGAAAGGCCGAGCTGATCCGGGCCGAAAAACTACTGCAGCGCATGCAGAAAGCCGGACGCAAAAGCGTATCGGCCTCCGACCTCGAAAAAGCCGAAAGCGACCACCTGCAAGCGAAAGCCAATCTGGAACTGGCCCTGATCGATTTGGACTATTCCAAGATCCGGGCACCGATCAGCGGCCGCATCGGAAAAGCCAAGATGACTAAAGGAAACTATGTGAGTATGGCCTCCGAGGTGCTCGCGCATATTGTCCAGACCGATCCCATTCGGGTTGTGCTCTCCATGACCGACCGGGCCTATCTCAACCTTCGCGGGCAGGAGCTCGCCGGATCCGTCGACACGCTGGTCGCCCGCGTTCGCCTGCCGAACGGAACCCTATTGCCGACGATCGGCAACAAGGATTTCGATGACAATCAGATGAATGCCGAAACCGGCACCATGGCGGTTCGCTACCGGTTCGATAATCCCGACCATCTGCTGATTCCCGGCGGTTATGCGAATCTCCTGCTCGGCCCGGCGGAACGACCGATGGGCATCCGTGTTCCCCAGCAGGCCATTCTGGTAGATCCACAGGGAAGCTATGTGCTGACGGTCAACAAAGAGGGACAAGTCGGCACTGCCCGCGTGAAGCTGGGCCAAACCATCGAAGCGGATCGCGTTGTACTTTCCGGACTCCAGGCCGGCGACCGCGTGGTGGTTGAAGGCGTGCAGAAGGCGCAGCCCGGCATGACCGCCGTCGTCACACTGCAGGAGGCCGGCCAATGATTTCCCGTGTATTTATCAACCGCCCGCGCCTTGCGGGTGTGGTTTCCATTGTACTGACGCTCGCGGGGATCCTTTCGATCCGCTCGCTGCCGATTGCCCAGTATCCGCAGGTGGCACCGCCGCAAATCGTTGTGCGTGCCATGTATCCGGGGGCCAGCGCCGAAGTGCTGGCCGATACCGTTGCCGGGCCGATTGAAGATGCCGTCAACGGGGTGGAAGACATGCTCTATATGTCCTCTTCCTCCGACAACGCCGGTATGTATTCGCTGATGGTCACCTTTGCCGTCGGCACCGATCCCGACATGGCGCAGGTCAAGGTGCAGAACCGCGTGGCCCAGGCCGAGCCTCTGCTTCCGATGGAAGTCACGCAGCAGGGCGTTACGGTCGAGACTGAATCGCCCGACTGGCTGGGCTTTCTCATCATCCGGTCGCCGGACGGAAGCCGGGATGAACTTTTCTTGAGCGATTATACCTATAAGGTTATCCAGCCCGCACTGCAGCGTATTCGCGGCATCAGCCGCGCTCAAATCTATGGCCCGAAATACAGCATGCGGGTCTGGATGGATTCCGACCGTCTGGCGGCTCTGGGGCTTAGCCCCGAGGATGTCACGATGGCGATCCGTCAGCAAAACCTGCAGGCTTCGATTGGTTCGATCGGCGCCACCCCCGACGACGGAACTGCAACGCTGGTCTATACCCTCACGACAGAAGGGCGCATCAATGATCCCGAAGCCTTCGGCCATATTGTGGTGCGCACCGGAGAGGACGGCGCGGTGGTCTATTTGAAGGACGTTGCACGCGTCGAAAAGGGCGCGGACAACTATCTCTTTTCCGCCAAGTTCAATGGGCAGAACTGTGTTGCGATCGGCATGACCCGCACCCCCGGCTCCAACGCGCTCGATACCATGGACGCCATTCAGTCCGAACTGGGCAAGCTGAAGGCGCAGTATCCTTCCGGCCTTGAAAGCATCCTGCCTTATGACGCCACCGAATTCGTACGCACCAGCATTCAGGAAATCGTCGCCACCCTGCTGCTGACCTTCCTGCTCGTGGTCGTGGTCTGCTACGTCTTCCTGCAGGACTGGCGTGCCACCCTGATTCCGGCGATCACCATTCCGGTTTCACTCTGCGCCACCTTCATGGTGCTCGCGGTACTTGGCTACAGCATTAACACCCTGACGCTCTTCGGCCTTGTACTGGCCATTGGGCTCGTGGTGGATGACGCCATCGTCGTGGTCGAACGCGTGCTTCACCTGATGGAGAGCGAAGGGCTCGACCACAAGGCTGCGACCATCAAGGCCATGCAGCAGGTAACCGGTGCCGTGATCGCCACCACGCTGGTGCTGCTCTCCATCTTCGTGCCGATCGGTTTCATGACGGGCATTACCGGCAAGATTTATCAACAATTTGCCGTGGCGATCTCGGCGGCGGTCTTCTTCTCCACCGTGAACGCGCTGACACTCAGTCCGGCGTTGTGTGCGACAATTCTTTATGTGGTCAAACCGAAACAGCACGGGCCGTTGCGCTGGTTCAATACCGCGCTCAGCCGTGTACGCGGTCACTATGTCTCCGGCAGCACGCGTCTGGGCCGCCGCCTAATCGTGACCGCCTTGATCCTGCTGGGCGTGTTCGGCGGGGTGTATGGTCTTTTCTCCATGAGTCCGACCGGCTTCCTGCCCGACGAGGACCAGGGCATCATGTTCGGCATGGCGCAGTTGCCGGAAGGAGCCAGTCGCGCACGTACCGAAGCGCTGCTCGAGCGCGTGCTCGCTCCGCTTGCGGACGTGGAGGGTGTCAGCTATACCATTCAGGTGACCGGCTTCAGCCCCATGGGCGGCTCCTCCGAAAATGTCGCGTTCTTCATGTTTGGCCTCGATAACTGGAGCAAACGCGAATCGCCCGAGCTTCAGGCTGTCGCGATTCAGCAGCAGCTGCAGGGGATTCTGGCATCGGAGCCCGGTGCGAAGCTGAACCTGTTCCTTCCCCCGCCCATCAACGGGTTGGGCATGGCCGGCGGGCTCGATATCCGGCTGCAGGCGACGGACAGCAGCGACCCACAGCAGCTTCAGGCGGTCATGAACAATTTCCTGATGCAGCTCTTTATGGCTCCGGAAATCATGTATGGCTTCAGCGCATATTCTGCAAACACGCCGCATCTTCACCTCGATGTCGACCGAGTGAAGGCTTCGCTGATGAATGTAGAAGTCAGCGCGATTTTCAGTGCGTTGCAGCACGATCTCGGCTCGTTCTATGTCAACGATGTCAACTTTGAAGGGCAGGTCAACCGCGCCATCGTGCAGGCGGACTGGGACTACCGCAAAAATATGGATGCGCTCGACAAAATTCATGTACAGAGCCGCACAGGCGCCATGGTGCCGCTGGGCAGCCTCGTGAAGGCTGAAACGACACTGGCTCCGCGGATGGTCGAACGCTACAACAAGTTTACTGCCGCCGGCATCACGGCCTTTCCGCTACCGTTTATCAGCAGCAGTGCCGCCATGGCCAAGGTGAGCGAAATTGCCAAAGCCGCACTGCCGCCGGGCTACACCTTCGATTGGTCCGGACTCAGTTATCAGGAAGCCAGCGCGGCGGGGTCAACCAACATTATTTTTCTGATGGCGGTGATGTTCGCTTATCTTTTCCTCGTGGCCCAGTATGAAAGCTGGACCACACCTCTTCCGGTTATTCTTTCCACATCGGTGGCGGTGTGCGGTGCCCTGGCGGGATTGTTCGTTCTGCACACGCCGTTAAGCATCTATGCCCAACTCGGGCTAATCCTGCTGGTGGGCCTCGCCAGTAAGAATGCCATTCTGATTGTCGAGTTTTCCAAAGTGCGGAGAGAAGAAGGCCTCTCCATTATCGACGCCGCGGCCGATGGAGCCGGGCAACGCTTCCGCGCCGTACTGATGACGGCCTTCACCTTCATCCTTGGTGTGCTGCCGATGGTGTTTGCAGGCGGTGCCGGTTCCGCCAGCCGCCGCGTGATCGGCTCTACCGTGTTCTTCGGTATGCTCGCCGCCACCCTGTTTGGCATTGTGCTGGTTCCCGCACTCTACGTCCTGTTCCAGACCATCCGCGAGAAATCACATGGCCTGCGCACGCGGTTTACGCAGTCGAACCTTCTTGTACTGTTGCTGCTCCTGCCGCTGTTCATGGGCGGCTGCATGTCGGTCGGACCGGATTATGAACGTCCGGAACTACCGAACATTCCGGGGGCGCAGACGAATGTTGTGGATGTCGCCGAGTGGTGGAACCAGTTCAACGACCCGGTACTGACGGATATGGTTCAGGCCGCGCTGACCAACAATCTGAATCTGAAAAGTGCAACCGCGCGCGTGCGGCAGGCCCGTGCCCAGCTCGGGCGGGCCCGTGCCGCCTTCGGCCCCGATGTGGATCTGACCGGAAACGTCAACCGGTTCAAGCCCTCCGAAAATGCCAGCCAATTCACCGGGATATTTGCTCCGCCCGGCGCGTTCGATGCGCAAACCCTGTACAATACCGGATTTGATGCAGTTTGGGAGATTGACCTGTTTGGCACAGTTCGACGAGGACTCGAGTATGCCGTGGCAGATTTTGAAACGAAGGAATTGGATCTCGTTGCCGTACAGGTAACCGTGGCGGCAGAAACCGCACAGGCCTACCTGATGGCCCGAACGTTCCAATATCGGCTTGAAGTGGCGAAGGCCAATCTCAAAACCCAGTGCGACACGCTGGAAATTCTGGAATCGCGCCTGTCGGCGGGGCTAGAAAATGAGCTGGCCGTTCAGCAGGCCCGGTATAATTATGAGAGCACGCACGCAACCGTACCGGCACTGGAAGCCGGGTTGGCATCCAGCCTCACGGCGCTCGCCGTGCTGATCGGCGAAATGCCCGGTGAGCTGGTGCTCTCGTCCGGCTCAGGCCTGCCGCAGTCCAGCCTGAACATGGTGGGTATTCCGGCGGATGTGCTGCGCCGACGTCCCGACGTGTGCCGCGCCGAACGCGAGCTTGCCGCGCAGACCGCGCGGCTGGGCATCGCGGTGGCCGAACTCTATCCCCGCTTTACCCTGACGGGCTCGATCGGGCTCGAATCACTGAAGCCCTCGAACTTATTCCAGTCCGAAAGTGGAACGTACAGCATTCTTCCCGGCGTACGCTGGCCCATCTTCCACTGGGGTTCCATCCGCAACAACATCAAGATACAGGAAGCGTTGCAGGAGCAGACGTTTGCGGCCTATGAATCAACGGTGCTGCATGCGGTGAAGGAAGTCCGCGATGCGCTGGTGGATTATGAGAAGGAACAGGCCCGGCGCGATGCGCTGGACCGGGCCGTGAACGCTGCGCGGGTGGCGGAAGATCTGGCCCGCGATCAATATCGTAACGGCTTGTCCGACTTTACTAATGTCTTGGATGCACAGCGCTCGCTGCTGGGCCTGCAGGAACAGCTGGCGGTGAGCGAAGGTCAGGTTGGAAGCAATGCCATCCGGGTGTATAAAGCTCTGGGCGGCGGTTGGAAACCTATGGAGTAGTCCTCATGAAGCTGATAATAATCAGATTGGTCGGATCGGTGGTATTTGCCCTGTTTCTGCTCGGTGTAACCTGGTCCATTATTCCGCTGGGAGAAGAGACTCTGCCTCATCGAGTTGAAACACTCTGGGATATCCCTTTTGTGTTCGCCACATTGCTCGTTTCGCTGAGTTTGAGCATGTTGGCCATCGGTGCGATTGTTGCAGTCGCCATGACCTCGGATAAGCGGGTCGAGACACAGGAATCCTCAGAAGACGCCTGAAGTGAAGTATTTTCTTCTTAATTTGTCGTCTGGGATGGCAGGCGGGCCGCCTGCGATACGTATCGCCGCCGGCCCGGCGGCCCTGTCGTTGCGACAAATTGAAAGAGCGTTGCTCTAGCGGACCGGGTCGAGCACCCAGCGTTTGTTGTACCAGAAGTATTGCTCGGGGGTTTTGGCAATCTCGGCGTTAAAGATATCCATCATCTGCTGCATCATGCGCTGCCAGTCTTCGGCTTTGTCGAGCGAGGCATCGGGGCGGATCGGATCGAATACAACGGCTTCGTGCTTGGTCCAGCCCACGCGCCGAACCACGGCGGGATAGATGGGGCAATTGCATTGACGGGCGAAAAGCGCAACGCCCGCGCCCAGATTGGCCTCGCCGTTGAGAAAATTGACCTTCAGGGCTTCGTTGCGGGAACGAACGTCGGGCAGGATGGCGAGCACCTTTTTGGCCCTAATGCGGCGGATGACTCCCTTGAGGATCTTGGAGTCGTTGAGAATGATTTCCATATTGAAGGCATTGCGCGCCTGGTTGAGAAAGGCATCGGTCAGCGGGTTTTTCTGCCGGCGGGCAATGGAAAAAATCGGCAGGCCCATGAGATCGGCCGAGACACCGGCCATATCCCAATTTCCCATGTGAATAGTGGCGAAAATATAGCCCTGCTTCTCTTTTTCCAAAGCCTCGATCAGCGGCGGAGCAACCTTCGACAGCGGCTGCTTTTTTACATCCTCAACCGTCAGCCTGGAAAAGCGGATGGCTTCGACCGCGTTGAAGCAAAGATTGCGCCACGAAATCCAGGCAATGCGCTTAATCTCCTTGTCGGGAAAACGATCCCCGTATACCAGCCGGAGGCGGCGGTGTGCCTCCGCTTTTCGGAATCCGCCGATATAGTGCATAGCACCCGCCACCAGCCAGCCCAGGGCCAGCGCCACGCGCAACGGAAGGATCCGGATCAGTCCGGCGGCCAGCACCAGTAGAATGTATTCTAAAATATGTTTGGGTCTGTGTTTCATTTTTTTGTGGAGGCATTAGGGGCAAGGCAACAGGCACTCGTGTATAGCCTGACTGGTCCTCGGTTCATGTCACTCATGCCTTTTGCCTCATGCCTTCTTCCCCCACTTGCGCTCCTTCGGTGGATTGCGAAGCGGTGCCGACATGGCGGCAATGTAAACCAAATCTTCACCGATGGCTTGCTCAATCCGGCGTTCGAGTTCGGCGCAGGGGCGTACTTTATAATCATGATCCGCGTTGATAAATATCTTGGGGCCATCGACAAACTCAACACAAAGATGCAGCGGCGTATTGCCCTGAAACTCCGATACCGCCTCTTTCAGGCGATCCATAACGTCGTCGTTCACACCCAACTCAGGCAGATGAATGCTCACACGGTCGCAAAAAATAGCGGGAGCCTGCCCCAGCGGATAGATTTCCAATACCTGGAATTTGAGGTCCCCGCTATCCTCTTCCATCATAATGCCGCCAAACATGGCGGTGGCATCCTCAACGATATGGTGTCCATATTCCTCAAACGCCCCGGGAAACATGATGGCGCTGATGGAACCCTCAAGCCCTTCGATGCGGAAGGTGGCCATGGGTTTTTGATCCTTCTTCGTGAAGAGCTTGCGCGTCTCAACAATCATTCCGCCGACGCGTGTCCGCTCGCCGGCCGCCAATTGCTGAATATCCTTCATTCGCTTGAGCGCGAAGTGATTAAGGTCCCATTCATAGCGGGCAAGCGGGTGACCGGAGATAAAGAAGCCAATCAACTCCTTTTCGGCCGCGAGCATGTCGGATTCCGACCACGCGGCCACATCCGGAAGCTCCTCGTCGGAGCTGGATTCGGCTTGCTCGGCCGAACCCATCATATCGAACATGGAGCACTGGCCGGAGGCCTTGTCCTTCAGCGCCTCGGCAGCACGACCGATCGCGGTGTCGATTCCATTGAAAAGCCGCGCACGGTGGACTCCGCAAAAATCGAAGGCGCCGCAGCGGATCAGGCTTTCAACCACCTTTTTGTTAGCTCCGGTAATGCGCGAGCAAAAATCCATAAGCCCTTCAAAGGGCCCATTCTCATCGCGGTCCTTTACAATTTCCTCAACGACGCCTTCCCCGACGCCTTTGATGGCGGCCATGCCGAAGCGGATCCCGCTTCCATCCTGCACCGCGTTGAAACGGGCGATCGATTCGTTGACGCTCGGCGGCAGGACATCAATTCCCACCTCCTTGGCTTCGGAAATAAATCCGGTGAGTTTGTCGGAGTTGCCCATTTCACCGGAAAGCAGGGCGGCCATGAATTCGGCGGGATAGTGCGCTTTCAGCCAGGCGGTCTGATAGGTCACAAATCCGTAGGCCGTGGAGTGCGACTTATTAAAGCCATACTGCGCAAACTTTTCGATATTATCGAAAATAACGCCGGCCAGTTTCGCATCGATATTGTTCGTCGCTTTACAGCCATCGACAAACTTGCCGCGCTGCTCGGCCATTACTTCCGGCTTCTTCTTGCCCATTGCCCGGCGCAGGATATCCCCCTGTCCCAGCGAGAAGCCGGCGAGCTTTTGCGCGGCCTGCTGGATCTGCTCCTGGTAGACAATGATGCCGTTGGTTTCCTTCAGAATAGGTTCGAGCAGCGGATGGTCGTAGACCACCTCCTCCTGTCCGTGCTTACGTTTGGTGAAAAGCGGGATAAACTGCATCGGCCCCGGCCGATAGAGCGCGAGAATCGCGATAATGTCCTCGATGCAGTCGGGAGTAACCTGCCGCAGCGTATCGCGCATACCGCCGGATTCCAGCTGGAACACGCCGACGGTATCGCCGCGCGCCAACAATTCAAAGACCTTGGCATCGTCGATCGGCAGCTTCTCGGGATCCAGATCAATGCCGTGATTACGCTTAACGAGCGCGCACGCCTCGTAGATTATCGTCAGGTTTTTCAACCCGAGGAAGTCCATCTTGAGCAGGCCGATCTCTTCGGTCGGTCCCTTTTCAAACTGGACCACGGTCAGTTTTTCCTTTGGCTCCTTCGTGAGCGGAATAATCTCGATCAGCGGCTTTTCGCCAATGACCACGCCGGCGGCGTGCATGCCGGTATGGCGCGGCAACCCTTCGAGCAGGCGCGCATATTTCATGATCCGGCGCGCATCTTCCTCCGATTGAGTGGCGCGCTTAAAGTCCGGGCTTTCCGCCAGCGCCTTTTCAAGCGTGGTGCCGGGGGTCTCGGGAATCATTTTGGCCAGCCGGTCACAGTAGGGCAGCGGAATTTCAAGTACGCGGCCGAGGTCGCGCATCAGCGTCTTCGCGCCGAGCGTGCCGAAAGTGATGATCTGGGCGACGCAGTCCTCGCCATATTTATCGCGCACATAGCGGATTACGTCCTGCCGTTTGGTCGGGCAGAAGTCGATATCGAAGTCGGGCGGTGACACCCGATCGGGATTGAGGAACCGTTCGAAAATGAGGCTGTATTTGAGCGGGTCGACCGTAGTGATTTCCAGCGAGTAGGCCAGCAGCGAGCCCGCCCCCGAGCCGCGACCGGGACCAACAGGAATACCCTGACGGCGCGCCCACTGGATAAAGTCGGCCACCACGAGGAAATAGTTGATGTAGTTGGTTTTCTGAATAACACCGACTTCATAGTAGAAGCGTTGGTTGATTTCCTGTTCCCGCTCATCCTTCGGATGGTCGAGATCCTCAATGCCGTAAAGCGATCGCAAACCTTCCTTCCCGAGATGAATGAGATAGTCGAGATCCTCGCTAAACCCTTCGGGCAAGGGAAAGACCGGGAAGTGGAGGTCCTCCGCCTTTTCGGGGAAGAAAAATTCGACGTTGCAGCGCCGGGCGATTTCGACCGTATTGGAGATGGCTTCGGGCTGGTCGGGAAAGAGGGCCGCCATCTCCTCGCCGCTTTTCATATAAAACTGATCGCCCTCGTAGCGGTGGCGGTTTGGATCGGCCACAAGATCGCCGCGCTGCAGGCAGATGAGCACATCGTGCGCTTCGGCGTGTTCCTGCCGGACATAGTGGACATCGTTGGTGGCCACCAGCGGGATGCCGGTGCGCTTCGAGATCTCGATGGCGTTCTTGTTGGCCACTTTCTGATCGGCCAGCCCATGATCCTGCAGTTCGATGAAAAAGTTGTTTTCACCGAGGATATCGGTGTATTCGCGCGCCAGCGCCTCGGCCTTATCGAGGTCGCCGTCCTTACAGGCCTCGGTCACCTCACCGCGCAGGCAGGCGGCAAGGCCGATGAGGCCTTTGCTGTATTTGCGCAACAATGCCTTGTCGATACGCGGTTTGTAGTAAACGCCCTCGAGGTGTGCAATGGAGACGAGCCTCACGAGGTTTTCATAGCCCTCCTGCGTCTCGGCCAGCAGCACCAGATGCATATTATTGCGTTGGGAGCTTCTTTCTTCGATCCCGTTGCGAGCCAGATAGACTTCGCAGCCAATGATCGGCTTGATCCCCTTCGATCGGGCGGCTTTGTAGAATTCCACCGCCCCGTAGAGCACGCCGTGGTCGGTCATGGCCAGATGCTCCATGCCCATATCGGATGCCGCCTGCATAGCGTCCTTAATCTTTACAGCGCTGTCCAGCAGGCTGTAACTCGTATGAAAATGCAGATGGCAAAATGGTACGCTACTCACGGAACTCCCCTTCCAATGACCGGAAAACATGGAAGATAAAATCCACCCGCTGAAATGAACAGAATAATTTGAAAGCGACTACAGATTCCAATGCGACGAGATGGCTACAAAGCATTGCATTCTCAGGGCTTCGGCGTTATTTTCTTTCATAGCGATCAACGAGTAGTGAAACGGAGACCCACCATGCAGGGCAAAGTGGAAAACAAAGAGCAGATTCTGCAGTGCATGCGCTCATCGAAGGAGCAGCTTTATGCTTTGGGAGTGAAGAAGGTCGGCTTGTTTGGGTCTTTTGTTAATGGAACGCCATCTGCAACCAGTGATGTTGATGTTTTTGTTGAGTTTTCCCGCGGCATGCACACCTTTGATAATTTCATTGAGTTATCCTTCCTTCTAGAGGACCTATTTGGTCGTAAAGTCGAATTGGTTACACAAGAAGCGCTCAGCC
>CAZWZW010000059.1:0-14915 GCA_964639125.1 uncultured Verrucomicrobiota bacterium
CCGTTCGTGCTCCAGCCTCCGTCGTATGAGAAGTTCAAGCTCGATCCGTCGCCCAGCACCAAATTTCCGACCGTAACATCGACCTTTCCGCCTCCGGCCATAATCTGCGAACCACCGTTAAGGGACAGCGAGTTGAATTCCACTTGGCTATTTCTGTTTTCCAACGTGAATGTTGAGCCTGCGGCAGAGCTAAAATCACTGTTGAAATCCATCTTTCCATCAATCTCCACATGCTTAATGATCTTGCTCGCTTCGGCTTCGGAGAGTGTAACGTTTACCGTTCCTCCCTGTTGCTGAACAACCCCGTTGATGATGGCATTGGTAGATAGGCCCAAGGCGGTTGTTCCGGCTCCTTCAATCAGGATATCTCCGTTTACCTTTCCTCCAAACAGATTCAGAGTCTGAACTGACGGATTTGCGAAATAGACGCCGTTGTTGATCAGGGTATTGCCTGTGGCATCGTCAATGGTTACGTTGGCACCGTCGGCCCAGATGCCGACACCATCCATTTGGCGAACACCGTTCATTACGCCACCAGCACCTCCGGTGAAGGTGCCGCCGTTGACAATCAGTGATCCGCCAAGTACCATTGCACCCGCACCGCCAAAGGCATGGGCATTTCCATTCTGGCTCATGGCCGTTCCGCCGCGAGCCCCCGTGAAGGTACCGCTTTCGATGGTTGTCGTTGTACTTTGTGCAAGCAAACCGCTTCCCCCGGTTGCTTCCGCTGTGCTGTTTGAGCCATTTGCTATGGCAACACTGCCGGCGGAACCTATGGTGGTGATGCCGCTGATCGTGGCAATACCGGCACCGACGAGCCGCAGGCCGCTGGCACCAAGGGCAATGGCTTCGCCGTTTGCATCGGAGGCCACCGTTTGAGTGAGGTTGGAAACGATCCACGCTCCGACGGGCACAATAGTTGAACTTTTACTACTTCCAGCAACAAAGTTTCCTCCGGTTATGTTGTGACCGGTGCCACCGCTGATTACGGCGCCTTCGCCCCCCATGGAGTTGGCTGTGGCATCCGGGCCACCCACAACAATATCGCCTCCATCACCGCCTATATAATTGCCGGCTTCAATGGTTACCGGGCCTGCATTGAGAAGGGCAACACCCCGTCCGCCGCGAGTGGTGACGGAGGCGCCTTTTGTACCAAATGCCGAGTGGTCGATGGAATGGGATATGCCGTCGGGATGTTGGCTGGCGAAAAAGTCGCCACCTCTAATGGTGGTACTCGACGCTACAAATATGGAAAGACCGTCACCGCCAGTAAGGTTGTCTCCTTTGTTGAGGTTTCCCTCGGCGACCAATAGGTTTTTGCTTGTTCTGAAGATTCCTCCCTCGAAGCGATCCGAGGCCACTCCTGTGCGGTTACTGATGGTTACGTTTTTGACCGACACCAGATGCATACCACTTGGTGCACTATCAAGGTTCTCAAAGGCTTCGCCCCTTTCGCCCGCCACGAAAGAAGCACCTTCAATATCGATGTCCTGCGCCTGCCAAATTAAAGCCGCGTTTTGACTTTCCCCTCCAAAATAATTTCCCTCCACAAAACGGTATGATCCAGCCGAGACAAAGTTGTCCTTGTTGCCAAAAGAACTGAAGGCACTGTCCGGTTGGTTTTTAGCTGATTTGCTGGTTGGGTGCCCTCCCGTTGAACCCGTAACACTGGAAACGGTGGGATCGTCCAGTCCATAAATGGTTGTGGTGTCAGAGGAATCATCTTGTTCCTTGTCGTTATTGGCATAATTGATACGACCGGTAATGTTGTGCCTTATATACAGAACTTGATTTTTCTGATCTATGCCTCCTGTTCCTCGTTGGTAGACCGTTTTCCCGTCGCTGATGGTCGAGTTCTCCGGCTGGCTCTCGTCCCACAACCAAAGGTCCGGTGCCGTGATCTTGTCCGTAGAGCCATTCCAAGGGTTGTAGTATTTAGCGGTGTCCCAAATCCGACCGTTACCGCTGCTGGGTCCGGCGATCAGGATTTCATTTTGCGCAAACGATGCCGTTGTAATAATAGTGCTTAAAAGCAGAGTAATATATTTCTTCATAGGTAGTCCCCCGTGCATTGTAACTCCAGTTAATTGATAATAATATTGATATGGTGAAACTTAAATTCCTTAGACTAAAGACGACTATCGAATACGAAAGGCGTAGGCCCATTCCCAGTCGGTGGGTTTGTTTTTCGGGAAGGTGATTTCCAGCCCTTCGGCTGTGCGCTTCCATTCGATCGGCGCTTTGAGCCCGACCATTTCGACCGTCTTGATCTTTCCCGGATAGTATTCCGAGTCTTCGGCCAATGACCGGACCACAATCCTACCGTTTTCCGGCCAGTTGAGTGCCGTGGCGTAGAGGGTCTTGCCATCCTTGGAGGCCGTGAAGCGGATATCCTGTGCAGTGAAGGGCTGACGATAGTTCCAGTCGTCACGCTTTTTGGCCGGGTTGTACTCAAGCATCTTGGCCGGGCCTTCGCCCGGTATCTTCCATGGGCGGGTGGAACGGATCGCCTCGGAGTTCACCTTCATCCAGCGGCCAATGCCTTTCATAATGGCCACTTCCCCATCAGAAATCGACCCATCCCCCTTAGGCGTAAGCGAAAGCAGGAAAACGCCACCGCGCGCCACTAAATCAACAAGGCTCTTCACGTGGTAATCCGGACCATCCGTGTATTCCTTGTTGGTCACATAACTCCAAGGATAGCCAATGGCACGATCAATCAGGAACCAAGGCTGAACATCCAACGGCATTTCGCGACCGTTTTCATAGCAAAGAAACCCAAAGCTTTCGGGAAAATTGAACTTGCCCGCATGCTTGTTGCAGATCGTGACCTGCTGGTTCTTTTTCTCCGCTTCGTTGAAATAGTAAGCAAAGACATTCATCACCTGCTGCTCCGACGGTGCGTTTTTGCGGATCGCCGTGTTCAACCCGTCGAACCAAATGCAATCGGGACTGTACTTGTCCACAACCTCGCGAATCTTGGCTTCCCACTCAGCGGCGAAATCCTCGACTTTGGCTCCCGCGCCCTGGTTCCAGTAAAAATCCTGGTATTCCGGATTCCAGACATCCCAATCCTTGTTTTCCTCGGTCTTGACCGGAATGCCCGCCTTCTTTTCCATGAAGCCGGTTGCATAACCGAAGGTGCGGCCATGATGAAACGTGGCCAGCAACTTCATGTCGTCGTATCGACGCACGGATTTTGCAATTTCGCCATAGATGTCGCGCTTCGGCCCCTTATCCATTGAATTCCAGCGGGTGTGCTCGCTGTCCCACAGGCAGAAGCCATCGTGATGCACCAGCAGGATGCCACCAAAACGCGCGCCGGCGTCATACATCAGATCCACCCATTCGTCCGCGTTAAACTTTGGCGCGGTAAACTGATCCACAAAATTGATATAGCCGTTTTGGTCCAGCGACCCATACTTTTCGAGATGGTGGGAATAGATCCCCTTCACATCCTTCTTCGAACCGCTGTACAGGTTCTTTACGTAGTCCGGCCCACCTTCCGCCGGAACCGAAAAAACACTCCAGTGCGTGTAGACCCCAAACTTGGCATCCTTCATCCACTCTGGAATCGACTGTTTCGACAGCGACTCCCAATTCGCTTCGAATGCCGCCGAAGCGGCGCATACCATTGCGGCCATCGCAGCACCCATCATTGCCGCTCGCTTATTCATCATCCACCCCGTTGTGAGACCCCTAAGAAAATTGGTTACAAAATAAAAGATGCCGCAGCACATTTCCTATTAGACGAAAAACTCAATAAAAAATTCTCACTTGCCCCTGCCGCGCTCCCTTCAACGCCACCCTCCCTCTATCGTGTGAGAACGTTTACACGAACAAAGCGAGTGAACCGTAGCCCGGCAGAATCCTTATTCCCGCTCACCCGACATCAGCTGGCTTAGGCCGAGACCGCTCTCGCGAAGACGAACCACGGCGGGCTTATCGAACAGACCGATCGCTTCGAATGGAATCTGCTGGAAACCGCGAGCGAGCGCGGGCGAACCGGGTTTGAGAGAAAAGTCAAAGTGTTCCAAATCCCGGAACAACGGATCGGCGGCCGCACTGTTAAGATCCTGCCCCGCATCCTGACGTTGCTTGAGCCATGCCGCCGAACCGGCGGGATCGCCCGCGGCGTAGAAAACATTGCCATCGCCATAGTGCACATCAACCTTTCCGATGAACTGCGTGTTGTCGCCGGGATGCCAAAGAATGTTCCGGCTCACGCGTGTGCCCGGGCTGTCCTTTTCATACTCCGCGTCAAGCGAGGTCACCTTGCCGATGGCATCCTGCCCCCAGTTGAGGATCATGTTGTTTTCGAAGGTGTTTTCGTGCTTCAGGTTCGCGCCGCTCAGGCGTGGCTGATCGAGGCCGATAAGAATGTTGCCGTAGAACTCCGACTCATATTGCTCATCGTCGTTGCGAAACATGCCGGGAGGGGTGGGGCTGGCATAGACCATGTTGTAGCGGAAGGTATTCCCGCAAGTACCGGACAGATAAAGCGCATTGCCATCGCCGCCCTCCACCATCGCCGCGCCGATTTCATTATATTCGATCATATTTCCGCGACTGTGCGCATAATCAAGGCAGCCCTTAAAGGTGGACGGCTTCCCGCCGATTTCCTTCCAGCGCATAATGCGCATGATCTCGCGCATGTTTGGATATTCCTCGGGAAAGTTCGGAAAATCCTTGAAGCGGTATCCGAAGAAGCGCGGGCGAACACCGGAAACCACAATGGCGTCATACAGGGTGTCATGAATATAGTTGTGGCTGATCGTATTGTGTCCGCTCTGGAAAACAAAAATACCCAGCGCGTGGAACCAGAGCTGGCCAATACGCGAAATCTCGTTATCGTGGATCAGATTGTTTTTATTGACGTCCTTGGTGCCGGGACCATAGCCACAAAGAAGAATTCCGGTATGACCGAGGTTGTCGATCCGGTTACCTTCAACCTTGTTGTTCTGGCAATAGAGATCAAGGCGGATGCCGCTGTTGGCACCGTTCAGCAGCGAGCAGCCGCTGACGGTGCAGTGTTCCGCACCGCGCAGACGGATGTAGGCATTGCCTTCGTCAAACAGTTCCCAGTCGTGTTGGATGCCGCGGGAATCCTTGCGGAATACAAACCGCTTGCCATGCTTGAGTGTCAGGCCCTTGATGGCTACGCCGCGGACCGGCACATCGTTGTTGCCCCACTCGTCATTCTCACCCTCGATCCGGATGTATTCCTCCAGCGACGGAGCCACAATGCGCTGTTTGAGCTGGGCATCGTTTTTCGGCCAGAGATAAACCTTGCGTTTGACGGTGTCGACGATCCATGTCCCCGGCTTCGTCAGGCCGGCCGGCACATTGCACAACTCGCCGCCGTTCACCAGCTCGGTCTCAATGTTGTTCGATTTGCGTTTTTTCGGAAGATGGCCGCTGAGCTTGTACGTCCCTTCCACCTGGGTACGGGCAATGTTTTCCTTCAGATTGACCGACTTGAGTCCGAGATAGTTGCAAACCCAGTTGCGCGTCGGCTTCAGATAGATTTCAATATCTTCCATATTATGCCACTGACGAAATGGCCCCGGCTTAAAGTGGAGCAAGTCGAGCTCCTTCCAGCGGGTGCGGGTGCCGTTCATTCGCATCGGCAGCATCGGAGCACTTTCATAAGGCACCCGGGCACGGGCAATGAACCCAAGCTCATCAAACAGCGAATAAAACCGCTCCAGCCCTTCGGGCATGTCGGCCACATACAGCTTGCCCTTCGCGACGGCGGGCGCACCTTTGGGCCGTTGAGTCGCTTTCTTCCAGCCGGAGATTTCTACGCCGGAATCCAGAACAGGTGTTTCATTCGGAAAGGCTTCATAGCTGACGCTAAGCCCCAACGGAGCGCCGTCCTGCACATTCAGCACAAACGGCTTCATCATCGGGTAGGTTCCGCCGCGCAAAATCACACGAATGTTCTGTCGCCGCTCCATGGCCGGAAGCGCGCGGATCGTATCGCGCGCTTTTTCCAGCGAAGCAAACGGAGCCTCGATCGTCCCCGGCGCGTTATCCGCGCCATCCGGCGCAACGTAATACTTTACTTCCGCAAAGGTAACTGAAGTCGCAGACCAAACGGCGATTGCCGCACTAATGCTAAATAAATTTCGATATGTCAACATGATGAATCCCTATGATAGATTGCAACCCATTCCCGTCCTAAGGGTTAGTTCAGATACTCCGCAACAACGTCGATCTGTTTCCACGTTTTCTTCCCCTTCATCGGGTCGTTCTTTTGCGGAGCGCCCGGCGTGCTGCGGCCGTTCTTGATCTGATCCGCAAGCACCTGTTTGAGGGCATCAACCACCTCCGGATATTCGGCGGAGAGATTGGTTGATTCAACGGCATCCTTTTCCATATCGAAGAGCTGGAGGGAAGCAGAATTAATGATGGGCTTGTCCTTGGGATTGCGCCGGCGCGAGCCGCCGTTTTCATCAAAGACCAGCTTCCATTTCCCCCGTCGGATGGCGAATACCCCGGCGTCGGAATGGTGGATAATGCTGCGGGGCCCAAGATTTGGAATAGGTTCACCCTTCAGGGCCGGAAGGAAACTGACACTGTCTTCGCCAGCGTTGGCGGGCAGGGTCTGGCCAAACAGATCGGCGAGCGTGGCCAGCAGATCAGTGGTGCAAATCGGCTGGGCACTGACCGAGGCCGGCGCAACATCGCCCGGCCAGCGAACGATGAAGGGCACACGGTGCCCCCCTTCCCAGAGGGTTCCCTTGAGACCGCGATAAATCCAGCTTGGAAAATGACCCTGAGCCTGCATGGGTTCAAACTTGGCCTGCGGCGATGTGCCGTTGTCGGCGGTAAAGACCACCAAGGTATGGTCGGCAAGATCCAGCTCCTCAAGTGTTTTGAGCACTTCGCCCACGGCCCAGTCGGTTTCCATGCAAAAGTCGCCGTGCGGACTCAGCCCGCTTTTTCCGGCAAAATCGGCGTTGGGGACGATGGGCGAGTGCGGTGCATTCAAGGGCATGTAGACAAAGAACGGTTCATCTTTGTGCTGGCGAATCCAGTCGCACGTTTTTTCAGTAAATGTCGGCAACACCTCACTCTGGACAAACTCCTTTGCAGCCCATCCCGGCTTCGCCCCGACAAAACCGCGTGCCTTGACCGCCGCTTTATCTTTCAAGAACTCCAGCGTACCCTGGATTTTGCGGTTTTCGATGAAAGCATGCGGATCCATGTTCAACGATGCGGCGATGCCGAAATAATAATCAAACCCGACATCGAGTGGGCCGTTTTGGATCGGTTTCGTGAAATCCACGTTTTTTGGCGCGGTTTCCCGAATCTCCTTACCATCGGTGCTGGCCCAGTCCATGCCAAGATGCCACTTGCCGATGCAGGCCGTCGCATAGCCCTGCTTCTTCATGAACGACGCCACGGTTTCACGCTCCGGATCAATCATGTGCATGCTATGCCCATGCTCCACCCCGCTTTTCAAATATGTACGCCAGGCATAGCGCCCGGTCAGGATCCCATAGCGCGTCGGCGTGCAGACGCTCGAACCCGTATGCGGGTCCGTAAACTTCATGCCTTCGTCGGCCATGCGGTCGATGTTCGGCGTCGGGAACTTGCAACCCCTGTTGTAGGCCTGCACATCCCCCTCGCCCATGTCATCGGCCAGAATATAGACGATATTGGGTTTAGCGGCGCTTGCCGACAAAGCCAACGCCAACACAGTAAAAGCTGCAAACATCCATTTTTTTATCACGATAATCCTCTAAATTCACCGGCCACAATCCAAGCGGCACCCAACTCCATGCCATCTTCGTAAAATTGTGCACCATTATTTTTTTCCGGTAGCTTTCTGTTTACGTCCTTTTTTCTGCTTCTTTTTCTTCTGCCCGGGTACGGCATTCGGGTTATAGGCTTTCCAGTGCTCCCCGACCGGCTTAAACGACGGATCGTGATAGTCCTCGCCGGCATGGCTTTTTTTCATGCTGGCCAAATAATCCATCAACTCGGTTTTCATCCGGGCAACACGCTCGGGATACTGCGCAGCCATGTTGTGTTGTTCGCTCCAGTCGGCATTGAAATCGTAGAGTTCCCCCTGCGGAAGAAGCAGTTTGTAATGATCCTTCACAATCGCTGCACCGTTGTTGAAACGAAAGGGGATCGCCTTGTCGCGATGCGTCATCCGTCCGGTAATGATCGGCATCATATCCTGCCCGTCGATCGGACGGTTGTCGGGCATGCTATAGCCGACGATTTTGGAAACAGTGGGAAGATAGTCGAGGGTTGAACACGGGGTTTCCACCACGGTATTCGGCTGAATATGCCTCGGCCACAGGGCAAACCCCGGAACATGCACCCCTCCGTCGTATAGGCTGCGCTTGCGCCCGCGCAGCCCATCCGTGGTGCCCGCACGCCGCCCTTTGGGTTCCGAACCTTCCGGCCCGTTGTCGGAACAGAAAAAGATCAGCGTGTTGTCCGCCACGCCCCATTTTTCGAGGTTTTCGCGAATACGACCGACCTGCTCGTCCATTTCCGTGATGCAGCCGTAGAAATGCGCCGCATCGCCGCAGCCTTCGTACATCTTCAGATACTCCGGCCCGGCTTCGATGTCTTCGTGCGGCGCATTAAACCAGATAACCGAAAGGAAGGGTGTGCCGCTCTTGACCGCCTGCTCCATGAAGGGTACTGCCCGGTCCACCACCACGCGGCCCGCGCCGCCTTTCAGGCTGTCGTCGTTCGGGTCGACCGGCTTGCCATCATCGTAGAACGGGTTGTTCCTGGCGCGTTTTCCCAAACCGGGATTCCAGGTACTAATGGCAGATTCGACCACAAACGATCGATCATAATCACGATCCCACGGCGGCGCATAGTTTTCGGCGGGCTTGCGTCTTGCCCCCTTCGCCGACATCGTCTTGCTCAACGTTCCGAGATGCCACTTGCCGAAATGACCCGTCGTATATCCCTTGCTCTTGAGGATGCGCGCAAGCGTAATTTCCTGCGCGGGCAGGTGCCCCTGGTTGGCTGTCCAGATTCCCATGCGGTAATAATGGCGTCCGGTCAGGCACGTGGCGCGCGTCGGCGAACAAACCGGTCCGCCCGCATAGAACCGGGTCAGCTTGACGCCATCCTCCGCCATCCGGTCCAAGTTCGGGGTTTTGATGATGGTGTTGCCGTTAAACCCCGTATCGCCGTAGCCCAGATCATCGGCCATCATCAGAATAATATTGGGTTTCCCAACCTCGCCCGCCAGGATAGCACCGGACAGAAACAGGCTGGCTGCCATGCTAATTAGTTTCATGCGATTTCTTCCTTTTCTTACCTTTTCCAAACACATTCCATTCATCCGTCGGCTTGAACGACGAATCGTTGTAGTCTTGGCCGGCGTGGCTTCGTTTCATGCTTTCGAGATCCTTCATCAGTTCCTGGGTCATTTGCGCCACCCGTTCCGGATAGGCGGACGCGATATTGTTCTCCTCGCTCCAATCCTTGGACTGGTCGTAGAGCTCGCCCCTGGGTAAAACCAACTTATAACCCTCCTTCACGAGCGTGGCTCCGCCTTTAGATCGGAACGGAATGGCCTTGGTGCGCTGGTCCGTCTTCCCGGCCACAATCGGCATCATGTCCTGCCCGTCGATCGGGCGTTGGTCGGGCACCTGGTAATGGGTCAACTTCGCGATTGTTGGAAAATAATCGAGGGTGGAACAGGGAACATTGATCACCGAACCCGGCGTAAGTTTTCCCGGCCATTCCACCAGGGCAGGCACACGCACTCCCCCGTCGTAGAGACTGCGTTTGCGACCGCGCAGCCCCGCAGTTGTCCCGGCTTTTTTACCTTTTGGCGCTTTGCCTTCGGGGCCGTTATCGGAACAGAAAAAGATCAAGGTATTATCTGCAACGCCCCATTCCCGAAGGTTCGCCCGAATCCGCCCGACCTGCTCATCCATTTCCGTGATGCACCCGTAGAAATGAGCCGCCTCGCCATAGCCCTCATACATTTTAAGATAGTCCGGCCCCGCCTTGATCGGTTCGTGCGGCGCGTTGAACCACACCACGGCCAGAAACGGCGTTTCACTCTTTACCGCCTGTTCCATGAAAGGAATCACACGGTCCACCACCACCCGACCCGCTCCGCCGAGGAGCGTCGGATCATCGCCGGCCAGCGGGACACCATCGTTGTAGAAGGGATTTTTATCACTGCCGGGATTCCAGGTCATCACGGAGGATTCAACCACGAAGGATCGGTCATAGTCGCGCTCCCACGGCGGCGCATAGTTCACTTCGGGGTTACGCTTGGGTCCCTTGGTTGAATGGGTCTTGCTCAGCGTTCCGAGATGCCACTTGCCGAAGTGGCCCGTCGTGTATCCCTGCTCTTTCAGCATTTTCGCCAGCGTAATTTCCTGCCGGGGAAGGTGCCCTTGGTTCGCCGACCAGATGCCGTAGCGATAGTAGTGACGCCCGGTCAGGCAGGTTCCGCGCGTCGGAGAGCAGACCGGTCCGCCCGCATAGAAATGAGTCAGTTTTACCCCGTCCTTCGCCATCTGGTCCAGATGCGGGGTTTTTATGATTTTATTTCCGTTGAACCCCGTATCGCCGTAGCCGAGGTCGTCAGCCATCATCAGGATAATGTTCGGTTTGTTTTCAGCAAAACTCCCTGCTGCGGCCAGCAGGCATAATAGAATCCACTTCTTCATTTCAATATCTCCAGTATCTTTGCAGCCACCTGTCTGGCCTGCCGTTTTTTTCCGGCCTCTTCAAAATGGACATTGACCGGGCGCTGGTCGGCGGGATGGGTTGCGGTCAATACATAGAGATCGTTCAAAGCGATCGTCGGGTGCTTCTTTCGCACCTGTTCCGCAATCCGATTATACTGCACCTCTTCGCCTTTAATGCGCCCCTCGGCCCCTTCCGGAACCACGGTAGTGTTCGCCCAAATCAGTTTGGCTCCGGTTTTTTCCAGTCGCTTGAAATATTCTTCAAGATTGTTCCCGTATTCTGTCGGACTGTTGACGTGGTCACCCTGGATATCCAGCTTATTATCGACGATGCGCTTCATGTCGTGTAGTCCCGTATTGAAGTGAATCACGTCCCACTTGCCATCACCCATCCAATAGTCGAACTGAGCCAGCGCCTTTTTGGAATCGCCACTGTTTTCGGGAATGCGATAGACGTTGCACTTGCCTGCCAGTTCTTTCTGAACGTAGGGGGTGTATCCGATGGAGACCGAATCGCCGATCAGCAAGACGTTCGGCAGGTCCGGATCGCGCTCCACAAACTGAAAAGAAGCCTGTTTGCGATACTTCGGCGTGAGAGCGGCCCTCCAGGCCGCCTTGTCGATATAGAGTTGAGTCGAATTGTTTCCGCCCACGACATATTCCGCCACGGCTCGGGCCATCGCTCCGGCGGAATCGGTCACCACCAGCTCAAAGCTCGCCGGCCCCTGCTGAAGCGGATGATACACGGCATAGCGTTTGATCGCCTCCAAGCGACCGCTTCCGGAAACAATGCGGTAGGCATAATCGACCCGGCTCCCGTCTTCGACATCTTCGGCCACACCGCGCAGGAGGATCTGCTCGATCCCCTGCTCGCCCTGCAACTGTTTAGACACCGTGAATTTTTTGATGACAGGCGGGGTGTTTCCCATGGCAGAGGCGCAAGTCGAGGCAACCAGAAAGATATACAGAAATCGCTTCATCCGTTTTTCCTTCTTGGTTTTACCGATTTAACGACTCTGTTTCCGGGCAGTTCTTCTTCGGAGATCTCCACTTCCCGGATCTGTTTTTGAAGCTCCTTTTCAAGCTGCTCGATGACGCCCTTGTTTTCCGGATTTCCGGCCACATTATGTCTTTGGTCGGGATCGTTTTTGCGGTCAAAAAGCTCACTGGGATGATTTTTCATTTTGATATAGGTATAGCGTTTGGTCCGAATTCCGTAGTGATTCGGCGGACCGCCCCAATAGGCATAAAACTGCGAGGAGCGCCAATCCGAGACCGCCTCTCCCTTGAGCAACGGAACCATACTGCGCCCCTGCATCGATTCCGGCGTTTTGGCTCCGGCCAGTTCCAGCAATGTCGGGGCAATATCCACGTTGATGCACAGGTCGTCGTTCACACTACCCGGCTTGATCAGTTTGGGGTAGCGAATCAGAAAGGGCATGCGCACGGAGCTTTCAAGCATCAACCGCTTATCGTAGAACCCATGCTCCCCGAGCCAGTAGCCCTGATCGGCGGTATAGAGAACGATGGTATCCTCGGCCAGCCCCTCGTCATCGAGATAATCGAGCACACGTTTAAGGTTATCGTCGTTACCGGTAATGCAGCGGATATACTTATGAATCTGGTGCTGATAGGCGGCGTGGATCTTATCGTGGTCGCTGGATTCGTCATGCGGCCACATGGCATCGGGCGGCGGATCATTCTTATGGCGTGCATAATAGGAGCCGCCCCCCTTCCCGGTGGAATAGAGCATGTGGAACTTGGTGCCCCCCAGAAATTCCTTCTTCAGGTTGGAGTCACTGTTGCGGAGTTCTTCATACAGCGTCGGAGGTTCCGGAACCTCCACCCCGGCCAGCAGGTCGTCGTAGCGCGCGGCATGGCCGTAATCGTGATGCGGGGCCTTGAACTGCAAGCCAAGACAGAAAGGTCGGGTACGGTCGCGTTTTTCAAGCCAGTCCATGGCAATGTCAGTGTAAACATCGGTACAGTATCCTTCGCGTTTCCATTCCCCTTCCGATCCAGTAAAGACCGGGTCGAAATAGGTCCCCTGTTTATAGACCGTCATATGTTTATCGTAGCCTTTGGGGGTGTTGGCCAAGTGCCATTTCCCCACCAGCCAGGTTTGATAGCCGGCTTTTTTAAGTTGCACGGGATATTGCGGGGAATCGTCATGGATACGGCCGTTCAGCCCCAGCACCCCATTTTTATGGCTGTATTGCCCGGTCAATATGGCTGCACGACTGGGCGAACAAATGGAGTTGCAGCAGGTAAAGTTATCAAACCGCATCCCCTCTTTAGCGAGCCGGTCAATGGTCGGCGTACGGGCATAATCTTTCAGCCAACTGCCATAGGCCGAGATCGCTTCGAAAGCATGGTCATCGACCAGAACCACCACCATGTTAGGTTGTTTGACACGGCCTGCCCTTGCGCTCAGCGTCGTCGCTCCGACCGCCCCCAAGGTGATCATAAAATTGCGTCGTTTCATCCTAGTTTCCTTTCCCTGGTTCCCGATAATTGATGCCCTGCTGTTTCATCCGTTGAAGATGGACCTTCAAGCGTTTCGAAAAATCTTCGAAGTCCTTTGGGTCGGCCGGAAGCCAGCATACTTCCGCCAGCGCGCACAGGCGCGGGTAGAGCATATATTCGGCCTGGCTCGTCGTCGGAATATATTCCGTCCAGAGCTGCCCCTGCGCGCCGAGAACCCGACCAGCCTGTTCCGCGGTTACACCGACCGGAACCGGCTCCAGCGCATAGACCTTTTCCAACGGAATATACCCCCCGATCGCCAGCGGTTCATTCGGTTTGTCCCGACTCTGATATTTATCAAAGTAAAGCGACTTGCTGGTCGCCACCACCAGCCCGTTGCCCTTTTCAAGAATGGCCTTGTCCTTCTGCTTGTGCCACCACATCACCGCAGCCGTCGTACTCAAACCTTCTTCAAAAATCTCATCCCATCCGATCAGGCGACGCCCCTTGGCGGCCAGATATTTTTCCATCTCCAGCGTCACATAAACCTGCAGCGCATGTTCATCGGCCAGCCCTTTATCCTGAATCAGCTTTTGGCATTTCGGACAGGCTTCCCACCTCGTCTTCGGGGCTTCATCGCCACCGATGTGGATATATTCCCCCGGAAAAAGTTCACAGACCTCGTCGAGCACATCCTTCCAGAAGATGAAGGTGTCCGGATTTCCGGCGCAATAGATGTCGCGGGAGATCCCCCATTGGGTCAGCACCTCGTACGGCCCGCCCGTGCAGCCCAGCTCCGGATACGCCGCCAGCGCCGCCAGCGAATGGCCGGGTATCTCGATTTCCGGTACGATCGTCACATGGCGCCTTCGCGCGTACTCCACCACCGCACGGATTTCGTCCTGCGTGTAGAAACCGCCGTAGCGTGTGCCGTCATACCTGGCCGGCTTTTCCGAGCGGTGCCCGATCAGCGTTTCCTTGCGCCACGCGCCCACTTCCGTCAGCTTGGGATATTTCCGAATCTCGATGCGCCAGCCCTGATCATCGGTCAGATGCCAGTGCATGACATTGAGCTTGTGCAGTGCCAGCTGGTCAACAAACTGTTTCACCCACTCGACCGGCATAAAATGACGAGCCACATCCAGATGCTGTCCGCGCCAACTGAACCGCGGCCAGTCACGGATTTCCACGCCCGGACTTTTCCAGGTTTGGGAAATTTTGGTCGGCGAGAAGATTTCCACGGGCAACAGCTGACGTAAGGTTTGGCCCCCGTAGAAGAGGCCGGTCGTCGTGGGTGCCTGGATCAATGCGTAATTCGTGATGCGTAATTCGTAGCCTTCCCGGCCAAGCTCTGCATCGGCCTTGCTTTGAAAAACAATCGCACCTTCGCTGCCTGATTTCACCGGAAGCTTGAACCCCGTGGCCGGACGAAAATAGGCCGCAAGCATTTCGGCAGGTTCCTTCGCGGCGGCGTCGGCATAGACGATGATCGCGTCGGACTTCAACTCCCAGCTTCCACCGGTTTCATTCAATTCCAACGCCTGCGGCACGAGGTCGATTCGAGCCTGCGTCACAGAAACCGACACCATGGCAACCAGGATCGTATCAATCAGAAAGTGTCTTTTCATGGATCCCTATTTCCTTTTATTTTTCTTCACCCCGATCGGGTTTTTCACCACGTCGTGGGAAATCCGGACGGCCTCTTCCTCGCCGCCATCCCAATGTTTGGAAATGATCTCGGCAATACGCGGA
>CAZWZW010000060.1:0-14891 GCA_964639125.1 uncultured Verrucomicrobiota bacterium
AGGATATATTCCATAGCAACAAGCACTTCAACGTTATTGATACCATAAAACAAAGAAACCTATTCCATCCAAGATTCCTTGTTTTTTTTGAATTACGCAGCCGACAGGGCTTGAACCTCTGAATCAAGCTTGTTGCCGACTTTGTCCTTTTCCAGCTCCAGATCATAATGGGACTGGAGGTTGAGCCAGAACTGGGGCGTGGTTCCAAAGTATTTTGCAAGGCGGAGGGCGGTGTTGGCCGTAATTGCACGTTTGCCATGCACAATCTCGTTAATCCGGCGCGGGGGCACGGAAATATCCTTCGACAAGCGATATTGGCTGATGCCCATCGGCTCCAAGAACTCTTCCAACAGAATGTCGCCAGGATGTATTGGGGCTAGTGTTTTCATGATCTTCACTCCTTAGTGGTAATCTACAATCTCGACATTCTTTGCATGGCCGGCATGCCACACGAAGCAGATGCGCCATTGCTTGTTTATCCGAATACTGTGTTGCCCTTTTCTATTTCCTTTGAGCACTTCCAACTGGTTGTTTGGCGGCACCTTTAAATCGTTCAACTGCGTTGCAGCCTCAAGCATCCATAGCTTTCGCATCGCCACTTTTTGGATCGACTGGGGCAATCGTTTCGTGAATTGCCGATGATATAGCTTTTCTGTCTCCTTGCACTTGAACGACTCAATCATGCAAGATTATTAACGCCCCTCGATATTAACGTCAAGCGTTATTATCAATATCAGAAAACTATACAATACGGCGCTTGACTCGTTTCGCGAATCTGAACAAAATGCGTTGGCAAAAGGATGCAGAAAATGAGCCGAAACAAATACATTCACGATTTCATGAAAACCTTCCCCCACGAGGGACTGACGTTCGACGATGTCTCGCTGATTACGCAGTATGCGGACTTCCTTCCGGGCGATACCGATATCTCCTCCAGGTTGACCCGAAACGTCGGCGTTAAAATTCCGTTTCTCAGTGCAGCAATGGACACCGTTACCGAGGCTCAGATGGCCATTTCAATGGCGATGCTCGGGGGCATCGGGGTGATCCACAAAAACCTTGATCCACTAGACCAGGCCCAGCACGTGAGCCGTGTAAAACACCATTTGAACGGGCTGATCACCGACCCCATCACTTTTAACGTCAAAGACACTCTGGAAAGCATTGCCATCCGCCGCGCGGAAAAAGGCTATAACTTCAGTGGCTTTCCGATTCTGGACGACGATGGAAAACTGCTAGGCATCCTAACCTCCAAGGATATCCGTTTTTCACGCTCCAAGCAGGCACCGGTCACCGATATCATGACCACCGATGTCATTACAGCCAAGAACGGCACCAACCTGCGGCAGGCCTACGATATTATGCAACAGCACAAGATCGGAAAATTGCCCCTAACCGAAAACGGCAAACTCGTCGGTCTCTACAGCTATGCCGATGTACGAAGCCTGATTGAAAATGAAAAACCCCTCTTTAACCGTGATGACAAATATCGCCTTCGCGTTGCTGCCGGCGTCGGCCCGGGCGACTATGAGCGCGCTGAAATCCTCAATCAAGAGGAGGTTGATGTGATGGTGGTCGATACCGCACATGGACATTCCAAGGGCGTAGTCGAAATGGTTTCGTGGGTGAAGAATAAATTTCCCCACATCGATGTGATCGGCGGCAACATTGCCACCGCCGAAGCGGCGCTGGCTTTGCGTGATGCAGGCGCGGATGCGGTAAAGGTCGGAATCGGCCCCGGCTCCATCTGCACCACCCGTGTTGTTGCCGGCGTCGGCATCCCGCAAATCACTGCAATTTATGCAGCATCCGAAGCACTGGAAGGCAGCATTCCGGTCATCGCCGATGGTGGCGTGCGCAACTCGGGCGATATTGCCAAAGCACTGGTGGCCGGCGCCGATACGGTCATGATGGGCTCCGTGCTGGCCGGAACCGAAGAAAGTCCTGGTGAAAAAATCATCTATGAAGGCCGCCAGTTTGTGATCTACCGCGGCATGGGAAGTCTCGATGCCATGAAGTCGCGCGAGGGCAGCCGCCAGCGCTACGGTCTGAGCAACGATGACGATCTTGTTCCGCAGGGCATTGAAGGCATGGTCCCCTACTCAGGAACCGTAAACAAGGTGATGAAACAATACTGCGGCGGACTGCAAGCCAGTCTCGGCTACTGTGGCACGACAAACATCAAGGATCTCAAGAAACATGGACGTTTTGTCCGTGTATCCGCCGCCGGTGCAGTTGAAGCACACGCCCACGACATTAAGATCACCAAAGAGGCCCCGAACTACCGTCGCTAATCCAAGAAGCCCTAGCATGAAAAAACCCAACCTTATCCTAGCCGCCTTGTTGCTCGTCTCACTGAGTGGATGTGCCCTCATCACCACACCAGTGAAAGTTGCGGGGACGGCCGTCGGCACAGCCATTAAAACAACAGGAGCGGTAGTTTCAGCCCCGTTTAAGATGGCCGGTGATTCGGAATCCAATAAATAGAGGCCAACGTTGATTGCGGCACTTGTTCAAGTCAATCCCACGGTCGGAGCCTTGCAGCAAAACACCGATATGGTGATTGAGCGGGCCCGGGCGGCGGCCGATGGCGGCGCACAGCTCATTGTTTTCCCCGAACTGGTGATTTCCGGCTACCCGCCGGAAGATCTGATTCTCAAGAACACCTTTTCCACCGACTGCGCGAAACAGCTCGAACGGCTTTCCGCCGAACTACCTGCCGAGGCCTATGTGGTTGTGGGCACACCACTCATCGAAGAGCATGAAATCTACAATGCCGCAGTCGTTTTCCACAACGGAGCCCCTATTGGAATTTACCACAAAATGCTGCTTCCAAACTATGGGGTGTTTGATGAAAAGCGCATTTTTTCGGCCGGGAAAAAACCCCTGGTCCTAACGATCGACGACACACGCCTGGCTATACACATTTGCGAGGATTCATGGGACACGAATGATGGGGCTACCCAAGCCCTTGAAGGGCAAAGCATCGACCTGTTGGTTAACCTGTCGGCCTCGCCCTACAACCGCGGCAAGTTAAACGCCCGCATTGACGTGCTGGCGAAAACCGGAAGAAAACTAAACACCCGCATTCTCTACTGCAACATGGTCGGCGGTCAGGACGAACTGGTATTTGACGGTGCGAGTATGGTATTCGCTCCGGATGGCACCCGTCTGGCAAGAGCCAAACAGTTTCAGGAAGACATCCTCTATTTCTCTTATGGGCAGACTGGAAAGTCTGCCCCTCATGCGGGGCAGGCATCCTCGCCTGCTCAATTCCGCAAGGAAGCTCCCCTGCCCGATTTGGAGGAAGTGTACGAAGCGCTGAAACTGGGCCTGAAAGATTATGTCGACAAAATTGGTTTCAAGCGTGTTGTTGTTGCGCTCAGCGGAGGCATCGACTCCGCTCTGGTGCTCGCGATTGCCGTGGATGCCCTCGGCAAAGACCGCGTTGTGGCGGTTACCATGCCTTCGCAATATTCCTCTGAAGATACACTGGGCGATGCCTGTAAAATGGCCGGCCTGCTCGACGTCGAATTCCACACCCTGCCCATCAAGGGACTTTATGGGGCATTCGAGCAAGAGCTTTCAAATGTCTGGGGCGAGGACAAACAACCTGGATTGGCCGAAGAAAACCTGCAGGCACGTATCCGGGGAAATCTGATTATGGCACTTTCCAACGAGTTTGGATGGCTTGTGCTTACCACGGGAAACAAGAGCGAGATGGCCATGGGCTACTGCACACTCTATGGCGATATGTGCGGCGGCTTCGCCCTTATTAAAGATGTGCCCAAAACACTGGTATTCGATCTCTGCCGCTGGCGGAATGAACAAGCTGGAACGCTCGTTATACCCCCGGATATTATTGAGCGCCCGCCCTCTGCCGAACTCCGCCCCGATCAGAAGGATACGGATTCGCTGCCGCCCTATGAAGTACTCGATCCTATTCTCGAAGACTATGTCGAAAACGATATGGGGATCAATGAGCTGATCGCGAAGGGCTACGATGAAACCCTTGCGCGACGCGTTGTGCATGCCGTGGAATTGAGTGAATATAAACGGCGACAGTCGCCCCCCGGCGTAAAAATTACACCTCGATCGTTCGACCGCGACCGCCGCATGCCAATCGTGAACCGCTATCGGAACTAGTGCCCTACAGGTCCAAAAAGTTCTGCAGCAGTTTTTTGCCTTCGACCGTCAGGATGGATTCCGGATGAAACTGGACACCGTGCACCGGATGCTCCTTGTGCTGAACACCCATAATTTCGCCCTCGGCCGTCCATGCCGTAATTTCCAGGCAATCCGGCAGGGATTTGCGTTCAATGATGAGCGAGTGGTAGCGGGTGGCATCGAACGGGCTCGGTAGCCCTTTGAAGACACTCTGCCCTTCGTGGATCATGGGCGAGGTCTTTCCGTGCATCAAGCGGTCGGCACGGACCACGTTCCCGCCATAGACATCGCCGATGGATTGATGACCAAGGCAAACCCCAAACAACGGGAGGCGCGGGCCAAACTCGCGGATAATATCACAAGAGACTCCGGCCTCTTTCGGCGTACACGGCCCCGGACTGACCAGCACTTTTTCGGGATTGAGTGCAACCGCTTCCGCCACGGTGATTTCATCGTTACGGAACACGCGCATCTCCGCGCCCAGCTCGCCGAGGTACTGCACGAGATTATAGGTAAAGGAATCGTAGTTATCGATGACCAGAATCATTGTTATTAGTCCTTTTCACGCAAAGACGCAAAGAGCGCAAAGCTTACAAGCCGTTAGCTACCCTCGTTATACCATCTTTGATTAGGTTTTCTCCAAAATTGACCAATAGGCCCAACTTGAGTTTCGTTAGGCGCAGATAGGTTAACAGTTGCTTCTTGTGGATCGGTTTCACTCCCTCCACTGACTTGAGTTCAACAATCACCTTTTCATTAATTATCAGGTCTGCCCGGAATGCTTCCGAAAATCTTCGGTCATTATATTCAATATCTATGGATACCTGCTGTTTTGCAGAAAATCCCCTTCGAGTCAGCTCATCCGCCAACAAAACTTCATACACACTTTCCAATAAGCCCGGCCCAAGCCTTGAATGAATAGCATAAGCAGCATCCACCACTTCCCTGGCTATATCATTCTCCGTCATCTCTTAGCGTCCTTAGCGGCTTTGCGTGCCTATTCCCCTTTTGTGCGGGCGGCGTGATAATGTTTCGCAAGGGCCAGGGCTTTCATCATACCGCGGGCCTTGTTGCGCGTCTCTTCATATTCATTGATCGGGACAGAATCGGCAACCACCCCGGCCCCGGCTTGAACATACGCCTTGTTTTTATCCAGGATAACGGTGCGAATGGTGATGGCCGAATCAAAGTTTCCGTTATAGTTAAAGTAGCCCACGGCACCGGCATACGGTCCCCGCTTGCTCTTTTCGAGTTCAGCAATGATCTCCATGGCGCGGATTTTTGGTGCTCCGCTGACCGTACCCGCCGGGAACGTTACGCGCATTACATCGTATTCATCATGATCATCAGACAACGTACCCGTCACATCAGATACAATGTGCATCACATGGCTGTAGCGCTCGATTACCATCAAATCCGGCACGGTTACCGAGTTAAAATCGCAGACGCGGCCGATATCGTTACGACCGAGATCGACCAGCATAATGTGCTCTGCCCGTTCTTTGGGATCGGCCAACAAATCCTTTTCCAGCGCAACATCTTCTTCGACCGTTTTTCCACGGGGCCGGGTTCCTGCAATCGGGCGCACCTCGACTTTTTTATCTTCACACCGCACATGGATCTCCGGCGACGTTCCAACAATGGCGCTTTCACCCATATCAAGGCAAAACATGTAGGGCGACGGATTGATGGTCCGCAGCGCACGATAAACATCCAGCGAGTCCGCCTCGTTATCCACTTCGAAACGTTGCGACAGCACGGTTTGAATCACATCTCCGGAACGAATGTATTCCTGAGCCTTCTCAACCATCTCCAGAAACTCTTCCTTGGTGGTATTCGACTTCGGCTCCAACGGCTCAACATTCACATGCGTATCAATCAGCACCCGGTTCACCGGGGTCTGCAGGGCCTCGCATAATTCATCAATCTGCGCAACGGCCTTATCGTAAGCCTCGTTTGGGTCGCCCTCGATATGGGCATTGGCCACAATCTTCATGCGGTGCTGCACGCGGTCAAAAACAATCAGTCCATCCGTCACCATAAAGACCATATCCGGATTACCGATGTCATCGTTTCCAATAACCGGCACACGGGGTTCAAACTGCGACACCATGTCATAGCCAAGAAATCCAACCGCGCCGCCGACAAAACGCGGCAACGAAGAGTCATCCACCACAGGGGAAAAATGCTCCATATGAATTTTCAAGGCATCCAGCGGATCGATATCATCAATGATCCAGGGTTCATTGCCGTTGTGGGCAATTTCAACCCGTCGTCCGTATGCACGAATAATGGTGCGCGGTGTGCCCCCGATAAAGGAATAACGGCCGATATTCTCGCCGCCTTCAACACTTTCAAGCAGGTAGGTATGCGAAGCATGCTCCCGTTGCCGCAAATAGGTACGCACGCGCTCATAGGCGGAAACCGGAGTTTCCTGATCGGCAAGGATTTCCTTCCATACCGGCACCAGGTTCCCCCGCTTTGCCTTTTCTAAAAATGTTTGCCTATCGGGTCTAACAGCCATGGTTCTTTCTCTTAGTTAAAAGCGGATGGTAGCTTTTACGCATTGCTACGCAACCAAAAACGTAACGAGTGAAACGCGAGGCATGATCTGAGAGTCACGACTCACGCATCACTTTTCATTCGAAGAAGTATCTCCATGGAGATTCTCTGCATTTCCTGAACCCGTTCCTCGCTATCCGCCTCGTTGTAGCAACGAAACTCGGGCGCATTGCCGGAAGGCCGCATATGCAGAACTTCCTGCGACTCAAAAGTGACACGCAACCCATCGGTACGATCAACGGCTTCCACCATTCCGAAAGCGATGCCGAATGCATCTTCGATCGCGGAAATATCCGCAAACTGCTCGATGATCTTGGCACTTTCCTCTGTAGGAAAATCCTGAATACGGTCGCTGGCAGTGAAACGCTGCGGAAGGTCGGCTTGCAGGGCAGAGATGGACTTGCGCTCCTTGAGCGACAAAAGAATAATACTGAGAATCGGCAGCACGGCATCGCGCGTCGGCAATGCCCGAAGCGCTTTCCCGGAAATCGGGAGATCGCTATTGGTTAAGAACCCGCCGTTGGCTTCATACCCCACCACGCCCTTGCATCTGGAAAAATCAGCCTCGATCATCGAAGCCACCACAAAAGGTGACCCAATCTTCGTCCGGCGAATATCGGAAAACCAGCCACATTTTTCCAGCGCGGTATTACAGCTTACCGGCGTACTGACGGAATCCGCTCCAAGATATTTGGCGGCCAGAATGCCGGCCACATCACCCCGCAGCCATGCCCCGTTTTCATCGCTGATCAGCGGGCGGTCACTATCGCCATCCGTTGAAATGATCGCATCGAAACCATTTTCTTCCGACCACTCGCGCGCCAGCAAAACATCGGTTTCACGAATGGCTTCGGTATCGACCGGAATAAACGTATCGGAGAAACCAAGGGGCGTTACATCCGCGCCCAGTCCGGAAAAGATTTCAATCAACACGTCACGTCCAACAGCTGAATGTTGATAGATGCCAATCTTTTTGCTCTGCAGGCAATCTTCAGGGAAAGTACGCAGGTAGCGATTCACATAGTTGATGCGGGCATCAATATTTTCTTCCGGCAATGTAAACGCACAGCCTTCGAAAACGGATTCATCCAACTCGACAACTTGCTCGCGAATCTGCTCCTCATCAAACTTGAGGATTTCACCGGTACACTTGTTGAATTTAATCCCGTTGCGGTCGTCTGGAATATGACTCCCCGTCACCATGATGGACGGACATGCATTTTCGAGACCGTAGAGGGCTACAGCCGGCGAAGGAATTCGGCCGCAGTTAACCGGTTCATACCCCATATCGGAGGCCGCCTTCGCGACGGCGGCCATAATACGGCCCGTACTTGGCCGCAGATCACCGGCAATCGCCACGGACTCTCCGGCTTTCTTCAGCTCGCCGAATGCCTCCAGATACTGAAGAAACCCTTTGGTGTAAGTATAGCAAACCTGGTCGGTCATTTCCACCGCCAGGCCGCGTGCACCGCTTGTCCCAAACTTCACGCCGCTTTGCTGCATTAGGTCATTAATCTTTATTGTCATCGTTTTCTCCAAAATATCTTAAATCGCGCAAAGACGCAGAGGCGCAAAGTTATTCTTCTAATCCGTTAACCGCTCGAACAATACCATCTTTCATTAAAGCCGCTCCAAAATTCAGTAGAAAACCCAACTTCAGGTCAGTTAGACGGGGATAGGTTTGTATTTGTTTTCGATGGGAAGCCACAATCGGCTCCACCGATTTCAACTCAAGCACGACTTTTCCCTCCACGATGATGTCGACTCGAAAACCTTTCGTACAGCCCCACACCCAATGCCCGATGGACATGAATTGCCGCATCAACCACCACTTTGGATATTTCATTCTCGGTCATACCTGAGTCTTTGCGACTTAGCGCCTTTGCGCGATATATCTTTTATGCGTCGAGGTTTTCGAGTTTGGTTGGATTATCGAGGTCGATCTTCCGATAGTAGCAGTTACGCGGCTCGCCCGTGGCGTTCTTGGTATGGCAGATGCCACCGCGGTTCGGGCGCACCACAAACAAGAGGGAATTTTGCTCGCAGTTCACATAGGCTTCGAGCAGTTCAAAGGTTTCGCCGGATGTCAGCCCTTTGATCCATAATTCCTGACGCGACGAACTCCAAAGCACCAGCATCTTGCGCTTGAGCGACTCCTCGAATGCAACCTGATTAATGTAGGCCACCAGGATAACCTCCTTGGTGTCGGCATGCTGCACAGCCACCGGAATAATGCCCTTCGTTCCTTCGACCGCCTTTTCCAGTTTGTTCCAGTCGAGTGCCAGTTCCGATCCTTCTTCAAGTTCCTTGCTCATGTTTTTTCTCCAATCTAAGTGTTATGACCGCAAATTTGCGTCTTTGCGGTCAAAATTCCTATAACCTGATTTCTATACCTTTGTTCCGCATGTATTCCTTCACCTCTTTGATGGTGAATTCACCAAAATGGAAAATAGAGGCCGCCAATACTGCATCGGCTTTGCCCTCGGTTACGGCATCAACCATATGATCCAGCGTGCCCGCCCCACCGGATGCAATCACCGGAACGCCGACCGCTTCGGAAATGGTTCGGGTCAGCTCTAAGTCATAACCGTCCTTTGTGCCATCGGCATCCATGCTCGTGAGCAGGATTTCCCCGGCACCGCGCCGGGTCCCTTCGATGGCCCACTCAACCGCGTCGAGCTCAGTCGGATTTCGCCCACCGTGCGTATAAACCCCCCATGTACCGTCGCCCTTGCGTCGCGCATCAATGGCCAGTACGGTGCATTGTGAGCCGAACGAGTCGGAGCATTCATTGAGAATATCGGGATTCGTAATCGCCGCGGTATTGAACGAGACCTTGTCGGCTCCGGCATTGAGCATATTGCGCACATCGGCTGGCGTTCGGATGCCACCCCCAACGGTTAAAGGCATAAATACCTGTTCGGCACAACGGCGAACAATATCCACCATCGTTTCACGGCCATCGCTCGATGCCGTGATATCTAAAAAGGTTAATTCGTCCGCTCCCTGTGCTTCGTAGGCCTTGGCACATTCCACGGGATCGCCTGCATCGCGCAGGTCCACAAAATTCACGCCTTTAACCACTCTTCCGCCGGTCACATCCAGACACGGAATAATTCGCTTCGCCAACATAAAAAATCCCCGGTAACTTCAAAGAGAAAGAAGATAATCCGGGGACTGCGAAAACGCAAACGGGTTTTAGGGCTATTCGGCCGGCCGCCAATCGTCGGTTCTGAACGGCGAGGCAGGGAACCCTTCCTTATTGAATAGGTTGCACCCGACGGGGTTGTCGGCCCAGGCATAGCGCACGGAAACGGGATCGGGCACTTCGACGGAACTAACCACCACGGTATTCCCCACAATAGCCGCCTGCGCTTCGACAAAGTTCCGGTCTGCACCCGCAATGGCAAAGGTTTTCAACGGTTCGCCGCCCTGCTCCACCAGACCGGAACCGAGGTCGTCGAATTTGATGGTGATCCTGTTGCCATCCCTTTTCATCGACTTATAGATAGGGCCGCCCGCAACAATCTTCTTTTTGTAGGTTTTGGCCAAAGCCTGGTGTGCAAGACGGTTGCCGATCGCTTGCTTGTTCTTTGGGTGTATGCTCTTCGCCTCACCCACATCGATGCCAACGGCGATTCCAACGTTTGGCACTTCCTTATGGAATTTAAGGAAGCTTTCGCGAATAAATGCCCACGGAGTATCTTCAACGGGAGCCTCTTGGGGCCTCTTAAAGTTGACCAACTGAACCGCGTAGAACGGAAACTTGTCGCCCCAGTCTTTACGCCATTGAACTACCATGTTTTCAAGTAAGTCGCGATAGAGCATAGCGCCTTCGATTGTTTTGGCATTTGCTTCGCCCTGATACCAGATCGCGCCGCGCATTCCGTAGGGCACCAATGGATTGATCATAGCATTATAGAGGTTGGCCGGATAATTCTGCGACTTGTGCGGATGAATCTTTTTCTTCGGCTTGCGCGGCCACTTTTTCTTCTCGGCCTTGGCCTGCTTCACTTTTTCCTTCCAAGTTTCCAGTGCTTTAGCAAAGCGCTCTTCTTCGGCGCCTTCGTCAAAATTTACCGCCCACTTATCCTGCTGTGCCTTGTATTCCTGAACGGCGGAAAACTTGTCCAGCGATCTCATCGGGCTCCATGCCTCGATGCGCGTGCCGCCCCAGCAGGACCGGATCAATCCCACTGGCACATTCAATTCCTTGTGGATTTCCCGACCAAAAAAATAGGCCGTCGCAGAAAATGCACCGATATTTTCAGGGGTACAGACCTTCCACGAACCCGTGCAATCCTTCTGAGGTTCAGTATTGGCCGTGAGGTCCATAAGAAACATACGAATCGACGGATAATCGGCCTCGGCCTGTTCTTTATCAAAATTTCCAGCCCTCGAAACCGGCAAATACATATTCGACTGTCCGGAGCAGAGCCAGACTTCACCCACGAGGATATTCTTTACCTCCAGAGATTCGTCACCACTCACAACCTTCAGACTGCGGGGCTCCTTGGAGGCGTCCATCTTCTTGAGCCGAACCACGAACTTGCCGTCCTTGCCCGCCCGTACCGTTTTATCCTTACCGGCAAACGAAACCGTAACCTCCGCATCGGGATCCGCCCAGCCCCACACCGGCACCTTCTGATCCCGTTGCAAAACCATTCCTTCCGAAAACAGCGTCGCCAGTTTCAACTCGGCATAACCTGAAATCCCCATGGCCAATACGGCCAGCATTATCCATATCCTACGCATCATTTCTCTCCTGGGGTTACATCTTCATTCTATTCCTTTTATTGCGGCCGCGTAGACTTTCCTGACCGCAACACCGTTTTCCTGCGCCAGCGTTCGGCAATCCTCGATTTCGGGTGAGGCGGTCAGTACTTCTCCGTGTCGCTTACCAACCTTAACCCGAACCGAGCCATAGGGCGTTTCTACGTTTATAAAACTACGCTCCAGCACCGTGCGTTTGGACACATGTTCGCGAATTCCAAAAGTGGTCGATTCGCGGAAGATGAGGTTCAGCATCTTTTCACGATCAGCGGGAGTGCATAGCACCGTCAGCAGAATGCCTTGCCGTTGTTTTTTCATAAGAACCGGAGAGGTGAACACATCCAGCGCACCGACTTCCAGCAATTGATCAAATAAACAACCCACCAGCTCTGGCGTCGTGTCGTCGAGGTTACACTCCAGTACGAGGCACTCATCGACCGTGTTATCTTCCGCGGCTTCGTAGAGCGTGGCGCGCAGCAGGTTGGGCCGACCGCTTAGTTTGCGATGCCCGAAGCTGTAGGCGGTCTTGACCGCGCGGCTTCCCGATGCGGGAATATCCGCTGTGCGCCATGTTGAAATAAGCGCCGCGCCCGTGGGTGTTACCAGCTCGAAGGGTTCATCTACATCCTGCACAGGAAAGCCTTCGAGAAGACGTAGTGTGGCCGGCGCGGGATTGGGATAGGTTCCGTGGGCGCATTCAATCGTACCATGTCCCTGCGGCAGACTGCGGACGGACACTCCGTCCACCCCCAGCTTGTGCAATGCGAGGCAGCAACCGACAATATCGACAATCGAATCCATCGCTCCGACTTCGTGAAAATGGATTTTTTCAATATCCACCCCATGGATCGCCGCCTCGGCCTCGCCGATGCGACGGAATACCGTCGCGGCCAATCCCTTTACAGGAGCAGGGAGATCACTACCGTCGATCAGCTTAAGAATTGTGCCCAGATGACGACCATGATGATGGCCATGGTGCTGCTGTTCATGAACCTCGACACGGGCCCGGACACCGCTCATGCCCTGTTCAACGACCTCTTCGACAATAATTTCAAACGGATCGACATTGAGTGATTTCAGTTCTTCATTCAAGTCGTCGACCGAAACCCCGAGTCCCACTAGTGCCCCGAGAATCATATCCCCGCTCGCCCCGCCAATGCTTTCAAAATGTAATGTGTGATTGCTCATAATGCAGGACAGCATGGCAGGTTTTTGGGGTTGCGCCAAGATACAAAGATTTGGAGTGCGCAGGCTTGACTGCGCTTTAAACCGGACGGCTTGACGTCCGCCACATCTGCACCGCATCCATCCAGAGCATTTTCTTCTTAATTTGTCGCAACGACAGGGCTGATACGTATCGCAGGCGGCCCGCCTGCCATCCCAGACGACAAATTAAGAAGAAAATGCTCTCGAACATCGAAGGCTAAAGCCCTGCTTCGAAGTTGGAAGTTAAAAGTTCAACGTTCAACATTCTTTCTCGACCGAACCATATGGCGGATGGCCAGTAGCGGATGCGACCGAATTATCCTTGGCCCGGCAAAGCGCATCACGCACTGGATGCGCCCGCGCATTTCCGGGGAATAGCAGTGCACCTTACATTTATTGCATACCGGTTTATCATATCCATACGGGCACTTTTCAATCCGCTCATTGGCATATGCAAGAAGCCCGGCACAATGTTCGCATAAATCCCTCTTCGTGTCGTGGTTGGCACGGCAATAGATATGGATCATGGCCTCAACGGTCCGGGCTTCGTAGTTCGTCATGCATGAAGTATTATTGAAACACCCAGCCAATGCCAAGATTGTATTTGTGCTTAACATCCGACCCTGCGGCGTTGTTTTCCGCCATCTGGTAGTCTGTCTTCAGCACAAGCTGCGAAGTCAGCGGTACGTTTACACCCACAGTAATTTCGGCGCGATCATTGGACTCACTTTTGATCACGTTGGAAGGAACTTCGTGTTGCGTATCATATTTTTCATAGCGCACAAACGGGATGACATCGGCCTCCGCCAGCTTGCCCTTTTTCCAGGAATCCGGCAGCACGCTCACTGCACCTTCGAGATACCAGCCAAAGATTTCTTCGCCGGGCGAATTACCGAATGCAGTTTCCAAATCATCAGCATCCGTGTTTGCTCCCTGCGCCACCACTCCGCGGAACTGGAAGCGGGAAACATCATATTCAAAGTCGGCCGAATACATGTGGAACATGTTGTCGACTCCATTGCCGCCGCCTTCATTCTTGTTGTCGGTCCCGCCATAGTATCCGGAAATTCCGATCCGCAGATCCTGGTCCGCCGGCAGGTCGCAGTTCACAAATGGAAAGAAGTCCAGACGTCCGGTTACGGCCAGCTCGCCCAGATCGCCCCGTTCTTTGATGCGTCCTTTGCGAACGCCGTCTTTTGCGCGGAATTTAGAGCCATCCAGTCCGGCCACCACATAGGCTTCATAGGAAAGCCAGCTGGTCGGGAAACCGAAAATACCGATTCCGTCAAGCGACCAGGTGGAAGGAATAATGTTCTTTTCCACATTCGGTCGTTCCACGCCGTTAAACAAAACCGGCTCGTGATGCTGATTGATGATGCCCAGCGGGGCAAGTACGCGACCGACGCGGACATTGAAGGCATCGGCCAGCAGAAAATCGACATAGAGCTGCTCGATCGAAAGCTCGCCATCGCCATCGTTTACAAAAGCATGTTCCAGTTCAACTTCGGAGGTCAGCTTGATCCAGTCGGCAAAGTCGTAACCGACATACATTACGAGGCGGTGAATATCGAACTTGTCGTTCCCGCCGTCTTCAAAGTTGGCATGCATTTCGCCATAGCCGCCAAAGTGTACCTTATCGGCCTCTTTCTCGAAAACCGCGAGATCACTCTTTTCGCCCTTAAGCAAAGCAATTTCATTTTCCAGACGCGCAAACCGCTCTTCGCTGGTTTCCGCCGCGAACACGCCAATGGCACCGGCCACAAATACGGCCAGAACGACCGCGCCGAGCTTCTTCATTCCTCGAATTTTCATTTCTTTCTCCTATTTTCAATGGCCGACGGCGCGCACCGGATGCGAGAGAAGGGAAACAGCCAAAAGAAACAACTGCGGCAACTAACCAAAGGAGGGGGAATATGAATGCCCAGGAAGCAGGTGAATCCAAAAGGGTTGTTTAACCAAAAACTCCGCACCCGGCACTCGGTTCAACCACAGAACCCGCACGCCGGACAAACAATGTTTCTTAACAACCCTCAGGACCTCCCTGACAGGACTTGAAGACTCGCCGAGCAAGCCTAAAAACAAGGGGAAATTAGTGGACCGTCACGACATGTCAACCTCTTTGTTTAGATTAAATACAAATACGGCAAAACAGGTGGGGTCACCGTCATACCCAGAAATAATCA
>CAZWZW010000061.1:0-14852 GCA_964639125.1 uncultured Verrucomicrobiota bacterium
ACTGGTGCCTTGTACGACTTGCCCAAACTTAAACGGATTCATGGCTATCTCCTATAAGTTACACTGATTGGTATTACACTATATGGTGTAAGATTGCCAGCTAATTAATTAACCACTCGCCAACCGATGGGCGTGACGCGTGGTCTCGGGCAGGCGGTATTTGGTGACGCATTTCATGACGAGCTCATGCGAGCTTTTGATGGAAACGCGGTGGCCGGGGGAGATGTAGAGCGGTTTGACGTTGGTGCGGGTACGCAATACGACGCCGATCTGTTCCTCTTTATCCATCAGGGGCACAAAGTTTCCTTTTTCCAAAGGCACCTCCTCGTGCGTTCCGGTGAGTCGGGATTTGGCGACGCCGATGGCCGGAATATCGACCAGCAGGCCGAGGTGGGCGGCAATGCCGAAACGCCGGGGATGGGCGATGCCCTGTCCGTCGCACAGCAGCAGGTCGGGGACAGCGGTGAGTTCAAGCATGGCTTCTAAAACGGTGGGGATTTCGCGGAACGAGAGCAGGCCGGGCACGTAGGGAAAAGTGGTGGGGCGACGGGCGATGGCGGTTTCGACCAGTTCCAACGTCTCGAAATCGAGCACGGCAATGGCCGCGCGGGTGACCGTATTGTTTTCCTCGAACCCGACATCCACACCGGCGACGGTTCTGATCTTGCCGAAGTGATCCTCAAGTTTCACGTGCTCCTGCAGCGCGTGCTGGATCTTTACCGCTTCCTTCGGGCTGACATCCCAGGGATGCATTCCAATTCTCCATTTATTCTCGCGCAAAGACGCCAAGTCGCAGAGCTTCTTTTCTTTGTGCCTTTGCGGCTTGAGCGAGTGAAACGAGCGGGCGAGAGATTAAATTTTTTCCAGTACAGATATAAACTGATCAATGTGTTCCTTGGTGTGGGCGGCGGAGACGAAGGCGACTTCGAAGCCGCTGGGCGGGGTGTAGAACCCGTGATCGAGCATATGGTGGAAGTAGCGGGCATGCGCTTTTTGGTCGCAGGCCTTGGAGTCGTCGAGGTTGTGGACGGGTTCTTTGCGGAAGAACGGGGTAAACATGCCACCGCGCTGGGCGCAGTGCAGGTCGAGCTCTTTTTCCGTCGCTATACGGTTGATGCCATCGGCCAGCCGCTTTCCGAGCTTGGCCATGTGCGGATATGGGTTTTCGTCGCGCAGCAGTTCGAGTGTTTTCATGCCGGCGGCTACGGCGACGGGGTTGCCGCTGAGGGTGCCGGCTTGGTAAACCGGGCCGAGCGGGGCGAGGGTGGACATAATTTTTGTGCTGCCCCCGATTGCTCCGATGGGCATGCCGCCGCCAATGATTTTTCCGAGTGTGGTGATGTCCGGGGTAATGCTTGCCATGTTGCCGTAGGTAGTTGCGCCGAGGCGGAAGCCGTTGATGACTTCGTCGAAGATGAGCAGCGCTCCACATTCAGCGGTGGCAGCGCGGAGCCCTTCGAGGAATCCGGGTTTCGGCTCAACCAGCCCCATGTTTCCGGCGATGGGCTCGACGATCACGGCCGCGATTTCATCGCCATCCGCCTTGAGAATTTCCTGCACGGCCGCGAGGTCGTTGTAGGGGGCCACAAACACTTCCTCGGTGGCGCTGGGAGAAACCCCGGCGGATGAGGAAATGCCGCCGGTGAGCAGGCCGCTGCCGGAGGCCACCAGCAGATAGTCGCTGTGGCCGTGGTAGCAGCCATCGAACTTGACGATTTTACGTCGACCGGTGTAGCCGCGGGCCAGACGAATGGCGGTCATAACGGCTTCGGTGCCGGAGCTGACGAGGCGGCTCATTTCAATGGAGGGAACCAGTGATCCGATCAGTTCAGCAAACTCGGCTTCGGCGGCGGTGTTGGCGCCAAAGCTCAGTCCATCGGCCGCCGCCTTCGAGACGGTTTCAACGATTTCGTCGCGGGCATGGCCGAGGATCAGCGGACCCCATGAGCCGCAAAAGTCGATCAGTTCGGTGCCATCTTCGGTCTGGACTTTGACGCCTTTGCCGGACTTGAAATAAACCGGGGTTCCGCCGACGCCGTTGAATGCGCGCACTGGACTGTTTACTCCGCCGGGAATCACTTTTTGAGCCCGCTTGAACCATTGCTTGGAATTCATAATTTATGCACCTTTGTTGTTCCGGAAAATTTATTGGCCGCAAAAGAACGCAAAGAAAACAAAGTAGCGGTCTGCATAGGCGATTGAGTTCTCTGTGCTCTTTAGTGGCCGAAAAGTAGCACTGGTATGGTTCGGGCGAAAAGAAAAAAGACCGGATTCCAGCTTCCAAACCGCAGGCGTTTCGGCGAATAATGGCCGCTCTTTTCAAACCAAGGGTGGAAATATGCTGGATATTCGATTTGTTCGTGAAAATGCCGATGCGGTTAAAGCCGCGATGATCAACCGTAATGCGGAAGTGGATGTGGATGCCGTTCTGGAGCTCGACCGCCGCCGGCGTGTGCTCGTATCGGAAGCCGAAGAGCTGAAAGCCGAGCGCAATAAGGTTTCCAAAAGCATCGGGAAAATGATCAAGGAGGGCGGCAACCCCGAGGAGATCAAGGCGCAGGTCCGTGAGATGGGCGATAAAATTACAGCGCTGGACGATGAACTGCGCGAGATCGATACAAAACTGCGCGAAGCCCTGCTCTACATTCCCAACATGCCTTCCGCAACCACGCCGGTCGGCAAAGATGAAGACGACAACCCGGTCATTCGTTCCTGGGGCGAAAAGAAAACCTTTGAATTTGACCCGGTTGCACACTGGGATCTGGGGGCCAAACTCAAGCTGTTCGACCTCGAGCGCGGCGCAAAGCTATCCGGCTCGGGTTTCCCGTTATTCACCGGCAAGGGTGCAAAGCTGGAGCGTGCGCTGATTCAGTTTATGCTGGACCTGCACACCGAAGAGCATGGCTACACCGAAATCGCCCCGCCATTCATGTGCAACGCGGCAACCATGACCGGTACCGGCCAGTTGCCCAAGTTTGCCGAAGACATGTACAGCGTTCCGCTCGACGGGCTCTATCCGATTCCGACCGCGGAAGTACCGGTAACCAACATGTATGCGAACGAGATTCTGGATCAGGAGCTGCCGATTTTGCACACCGCCTACACACCGTGCTTCCGCCGCGAAGCTGGTTCGGCCGGCAAGGATACCCGTGGGCTGCTGCGTGTGCATCAATTCGACAAAGTTGAAATGGTCAAATTCACGACGCCCGAAACTTCCGCCGCCGAGCACGAAAAGCTGACGCTCGACGCCGAGCGGGTTCTGCAAAAGCTGGGCCTGCACTATCGCGTGATCGAGCTGTGTACCGGCGATCTCGGTTTCAGCGCCGCCAAGTGCTACGACATTGAGCTGTGGGCCCCTGCGCAGGATAAGTGGCTGGAGGTTTCCTCCTGTTCCAATTTCATGGACTATCAGGCGCGCCGCGCCAATATCCGCTACCGCAACGAAGACAAGAAAACCACCTTCGTGCACACCATCAATGGTTCCGGCGTGGCCCTTCCGCGCCTTGTCATCGCCATCATGGAAAACAACCAGAACGCCGATGGCTCCATTGATCTGCCCGAAGCCCTCTGGCCCTATATGGGCGGCCTCAAGAAGCTGGATTAAGTAGGCCACTCTCCTTGGAAAGGGACTTGGAGCCGCGCCCTCCAGCTAATTCTTGAGCAAGGTGGCAGGGGTGTCGACCTGGAGGAAGTTGGTGTGGGCGGAGTAGATGTGCCCGCCGCCGATAAATACGACCAGGTCGTCGATGCCGATATGCTCTTCGTCCAGCAATTTCCGCAGACTGCTTTTAACGAGTTCGTCGGTGGTGTGGGGCACGTTGATCTGTTCTGCCTGTACGCCGTAGCTGAGCGATAGTTCCCGTACGGTGCGTGCGCTCTCCGACAAGGCGAAGATCGGGGTTTTCCCGCGGTACGAGGCGCAAATCTGCGCGGTGTCGCCGGATTTTGTGCTGGTGATGATCGCTTTGGCCGGTAGGGATGCGGCCATGCTGACGGCAGATTTTGCCAGATGGTTGCGCGGCATCAGCTCTTCCGTCTGTTGAAAAACGGGCAGCTTGTGGCTGGGGAGGGATTTCTGTGCTTCGACGTTGCGGGCGATGTCGGCCATGGTCTGGACGGCTTCGACCGGATATTTGCCATAGGCGGTTTCTCCGCTGAGCATGACGGCGTCGGTGCCGTCGTAGATGGCGTTGGCGACATCGGAGACTTCGGCGCGGGTGGGGCGGGGGTTGTCGATCATCGAGTGCAGCATCTGCGTGGCGGTGATGACGGGTTTCACTTTGCGGATACAGGTCTTGATCATTTGCTTCTGGATGATCGGCACTTCTTCGGCGGGGATTTCGATGCCGAGGTCGCCTCGGGCGATCATGACGCTGTGTGCGACGTCGAGAATGGAGTCGAGGTTGTCGACGCCTTCCCGGTTTTCAATTTTGGCAATAATCTTGATTGGGCTTTTGCGCATATCAAGAATGCTTTGAATGGCCATTACGTCATCGCGGTTGCGGACAAAGGAGTGGGCGATGAATTCAACATCGGAGCGCGTGGCCCAGTCGATGAATTCGGCATCTTTTTCGGTGAGCGCGGGCATGTTGAGTTTGATGCCGGGTACGTTTACGCTTTTGCGGTTTTTGATGGTGCCGTCGTTGGTGGCGGTGCAGACGAGTTCGGTGGCCGTTTTTTCATCGATGTGGAGTTGAATTTCGCCGTCGTCGATGAGGATGTCACTGCCAGCCGGGACTTCATTCACAAATCCTTCGTAGTTGACCTTGAATCCGTTATTAGGGACGTGATCGGCGGCGATGTGCAGCATATCCCCGGTTTTGAGCTCGATAGGATCGCCGATTTCGCAGGTGCGAACTTCGGGGCCTTTGGTGTCGATCAGGATGCCGATGCGGTTGGAAACAGCACGAATGTTGGCGATGATGGTTTCGGCCTCGGCGGTGCTAATGTGTGCGGTGTTGAGTCGGGCGAGGTTCATGCCGGAGTCGACGAGGTTTTTAATAAATTTGGGTTCGCAGTGGTTTCCCGCGATGGTACAGATAATTTTGGTTTGCTTGCTTTGCATTTTTTTACCTCTGGTTTTAACGCGGCGAGGGTTTTAGCAGATTGGTTCGCCGGTGCTAGCCCATAATGGATCAATCAATAATGCGGCGGTTTCTCGTTTCCTCCGATTTGCTCGGAATCTTTGACGGTGGCCAGTTTTTCTTCGAGAGCCTGCAGGCGGCGCTTCAGTTGGAAGAGGTCCTGTTGCTGGCGGTAAATTTCTTCGCTAAGCTTTTCGATGGTTTCGTCCTGCAGGGCGGCGAGGCTTTCGAGTTGAATCATGCGTTTTTCCATGTGCCAAAGATAGCAGATCGAGGGCAGATGGGGAGCGGTTTCGGTGGCTTTTACGTTGAAGCGGATCGGGGTTTTCCTCACAATGAGGAAAGTTTGCGGAGACAAAAATGCCCGACGATTTGCATGACAGCAACTTTCTGCTTGAAAACCTGATGGACTACATACCGGACTCGATCTACTTCAAGGATCGGCAGTCTCGTTTCATTATTGCGAATAAAACCTGTGCGAAAAAGCATGGCTGGGAATCGCCCGCGGACGCTCTCGGGGCAACTGATTTTGATGCATTTACCAAAGAGCATGCGGAACAAGCCTATGCTGACGAAATAAAGGTCATGCTCACGGGCGAGCCCATCGATGGTATAGAGGAGAAGGAAACATGGCCGGATGGCAGCGTGACGTGGGTTTCCACCACCAAGATGCCGCTGAGGGACGCCGAAGGGGGAATTATCGGTACCTTTGGGGTCTCGCGCGATATTACCGACCGCAAAGAGGCTGAGCTGCGCGCGGCCTATTATGCCGAGCAGGTCCGCCTCATCAAGGAGGAGATGGAGGAGGATGTTCGCATGGCGGGCGAATTGCAGAAAAGCTTTTTCCCGAGTCACTATCCCGTTTTCCCGGTCGGTGCTCCGATGGAGGAAAGTTGTGTCCAGTTTCACCACCAATATCATGCCAGCGAGATCGTCAGTGGCGATTTTTGTGCGATCCACCGTTTGTCCGAGACGGAAAGCGGGATTTTTCTTTGTGATGTGATGGGGCATGGCGTGCGTGCCGCTTTGGGAACGGCGATCATCTGTGCCATGGTTGAAGATTCCGTCCAGAAAGTACGTGATCCCGGCACTTTCCTTGAGCGCATGAACGATCAGCTGCTCCCGATCCTGCGCCAGGAAGACGTCTTTCTCTATGCCACGGCCTGCTACATGATCTTGGATGCGGCAACCGGCCGGCTACGCTTTGCGAATGCCGGCCATCCGATTCCGATGCATGTCCGGGCCGCGGAAAAGTCGGTGGATTGGTTGATGGCCGACGAGTCGCTGCGCGGCCCTGCCCTAGCCATTGTCGAAGGAACTGAATATCAAACCTTTGAGAAGCAAATCCAAGCCGGGGACTCCGTGGTCATGTATACCGATGGACTCTACGAGGTAGGGGGGCATGGAGATGAAGAATTTGGTGAAGCTCGACTGCTCGAGGCCGCTGACCGGCACATGGAGAAGCCGCTGGCCGGATTGTTTTCGGAATTACTCAACGAAGCTTGTCATTTTGCGGAGAACGGAAAACTAAACGACGATGTTTGCCTGGTCGGCTTCCAGCTTCGGACGTTGAAGGCAAAGCCATAGGCGCGGACAATGGATTTTAATATTACAGGCACAGATTTTCTGCTCCGGAACCTTCTGGATAACATGACGGACATGATCTATTTCAAGGATCGGCAGTCTCGGTTTATTTTGATGAACAAGTCGGCCGCTCTTTGGCAGGGCTTCAGGCACCCGGATGATGCCATTGGCACATCGGACTTCGACAAATATACGGAGGACGATGCCCGCCGCATGTTTGAGGATGAACAGCGAATTATTCAAACCGGGGAACCCCTGGAAGGGATTGAAGAACAGGAAACCTGGAAAAACGGGCAAATGGCCTGGGTTTCGACCTCCAAGATGCCGCTGAGGGATCCCTCCGGGAATATCGTCGGTACGTTCGGTGTTTCGCGCGATATCACCGCCCACAAGGAGGCCGAGCTGCGCGCGGCCTACTATGCCGAACAGGTCCGCCTCATCAAGGAGGAGATGGAGGAGGATGTTCGCATGGCGGGCGAATTGCAGAAAAGCTTTTTCCCCCGTCAATATCCCGTGTTCCCGGAGGGTGTGCGGCAGGAGGAGAGTGCGGTGCGGTTTCACCACCACTACCTCGCCAGTGGGGCGGTCAGCGGCGACTTTTGTGCGATCCGCCGTCTCTCCGATACCGAGAGCGGAATATTGCTGTGCGATGTGATGGGCCATGGGGTGCGTGCCGCCTTGGGAACCAGCCTCATTTGTGCCATGCTTGAGGAGCTGTCCCTGCTGAAGCTCTCTCCCGGTGAATTCCTTGCCCGTATGAACGAATTGCTGCATCCAATCCTGCGTCTGGAGGACGTTTTTCTCTATGCCACGGCCTGCTATATGGTTTTCGATGCCGCCACGGGCCGGGCCCGTTTCGCCAATGCCGGCCATCCGGTTCCGCTGCATTTCCAGAACTCGGGAAACCGCGTGGAATGGTTGACGGATGATGAATCTACGCGCGGTCCCGCCCTGGCTATTGTCGAGAATGCCGACTATCAAACCCTTGAGCAGCAAATCCAGCCCGGGGATGCCGTTGTTATGTATACTGATGGCCTATACGAGGTGGCTAGCCTTGGGAACGAGGAGTTTGGCGAAGCCCGGTTGCTCGACGCCGCACGCCGTCACGCCAGCCTGCCATTGGTCGATCTTTTCCCGTCGTTGATCAACGAATCATGCCATTTTGCCGAGCATGGGGAGCTTAACGACGATGTCTGTCTTGTTGGATTCACCTTTCACAACCCCATGAAAGTGTAATGTTATGCTGCCACTAAAACCAGATTCCGGATTCTTGCTGCAAAACCTGATGGACAACCTGTCGGATGCGATCTACTTCAAGGATCGACAGTCGCGCTTCATCAGAATCAACAAGGCTTGTGCCGCGAAGCACGGGTTTAAGTCGCTGGATGAAGTTGCCGGAAAAACCGACTTCGATGTGTTCTCTCGAGAGCATGCGGAGCAAGCCTTTGCCGATGAGCAACGCATTGTTGAAACCGGCGAGCCGCTCTATGGCATCGAGGAAAAGGAAACGTGGCCGGATGGCACTGTGACCTGGGTTTCCACCACCAAAATGCCGCTGAAAAATGAGGCCGGTGAGATCATCGGCACCTTTGGCATCTCGCGCGATATCACCGAGCACAAGGAAGCCGAATTTCGTGCGCAACGGTATGCCGATGAGATGCGGCTCATCAAAAATGAGATTGAAGATGAGATTCGCATGGCCGGCGAATTGCAGAAAACCTTTTTCCCGCGCTGCTATCCGGCTTTTCCGGAGGGGGCATCCAACAAAGAGGGGTGTGTGGAATTCCTGCACCGGTTCCACTCGTGCAGTGCCGTGAGCGGCGACTATTGCTCCATCCTTCGACTGTCCGATACCGAAGTCGGTATTTTTATGTGTGATGTCTGCGGTACGGGAGTGCGTGCTGCGCTGGGCACAGCACTTATTCGCGGAATGGTGCAGGAACTGGCTCCCTTGGGTTTGGAGCCGGGAGCCTACCTCGCACGTATGAATGAACTGCTCTTTCCTCTGCTCGGCCATGAACGATTTCAGTTTGAAGTAACCGCGTGCTATTTGGTGATGGATGTGGCCTCGGGCCAGATCCGTCTGGCCAATGCGAAGCATTCCCTGCCGCTTCATTTCAAGGCCGGCCGTGGTGCCCAATGGCTGCTTGAAGAGCGCAGCCTTTGCGGGGGCGCCCTGGCGATGCAACCGGATACTCGCTATTCTACGGTAGAGTGCCGGATTGAGCCGGGCGATGTTGTTATCCTGTTCTCCGCGGGGCTGCTCTCTGTGCAGAATGTTCTGGATGCGGCCTATGGCGAAAAACGGTTGCTCGACTCGGCCCACAGTCTGGTTGGTGAACCGCTTTCGGTAATTTTTAAACGGCTGGAAGACGACGCGCTGGCCTTTTCTGATGCCGGTTGTTTTTCAGACGATGTCTGCATGGTCGGATTCCACCTTCACAAACTATTGCAGACCTCTTAAGTGTCCTGTCTTAGGTTTCATGCCGGGCCATTCGCGGGAGGGGGATCATGCTCCAAACCCGGCACCGGTTTTTCCAATGCCAATAGTGTGGAACTGGGGGTTGGGTTGTGTAACTATTTCGCACATTGCAACAGGTGTGTGGGAACGGGGTTAATAGGATTTTTATGATAAATGACACAGATATAAAATGGCGGAACCGGGCGGTGTTTCTGATCGTGGCGGTGGCGGTTTTCCGGCTCATCTATAACTGGATCTATCCGCTGAATATTTCCGGAGATGAAGCCTACTACTGGAGCTGGGGCCGCCAGCTTGACTGGGGCTACTACAGTAAACCCCCCCTGATTGGTTGGATCATGGGGCTGAGCCGATTTCTGCACATGGATTTTGATGCCGGCATTCGCACCTTTTCCACGCTGATTGGAACCTGTGGTCTGGGCATGATCTATTTATTGGTTTCGCGGCTCTTTAATCCGCGTGCCGCATTTTGGGCTTTGTGCCTCGTCCTTAGCACAATCGGCAACGCCGCGCTCAATATTTGCCTGACCACCGACGCCCCTCTTGCCGTATGCTGGTGCGGTGCGCTTTACAGCCTCTGGCGGCTTATCGAGGATCCCCGCCCGCGCTGGAGCATCCTGACCATTCTGTTTATTGGAGTTGGATCTCTCGCCAAACAGATGATGTTTGTTTTTTTTCCGGTGGCGCTCCTGTTTCTGGTGCTCGACCGTGAAAAGCGGCCTCTCTTGCGCCGTCCGATTCTCTGGATTTCCGGATGGGTCCCGGGATTGTTTTCGTTGCCATCGGTTTGGTGGAATTCGAAGCACGACTGGATTACCGTTCAGCATACATCGAATCATTTCCACGGGAGCGTGTTTTCGATTGGGAAGGCACTTTCCCAGTTCGGCGAATTTATTGGGGGACAGGTCGGTCTCATGGGGCCGGTTAGTTTTGTATTGATGGTTTATGTGCTCGTTCGGCTCTTTGCGCGTTGGAAGCGGTTGTCCTCCCCGGTGCGTTATCTTCTGCTGTTCAGCGCCCCGCAGCTGCTCCTTTTTGCCTTGTTTTCTTTTCACCGCGGGGTGAACCCCAATTGGCCTCTGCTTTTTGACCTGTCCGCACTGTTATTGGTGGCCGGGTATATTTGCACACAAGAGGAGCGGCTCTTTCAGTGGCTCAAGCGTGGAGTCGTTGTGGGGCTGGTTTTTGTGGCAGGTTTCTACATCGGCATGGTTGCGGTTCCGGCAAGTGGCATGGATACTTCACGTTTTTATCCGCTTCGCGAGGTCAGTGGCTGGTCCGAATATGCCGAGGCCGTGGCCAAGGTGCAGCAGGACCTGCCCGACGCCGACAACACCATGCTGATCGTCAGCGGACACCGGTACTACGCCGCAGCCCTTTCCTTCTATCTTCCAGATCGCCCAACCGTTTTCAACTGGAATACATCCGGCCGAATCAAGAGCCAGTATGACTTATGGCCGGGACCTTCTGGCGAGGGGCGCAATGCACTGATCATTGTGTACAAGGGCGGCGAGCCGCCGGCTTCGCTCACGCAGCACTTTGATTCGATAGAGCGGCTGGCCCGGTTTGAAATTCCCGAAGGGGTCAAAAAACCAAGGCGCTATGCGCTGTATCATGGGGTGAACTGGCACGATGAATAGGCCGAACAAAAAGAGCCTGCCGCCCGTTTTTATTCCATTGGTAGTCGGCCTTGTCCTGTCGGGGCTGACCTTGGCCTTTCATCTCGACCGGCGGTTGGGGGACTGTTTTTACCATGCTGAAACCGGAACCTGGGCGTGGAGTGGATTGCTTGCGGAACGTTTGATCTACAAGCTTTCTCCCATCCCCGCCTTCGTTGTATTCGGAGCCGGTGCGCTGGTTGCCTTGGGAAGCATCTGGGTTGAGCGCTGGCGTTCCTGGCGCCGGACTGGCCTTTGCCTTTGCCTCTGCATGCTGCTGGGGCCCGGGTTGGTGGTAAACGGAATCTTCAAGGAGTTTTATGGCCGTCCCCGGCCCAAGCAGATCACGGACTATGGAGGATCAATGGAGTTCCGTCCGGTGTGGGTGGTCGGCAGTCCTCATAAAGCCAAGTCGTTCCCGTGCGGACATGCTGCTATCGGCTTCTTTTTTATGGCGGGATATTTTATTGCGTACAAACGCAACCGCAAGGTTGCGACCGGCTGGCTGGTCTTCGCCCTTTTTTATGGGGCGCTGATCGGTCTGGCGCGCATGGCCAAGGGCGGGCATTGGTTCAGCGATGTGGTTTGGTCCGCTGTTTTTATCTACTACACCAGCTACCTGTCGGCATGGAGTTGCGGGTTGCTGAAACCTCGGGAGAGCTCTCTTGCGCAAGTTGACTAGATATCTTGTTGGCGACTTTCTGGCCATTTTTGCGATGGCGATATTGCTGATCACATTTGCGATGTGCATCGGTGCCATTTACAGAGTGATCGATTATATGTCAGCGGGCGTCAGCGCCGCGGTGGTCGGGCGATTCTTCCTGAACAACATTCCGTTTACGCTGGCCTATTCGATTCCCATCAGCGTCCTGTTTTCCACCCTGCTGCTGTTCGGACGCCTTTCCTCCGATAGTGAGTTGGCGGCGCTGAAGAGCGGAGGCCTGAGCATCTGGCAGATTTCATCGCCCATCCTGCTGATTTCCATCGTGCTTTCCGCCATCTGCTTGATCAACAGCGCGGTTGTTTTTCCCGCCACGGAATATGCCAACCGGAAAATCATCAAAGGGATGGGCGTGGAAGATCCGATCAAACTGCTCGACGAAGGTCGCTTTATCCGTGAAATCCCCGGCTATATGATCTATATCGGCAAGAAAAATAAAAACAAGGTGCAGGATTTGGTCGTTTACGAAATTGACGTAGATACCGACAAGGTCACTCGTACGATTCGAGCGGCAAGCGGCATCATGACCGTTGACCCGGAGAATGCCGAGCTGCGTATCGACCTCTACGATGTGCGGATGGAAGTGGTTAACCCGAAGTCCTCCGATGACCCGGCAAAGACCCGCTATCTGAATGCCGAGGTTTTCCCGTTCCGGCTGAGTTTCGAAGAGTTGCTCGGGCAGAAGAATGTTGCGAAAAAACGACGCAACATGACGATGGCGGAGCTGAGCCACAGCATTCGGAATATCGACACCGAATTTCCGGAACTGAGCATCAAGGAACGGAAGGTTCAACGCTGCCGTTTTATGGTTCACATGCATCAGCGCATCTGTTTGTCGCTGGCGGCCTTCACCTTTGTGTTGATTGCCATTCCCTTGGGAATCAAGTCGCACCGCAAGGAATCCTCCATCGGCATGGTCATGAGTCTGGGGGTTATGTTTGCGTATTATAGCTTTATCATCATTGCCGATACGCTTGATGATCGTCCGGAGTTTTATCCTTGGCTCATTCCCTGGGCTGCCATTCTTTGCGCCCAGGTTGCCGGATTCGTCATGCTTCGTCGGGTCGACTAGTCGTTAACGGCGAATATGGAGCTCTTCGGGAAGAATGTTGCGCTGGACGAGCAGGTGGCAGAGCCAGCGGCAGGACAGATAGCCGAGCGTTAGCCCTGCAATCACGTCGGAGGGATAGTGCGCCCCGACAATGATTCGCGTGCTGCCCAGCAGCACCGCAACGGAAAAGCATGGAATCCGCCACCGCGGGAACAGCACCGCAACGGCAGTCATAATGGCCATGATGCTGGTGGAATGGCCGGACGGATAGGACGCGTTTATCGATTTAAAGAATTGAAACCACTCAAACCCATACTCCTCGTGACGAAAATAGCCCTTCGGGCGCCAGCGGCCAAACGAGGGCTTGAGAATATGAACCAAAACACCTGAAAAAAGTGAGGCGACAGGCGGGAGAAGCAGTTTTCGAAAGAGCATCTTGTCCTTTAGCTTGAACCAAGCAAAAAGGGCGCAGCCGACGAACGCGATCATGATGTAGTCGTCGAAGTTGTCGGTTTGCCGGGCCACCTTCACCAGCGTCTTTGGCAGTTCGTTCTTTGCATAAATTGCGGAGGGCAGATCGATCGTGTGGTAGAGAATCGGCGTAACGATAGCCACCAGCGCAGTCAGTAACAGTGTTGTGCTGATCAGTTTCTTCTGAGGTGATTTGCTTTCCATGAAACGACTCCGGCTAAAGGGCGGGGTGTGGGCGGGCAAGGATCAGGTGCGGCACGAAGGGAAGCAGCGCTTGCGGAACCAGCGCATGGCATAGCAATCTTCAATGCCGCGCCAGAGGCGGTTCCCGATACCGTATTTCGAGACCCCCGCCAACCGTTTTTCGTGTGCGATTTCCACCTCTAGAACATTTTGTTTTTGAAGTTTAAGCACGGTCGTAATAAAGCGGTGCATGCCGTTGAATACAGGAATTTCTTCGACGGCTTTGCGGCGCATGACCCGGAAGTTGCAGCCGGCATCCCGAACGGGAACCCCGGTGATCTTGTCGCGGTAGGCATTGGCAATTCTGGAAGCGTTACGCCGGAGCGGGGTGTCGTTACGTTCGGTCCGCACCCCGCAAACGGCATCGACGGAGTCGGTCATCATTTCAAGCAAGCGCGGAATCTCGAACGGCGGATTCTGCATGTCGGCATCCAGCGTCACGAAAATGTCGCCGCGGGCATTCCGGAATCCGGTGGCCAGTGCGGCGCTTTGTCCGCAATTGAAGGCATGGTAGAGGCCTCGTACCTTGGGGTTTTGAGTTGAAAGTTCCCGGATGACATCGGCCGTGTCATCCGTACTTCCGTCCTCCACCAGGATAATTTCATAGCTGCGTCCGGTGGGATCGAGTGCTTTCTGGATTTCCTCGACCAGATGCGGCAGACAGTCCTTTTCATTGTGGGCCGGGGCAATAACTGAAATCTCACACGCGGTTTCGCTCATGCTTCTACCTCCGGGGCGGGCTGTTTGGAGTGGCGAAAATCAAGCACAAGGTTGTAGCTGGCCACGCAAATAGGGAAAAAGTAGGAAATAATGCCTACGGAATCGTTTTTTCCGAACGTAAAGTAGAGGAGGCAAAGCAGGCTGCCTGCAATACTCATCACCCAGAACAGTCTGGGCATTACCGAGCGTCCGGCCTTTTTTGAATACCAGAGCTGAACAAACCAGCGGCTGGTGAACATAAGGATGCCCAGATAGCCAATCAGCTTCCAGCCAGTGACATCAATGCCAATAATATTTAGTAGTGTTTCATTCATAATGGGGTTCCTGCAAATGCCGAACACTATTTCAGATCCGGCCCTTGTCGGCAAGAGTTGTTCCTTTGTATCGTTTTTGTTGGTTTTGTGGAATCATAACAGGTTGATTATGAGTATAATGCGACGATACGCATGGTTTTGTTGAAAAAAACAGGAATAAAACACACTCGGGTTTCGTCCTATTATACAGAGGCTCTTGGTTTGGGTTTCGCTTGAACGGCGCATGGTTCTCCTCCTCTTTTCCATGCGTCGTTCTTTTTCTTCACGGAAGCGCGTCATTAGAGACTTCGCCGTGTCGATAGATGGGGCAGATCATAGATCTTCAGGTGCAGGTATTTTTCATCTCGATAGCCGTAGGCCTGTCGGGTTAACCATCCGAAGATTGGTCACTATCCATTCCCAATCATGTTGTTAAAGCCTTCTTGGCTGGCGCTGGTCAGGCAACCGTGGTTCCAGTAGGCCAGCAGGCCTTCTACCGGCTGCGCAATGAAACTCGTAACGAACCGGAAACCCCGGTTGACAAACAG
>CAZWZW010000062.1:0-14785 GCA_964639125.1 uncultured Verrucomicrobiota bacterium
CAGCTTTCAAATCTTGCATCTGCAGCAAACTAGGCCATTCCCGAATCTAGGATAATCAACTAGTTGATCAAAACCGACTTGCCGGTGCCGGGAACAACCGTGCCCACAATGATGGCGCGCTGTTTGTTGGCCTTGAGGATCTTCAGCGTTTCATCCACATCTTTCTTGCCGACCATGAGCACGTAGCCGATGCCCATATTGAAAACGCGGTACATTTCTTCATGGTCGACCTTTCCCTGTTCTTCGATGAACTCATAGATGGCTGGTGTCTTCCATGTGGAACGGTCAAATTGTGCATCTACAGTGTCCGGAAGCACACGCGGTACATTATCGTAGAGACCGCCGCCGGTAATGTGTGCCATGCCGTGAATGTTGACTTTCTTTAGTACGGCCTTGACTGGGTTGAGATAGCTCTTGTGAATGGCCAGCAGAGCCTTCTCGAAGGTGGTTTTGGTTCCGGGAACGAGATCGGAAAGTTTTTTGCCGGCGGTTTCAAAGATCACCTTGCGAGCCAATGAATATCCATTGGTTTGCAGGCCGGTAGACGGCAGGCCGATGAGGACGTCGCCTTTTCTGATCTTCTTGCCGGTAATCAGCTTTTTACGTTCAACTGTTCCGACGATGGTGCCGACGAGATCATATTCACCATTCGGATAAAGCCCGGGCATTTCGGCGGTTTCGCCGCCCAGCAGGGCTGCGCCGTTTTCCTTGCAGGCCTTGCAGAAGCCGCTGACGACATCTTCAAATACCTTTGGTTCCAATGCGGCCGCGCCGAGGTAGTCGAGGAAAAACAGGGGCTCTGCGCCTTGGACGAGGATGTCGTTTACACAGTGGTTGACCAGATCCTGGCCAACGGTATGGTGTTTGTTGGCCATGTTGGCAACCTTCAGCTTGGTGCCGACGCCATCGACGCTGCTGACCAGCAGGTTTTCCTTCCCGGGCGATTTGAACAAACCGCCGAACGAGCCGAGTTTGCTTACCACGCCGGACGTGTTGGTGGTTTTAACTTTCTTGCCGATTCGCTTTAGCGAATTCATCATTACATCAATATCAACGCCCGCTTCAGCGTAGGCAGATTTCTTTTTCTTGGCCATGTTGTGTTCCAGTTAATCGTTAATTGTTATGGGTTATTAGGGCCGTTCAGTCGGAGGCGTTTTGCCGCTTAACTGATAACCATTAACTAATAACCTCTATGAGGAAACCGGAGGTTTTCTCAATGGAAAGTAATCGGATCAGAATCTATTTCCGAGACAGAGATGTCAACTCCGTTACCCAGTGCTTTGCGAAGAATTTTTCCGAAAACCGGCAGATAGCCGCGTTCGGTGTTGGAGTGTTCGCAGAGAATGACATTTGACCCATTCAATGTGGCGGCCAGCACATTGTGGTGACTCATTTCGCCGGTCAGGAAGCAGTCGGCCTGAACGCCCTTGAATGTATCCGTTCCGGCGCCTGCGCATAGCGCAACGGTGTGAATCGGTCGCTCCTCGGTTGCCGTTGCAATTCGAAGGCTTTTAAGCCCAAGATGCTTTTTAATCCGTTGGGTCAGCGTTTTTAGCTTCACAGGCCGTTTAAGCTCCACAAGTCGACCTTGTCCTGCATCGGAGTTTTCCTTGGGCTGGAGAACGGAAACTTCACCCTCGCCGACGCCATCGGCCAGCCAGTCGTTGACCCCGCCGATCACCGCATCCAGTGCCGTATGGGGGGAATAGACCGCAATATTCTTTTGGACCAGTTTCATCACCGCTCGGTCATAGGCATTGTCCGCACTCAGGCGGCTGGCGGGTCGGAACAGGATGGGATGGTAGGCCACGATCAGGTCGGTCTTTCCGGTTATTGCTTCGTCGGAAACGGCCTCGGTGAGATCAATGGTCAGCAGAATTTTTTTCACGTTACGCGGGTGCAATGGATTGATGAGCAGCCCCACGTTGTCCCACTCCTCGGCATGGCTCAGTGGGGCAATGCGTTCCACGTTTTGAATAACGGTCTCTAGTTTCATGCCGGGCATTATGCACAACCCGCAAAATGCGGAAAGGGAAATGTGGGCAGGGTAAACTTGATTTTTGGCGCCCAACTTTTAGAATTCTTTCACTTAACCAAGGAGGACATGATGAAAAAGTGGAAGTGTGGGGTTTGTGGGTATATCCACGACGGTGATGAGGTCTGCGGATCTTGTCCAAAGTGCGGGGCAGCGGCGGGAAAGTTTGAGGCACTGGATGAAACCGCAGCCAATTTGATTGAGCGCTCACGCCATACCAACGCATTGCATGCACAGCTGATCGATCTTGCCCGTCAGATTGAGCGCGTCTGCGAAGACGGAATCCGCGATAATCTTGACCCGGGCTGTGTTGAGGTGTTCCAAAAAAGCCTTGAGGCTTCCTATGCTCAGATGAAGCTTTCCATGACGGAAATGCAGGGGCATATGAATAAAGGCAAGTGGGGGTAGGAGTCCGAAGTTTTACCTCTGCTCTCTTTTAAGATTTACGGTGGACAAGATATTCGGCAATCGCGAGCAGGGCGGAATGGTCGCCGGATAGCATGTTGAGGGCTTCTTTGGTGAGTTTTAAAACTTTTGCGTGTGCTGCATCCATGCCGTATACGGAGGGATAGGTCATCTTTTTTTGTTTAAGGTCGGATCCTGCCGGCTTTCCAATGATTTCGTCGGTCGATGTTTCATCAAGGATGTCGTCTTCGATCTGAAAAGCTAAACCAATTTTTTCGCCAAACGTGCTGATAACGTCCAATTCGGCCGGATCGGCGCCGCCGACAATCGCTCCCATGCGGATCGCGGCCCGGATGAGAATGGCGGTTTTATTCATGTGGATGAACTCAATCAGGTCCGCATTGGGTTCTCGCCCCTCTGCTGCGAGATCTTCCACTTGTCCGGCGATGACGCCGAGGGATCCTGCAGCACGGGCCAGTTCGAGCGAAAGGGTTGAGTCTGCGTTTTCAGCCAGAATCAGAAAGGCTTGGATCATCAGAGCATCTCCGGCCAAAATGGCGTTGGCTTCGCCAAACTTGATGTGGCATGTCGGCATGCCTCGGCGCAAATTATCGTCATCCATGCAAGGCAGGTCATCGTGGATGAGCGTGGAGCAGTGGAATAGTTCAAGGGCAATAGCCGGTTGCATGGCTTTTTTTTCGTTGGCACCAAAGGCTTCTGCTGCGGCAATACAGAGGATCGGGCGGATGCGTTTTCCTCCATTGAGAACGCAGTAGCGCATGGCTTGGTGCAGAGGGACTGGCCGTGTGTTTTCGGCTGGAAGGCTGGCTTTCAGCGCCTGATCCACCCGGGCTTGCTTTTGTTTAAGGTAGTTTGAAATATTCATACGATTTCTGTGGTTTGGAAAATGGGCCTCAGTATCCCTTGTTGATGTCCGGTGTGTATAGGTGAAATTTTGTGAATTTGAAACCGAAAAGGGTAGCGAACCGCAAGTGGGTACAAAAGGGAATGAGATTGTTTTCTGTTCTATTCATTTGAAAGTGTTGCCGGTTTTCTGAAACGGTTGGTCGCAACGGGCATGAACTCATAAACTGTTCTTGGGGTATGGACGTGATGATACGGAGCATGATTTTAGTATTTATCCTGATCGCAGGGACGCAGGCGGCCCTGTCGCCGGAGGACGTGCGGACGGCGACGCTCGATTATATTTTAAAGGGGCAGCAAAAGGACGGCATTGAAACCATGTCGGCCTACTTGAGTCGGCGACTGGATAAGGTTTTGCGTGTGCCGACTCGTGAGTTGGAGCAATTGGCTGCGGTGGCGGATTGCGTGCATTTTATGCACCTTTCGCAGACGGCGCGTATAACGCCGGAAACAATCGCGTGGATTCTGGGGTCGGGTGAGCGTCTCCGGTTGGTGGTGGATATGCTCAAGCCGCAGGATAAAGCGGTGTCTTGCATGGAAATTATCGACGAGTTGCGCACGCATGATCCTGCCGGGTGTGCTGCTTATTTTAATTTGATTCTGGCCATTTCCGTGGTGATGGATCGGCCTGGCCATTCAAAGATGCACGGGCAGATGGGCCAGGATCTGCTGCCGGTTGAAAACAATCCGACGAAAATCTACGACTATTTCAAGGCCTTGTATTCCAGTAGCGATGCCAAGATGGACTATCGCGAACTGGGGCCGGAAGAACTCGTGTTCGTGGTCGTTCCCGCACCCTTGAGCGAACTGGAGTGGACGCGCAAAAACGTGGAAGGGTCGTTGGGGCAATGGGATAAAAAATATCAGCGTATTCGCTATGATTTCGCTCGCCTAAACGAGTCGCGATTTTCATGGGACTATGGAACCTATACGCTTGGAGATATTCAGCGGCGTGGCGGAATTTGTGTGGATCAAGCCTATTATTCGGTAGTCACGGCGCGCGCATACGGGATTCCGGCCATCTATTTCCATGGATCGGGAAAAAGTGCCAATCATGCATGGTTTGCCTTCATGAAAGGCCGCGGTGACTGGGTGCTGGATGTGGGGCGCTATCAGGGTGAAGAGTATACAACCGGCTATGCTGTTAATCCGCAAACCCATAAATCGATGACCGATCATGATGTGGAATATACCTGTGAACGCTCGTTGCATTCGGATCAGGGTGCGAAAGCGAGCGCCTACACATCGTTGGCGAAGATCTTGCGGAAACATGATCCGGATAATGCTTTGCGTTGCGCCAAGCGGGCAACGGAATTGGTGAAGCGGGCTATGGTTCCATGGGAAATTGAACGAACTTTGCTGGCCGAACAAAAGGACTATGACGGTTTGGTGGAGCTTTTTTCGGAGATGAAGGATGTGTTTCGAAAATATCCGGATATTCTCATCTCATCCGCCTCTCAGATTGAAGGCGAACTGCGTCGGGCGGGAATGAATGCCGAGGCCGATCGATTGCTGCGCAGTGCCGCCGGGGTGGTGGGCGATGACCGCGATGATCTGGCTCGATCTTTCGAAAATCAGCGCATCAAGCAGATAACGGCTTCCGGTGATATGAAAAAGGCCCGCAAGGAAATGGAGCAAATGCTTGATGATCAGCAAGATCAGGGCAACAAGGTATTCCCGCTAATTCGAAGCTACATCAAGCTGACCTCGGAATCGAAACAGACGCACGAAGCTGCCCGCTTTCTGGATGGATACATTGATGGCTTGTTATCAAAATATCACTTTCCGCCCGCCTACGAGGAAAAGTTGTTGATGTTGTTGCTAAGGGTTTTAGAAGAGGATGGTTTAACCCGGGACGCCGAGCAACTCAGGAAGCGAATTGAGCGGATGAGATACTAGAAAAACGGGTGTATTCATGCCTCTGATTCTCTTTTTTTTATTTTTTCCTACCATTGCAATTTTTAACCATATATTGTGCGTCTACTTCGAGGAGGGTACTACATATTGTGGGCAACTTTGTGCGCCTTTTTCGTAACTTGCTGATGCGCAGTGAGCAACTACACGTTTTTAAAAGGGAGAGTGGGCATGGAAATCAAAGTAAAAAAAAGAGACGCCGCAAGTGTTGAATACGATGAATCAAAAATCTACACAGCCATAAAAAAGGCGGTCCAAAGCGCTACCAAAAACGAAGGCGATGTTCCTCCGCACCTGAAAACCATTATCAACAATATCACATCGGCCCTCGACAACATCATCAAAGGCTATGTTCACCGTGGACAGGAAGAGGTGGATGTTGAAACGATTCAGGACTTGGTGGAACAGCAGTTGATGGGTGCCGGTCTCTACGACGTTGCACGGGCCTATATTCTTTACCGCGAAGAACACAAAAAAGCCCGTAACCAGCGTTTGCGTCCAGACGCATCGGCCATTCAGGACTACATGCTCGTGAGCCGCTATGCCCGTTTTCTTCCTGAGGTTGGTCGGCGCGAAACTTTTGCAGAGGCCGTCGGTCGTGTGCGCGACATGCACCTGCGCCGCTATCCGAGCGCGCTGGAGGATATTACCTGGGCTTTCGAGCAGGTTCTCGATAAGCGTTGCCTGCCCTCTATGCGCTCCATGCAGTTCGGCGGTCGAGCCATCGAAAAAAACCATGCGCGCATGTACAACTGTACGTTTGGCATTTGTGACCGCATCGAATTTTTCCGCGATGGGCTTTTCCTGTTGCTTTGCGGAACCGGTGTTGGGTTCAGTGTCGAGTTTGAACATGTCGAAAAGCTTCCGGTACTTGCTCCCTCCGTGGACGAAGGCACGGTGCGCCATTTTGATGTGCCCGACACGATCGAAGGCTGGGCGGATGCCATGCAGGAGCTGATGCTCAGCTATGTGGAAGGATATCTTGTTGAGTTCAACTATTCGAAAATCCGCGCCCGAGGCACTCAGCTTTCGACCTCCGGTGGTCGTGCTCCGGGGCATGTTCCGCTGCGCCGAGCGCTTGAACGCGCCCGTAATATTCTGGATGGAGCGGTGGGCCGCAAGCTCAAGCCGATCGAAGCGTATGATATCATGATGCATGCGGCCGATGCCGTGATTGCCGGCGGTGTACGCCGTAGTGCGACCATCTGCCTGTTTTCTCCGGACGATGGTGAAATGATGAATGCCAAGCGGGGCAACTGGTTCGAGGAAAACCCGCAACGCGGGCGGTCCAACAACTCGGTTAAACTCATTCGTAACGAGACCTCGAAAGCGCAGTTCCTTCGTATCTTCACCAAACAGAAGGAATGGGGCGAACCCGGGTTCTATTTTGCCAATGATCTATCGCACGGCTGCAATCCCTGTTGCGAAATCGGGCTGAATCCACACCTCGAAGTGAAGGCGGATGATGGTAGTGTATCCATTGAATCCGGATGGCAGTTCTGCAACTTGACCGAGATCAACGGGGCCAAGCTGCTATCCGAGGACGATTTCCGCATTGCAGTTCGGGCGGCGACCATCATTGGAACCCTGCAGGCCGGGTACACAGATTTCCCGTACCTTGGCAGTACCACCGAAGAGCTGTGCCGCCGTGAAGCCCTGCTGGGAGTTTCGATTACCGGTATGATGGACTCGCCCTCGATTACACTCGATCCGGAGATGCAACAGAAGATGGCTAAGTATGCCATCGAAGTGAACAGCGAGATTTCATTGAAGATCGGTACCGAGCCCGCTGCCCGCCTTACGTGCGTTAAACCGGCCGGATCGACTTCGCTGCTACTGGGCACGGCATCTGGAATTCATCCTCGGCATGCCCGCCGCTATTTCCGACGCGTACAGGCGAATAAAACAGATCCGGTTTATTCTTTCTTCAACGAACAAAATCCGCACATGTGCGAGGATTCCGTCTGGAGCGCGAATAAGACAGACGATGTGATCAGCTTCTGTGTCGAGGCTCCTGAAGAAGCCGTCCTCCGGAGTGAAATGACGGCGATGGATCTACTCAAGTATGTTCATTCGACTCAGCAAAACTGGGTGGTACCGGGCACCGCTCGACCGGAAATGAATCCGGGACTCTATCACAATGTGTCGAACACGCTGACGGTGCGCGATGGCGAATGGGACGACGTGGCGGAATATATCTGGGAAAACAAAGCGGACTTTACAGGCATCAGCATGTTGGCGGCCGCGGGGGACAAACTCTACCAGCAGGCACCGCATGAAGAAGTGGTTACTGCTCAGGATGAAACGCTCTGGAATGAGCTGATTGCCAACTTCCGACCGGTTGACTATACGCTGATGCGCGAGCAGGAAGACTCCACCAATTTGCAGGGCGAAATCGCATGTGCCGGTGGTGCATGTGAGTTGGTGTAAAAAAACAAGCCTGAGATCGGTGGGGCCTAACCGATGCACACAGGAGCCAACCCCGTCATTCCGGCGGGGTTTTTCGGCCAGAAACGCAGATTGCGCTGGGAAATATCATTGAGGCGGGGCTTTCAATGAGTGTAAATTCCCGTAAGGTTTGTGACTTAATTTCAATGTAGGATTATCCATGAAGAAAACCAGGGTTGACCGAAAGTTTACTGATTTAAAGAAGCAGGATAAGAAGGGGTTTATTGCTTATCTAGGTGCCGGAGATCCCTGTCTTGAGGATACGGTGGACATCGTACTTCGACTTGAAGATGCCGGCGTGGATTTGGTTGAACTTGGGCTGCCTTTCTCCGATCCACTGGCAGATGGCCGCGTCAATCAGGAAGCGGCCACGCGAGCACTGGAGGCCGGATCAACCTTTGACGGTGTGATGGACTGCATTGCCAGGATTCGCGAACGAAGCGAAATCCCCATGATTTTCTATGCATACATGAATCCGCTTTTGGCACGAGGATTCGACCTATCCATTGCGGCGGCAGCTCAGGCTGGCATCGATGGGTTTTTGCTGCTCGACCTTCCACTTGAAGAAGCCGGGCCGTATCGAAAGGCCTTAACCACCAATACGCTTAATGCGATTCAGCTGGTAACCCCGACAACGCCTGATGAGCGCATTGGCAAGATTGTTAAACACTCCAGTGGCTTTATCTACTGCGTTTCCCGCGAAGGCGTGACCGGTGTGCAGGATCGTATTGCGGAAGGAGCCGGCGCATTGGTGCAGAGGATCAGGGATCAAAGCGACCATCCCGTTGCGCTTGGTTTTGGCATTGGCTCGCCGGAACAGGCGCGCGATGCGGCAAAGTTGGCGGATGCTGTTGTGGTCGGCAGCGCCATTGTGAATAAATTTAACAGCAATCCGCACACGCCGGAAGGCCGGGCGGACGCTGCGGCATTCGTGAAGCAGATGGTCGATACTGTAAAAACGATTTAAACCAAGAGAACTTAACAACTTAAAACCGAACCACTCTAACGGGGAGCAGATATGGCAGGACGTTACGCGGTAATTATGGCAGGCGGAAAAGGTGAACGGTTTTGGCCCCTGAGCACATCAAAACATCCAAAGCAGTTGCTGGCCCTCGTGGGCGATAAGCCGCTGATTGCGCAAGCCGTGGATCGGCTCGAAGGATTGGTGCCTCCGGAAAACGTATTTGTTGTAACCAATGCTGACCTGGTGGATGCCACTCGCGAAGCCGCTCCGTTGCTTCCCCCTGAAAATATTGTAGGTGAGCCGGTTGGCCGCGATACGGCCGCCGCAGTTGCCTGCGGCGGTGCCTTGGTGAAGGCAAAAGATGAGCAAGGCGTGTTTGCCGTACTCACGGCCGATCAGGTTATGGGGGATCTCGATATCTTTTCCTCCACGCTACGGGGCGGGATGGATCTGGCCGAACAGAACGACATTCTCGTTACGATCGGTATCAAGCCGACCTATCCGGCAACCGGTTTCGGCTATATTGAATCGGGTGCCGATTTCGCAAACTGTGAAAATATCGAATTCCGGAAGGCGGACCGTTTTGTGGAAAAACCGGATGAAGCCACTGCTGCGGGATATCTTGATACCGGAAGGTTTTACTGGAATTCCGGTATGTTTATCTGGTCGGTGCCCGCTCTCGAAAAAGCATTTTCTGCGCACTGCCCCGAAATGAAGGGCTTGATGGATACGCTCACGACGTATGCCCGGGACGGGAAAATTATTGCAGGTATGGATGCCACCTATCCCAACCTTGGAAAAATTTCTGTCGACTACGCGCTGATGGAAAAGGCGGACAATATCATTATGGCCTGCGGCACGTTCGCATGGGACGACGTTGGATCATGGCCCGCGCTGGAAAGTCACTTCCCGCAGGACGAGAGCGGTAACACGAAAATCGGTTCCGTGGAAGCGCTGGATTCGGCCGGAAACATTATCCTTTCCAAGGATCGATTGACGGCTGTAATCGGCGTAACGGACCTGATGGTCGTGCAGGCCGATGGTGTGACTTTGGTCTGCCCAAAGGATCGCGCACAGGAGATCAAGCAGCTGGTGGTTGAGTTGCGCGAAAAAGGCTCTTTTAACGAATTGCTCTAATGAAGGATACAAGGGTTGACATCTCGGACGAATAAGCCTAAAAAGCGCATTAGTTTTAAACGAATTAGTTCGCAGATCTCTCTTAATATCCATTAACGCAACCCTTTTTCGCATTCTAGTCATTCGATGTCCGAAAACAAATGCAATGCATTCATTCTTGCTGTAACCGGCGGCATTGCGTGCGGAAAATCGGAAGTGGGACGGGTGCTTTCGAGCATGGGATTTTCGGTTTATGATGCAGATCATATTGCACATGATCTGATGACGTCGGGATCTCCTGTTTTTCAGCAAGTCGTGGGATATTTCGGCGGAGATATTCTTGAAGAAACTGGCGAGATATCGAGGGCTGTTCTTGGAGAACGTGTGTTCGCAAATCCGACGGATCGGGAGGAGTTGAATCGCATGGTACATCCTGCGGTCCGAAAAAAAGCTGAAGCGTTGATTTCAGAAAGCAGGAGCAACGGTCGTAATACGGCCGTGTTGGTTCCTCTTCTGTTTGAGAGCGGGATGGATGGGTTGGACTGGAATGCCATTATTTGTGTTTCCAGTTCTAATGACCGGATTTTTCAGCGGCTGGAAGAGCGCGGGCTAGGGAGAGAAATGGCCAAACAAAGAGTCTGCTCTCAAATGCCTCTAGAGGAAAAAGAAGAGAAATCGGATTGTACGATTTTTAATAATGGATCACTGAAGGAACTGGAGCAGACAATACGGCAAGTGGTGGAGCGTGTATTGCTTGAAAGGTAGACTATGAGCGAAGAAAAAGAAACCGGGGTAGAAGAGGTCGTCGAAAAACCTGTCGTACAGGCGGAAAAAGCGGCGCCCGTTGAGCAGGCCGAAGAAAAGCCGGCGGCTAAAAAAGCATCCCAAAAAAAAGGCGTAAAAAAGGCGCCGGAGAAGCAGGGTGAATCCTCAGCCGAAGGCGGTGGCGAATCGGCAGAAATACCTCGAGAAAAGGGCAATGAGCCGCCTCGCGAACGCCGCAACGGGAAAAATGGACGTAAAGGCAAGCACGGTAACCGGGATCGTCAGCAGCAGGTTCCGATCCGCGATGATATGCCGGCCCTCTCATTGCACGAGATGCAGATCACTCCGATCAACGATATCAAGGCAATGGCTGAAAATTATGGTCTGACTGAATTTGGTGGCTTCAGTAAGCATCAGCTGATTTTTGAAGTATTGAAAAAACATGGCCGGCAAGGGGGGCCGTTGATTGGTCGTGGTGTCCTTGAAACCCTGCCTGATGGATTTGGTTTCCTTCGGTCGCCACTTAACAGCTATCAGCCAGCGCCGGACGACATCTATGTTTCGCCGTCGCAGATCCGGCGCTTTGCATTGCGCACAGGCGATTTTGTGAATGGCTCCATTCGCTCGCCAAAGGAAAAGGAACGTTTCTTTGCATTGTTGCGGATTGATCAGATCAATCAGGACGAGCCGGATATGGCCCGCAAACGTGTCCCGTTTGAAAACCTTACACCGCTTTTCCCGGATCAGCGGCTTGTAATGGAAACCGATCCCAAGGAAATTTCCATGCGCGTAATGGATCTGGTTACGCCGATAGGAAAAGGGCAGCGCGGTCTGATTGTTGCTCCGCCTCGGACGGGTAAAACCGTGTTGATGCAAAAAATCGCGAACAGCATTTCAAAAAACAATCCAGAGTCAAAACTAATTATTTTGTTGATTGATGAGCGCCCGGAAGAAGTTACGGATATGCGTCGAAACACAAAGGCGGAAGTACTTGCCTCGACATTCGATGAACCACCGGAACGCCACACGCAAGTTGCGGAAATCGTGATTGAAATGTCCAAACGTTTGGTGGAACAGGGGAAGGATGTTATTATCCTTCTCGATTCCATTACCCGTCTGGCCCGTGCCTACAATACGACCTCACCGCACAGCGGGAAAATTCTTTCCGGGGGTGTGGATTCTAACGCGTTGCACAAACCGAAACGCTTCTTTGGCGCGGCGCGTAACATTGAGGGCGGCGGCAGTTTGAGCATTATTGCCACTGCGCTGGTGGATACGGGCAGCCGTATGGACGAAGTCATTTTCGAAGAGTTCAAAGGTACGGGCAACATGGAGCTCGGGCTTGATCGTGAACTGGTCAAGAAACGCGTCTATCCGGCCATTAACATTGAGAAATCGGGTACGCGTAAAGAAGAACTACTGCTGCACCCTGATGAGCTGCAACGTATTTGGACGCTTCGCAAAGCGCTTAAGGATGTGCCTCAGGTCGAGGCAATGGAGTTGTTGATCAACCGGTTGAAGAAAACCGGTAACAATCTCGAATTCCTAATGACCCTGCAGGGCAACGGCTAGAGCATTTTCTTCTTAGTTTGTCGTCTGGGATGGCAGGCGGGCCGCCTGCGATACGTATCTCCGCCGGCCCTGTCCGTTGCGACAAATTGAAAGAGAGTTGCTCTTAGGCAACCGTCTATCTCGTTGTGTAAAGGAGCAGTGATCATGCTGTTCCTTTTTTATGTCTTGGCATATTTAAGATATTTTCTTAGATTAAAGCCTGTAAAGGAGGTTACTTCGATGCAGGCAACACCCAAACTCAATGCCGTGCTTCTTGCGGGTGGTCGGCGGGCCAGCGTAAAGGTCTACGACGACAATAAGGCATTTTTAAATCTGCGCAATATCCCCCTGTTTATTCATGTTTTAAGCGCGTTGCTTAAAGCTGAAACGGTGGAGAATATTATCGTCGTTGGCCCGGTAAAGCGCATTTCTGCTGCACTTGATAAACTTGGAATATCTCACGGGGCTGATCAGAGAGTGACCGTTCTTGAGCAGCGGGATAATATGATTGATAACTTCAAGGCGGGCTATGTGGCCAGCCTTGGATTAAAAGATGTTGAATTTTGGAGCTTAAAGGGAACCGATCACGAAAACACGCCCGCGCTGGTGGTGCCGTGCGATATACCGTTGTTGACGCCTGAAGAAATCGATGAATTTGTCGGACGAAGCAATCTGCACGAATATGACTATTCGATCGGAATTACATCGAAAAAAGTACTCGAACACTATCATCCGAATGCGGACAAGCCGGGGATCCAGATGATCTATTTTCATGTGTGCGAGGATTTGATTCGCCACAATAATCTACACATCGGAAAACCTTTGCGGTTTGCGCACCTGGACTACATTGAAAAAATGTATGAATGGCGCTACCAAACCCGTTGGGCCAATATTCTTCGCATGCTTGTTTCCCTGGTCTTTATGAGTTGGCGACTCATGAAGGGACTGCGCATCTTTATTCTGATGCAGTTGTCTTTGCACTACGACCGGCATGGCCATCCCAGACTGTCCGATCGGATTCGGTCCATCGCGAGCTTCAATCAACTATCCGAGGGTATTGGAAACGCCTTGGGTGCACGGGTGCAAATTGTGTATACGCACTTTGGCGGCGCGGCGCTTGATGCGGATAACAGCAAGGATCTGGCAACCATTGATGCCCGCTACGATGAATGGATGGAGTTCCAGAAAAATAAATTCCACTAACCCTTCGATAGGTTTTCGACCACAATACGGTTTCCGTGCACTTCAATCACCCGCACAGCAGTTTGCCGGGGGATATAGTCGCCATAGGTAACGACGTCGAGTTTGTGTCCATTAAAGTAGGCCGTTCCGCTCGGCCGCAGATCGGAATGGGTCAGACCTTCCTGACCCATTAAAGCAAGATTATCTGCCACATCGGGCGAAACCGAATCGAGTGTCAGGCTCTGGAACACATGGGTTTTCGGCAGAAACTTTCCGGCAAATGCAACCAGGGCCACTGCGCCCACAAATGACACCATTACTTTAAGAAGCGGAATCGAAAAAGTTTCGGGTTCGAAGGAAATCGGACGCCATTTTCCCGGCATCCGTTCACTCATCGCACTGATAAAGGAGATGAAGATCAGCAGCAGGCCGCTGATTCCCATGAGACCGAATCCCGGGGTCACAAAAATCTCCACGGCCAAAAATGCGACGCCGAGGAAGAACAGCAGGACATCCTCCATTCCGGCCAGTCCGGCAATATGGTGGCCGAAGAAAAAGAGCAGCAGACAGGTTATGCCTGCAATGCCAAAAATACCAAAACCCGGCGTTTTGAGTTCCAGCCACAGCCCGCCAAGACCAATGATCATCAGAATCGGGGCAATGCCGGCAATCAATCGGGCCAGTCGCTCGGCTGCGGTTACTTCAAGGATTCGTTTTTCCGCGTTCGGCAAACCAATTTCCTCCAGCAATGCGTCGATGTCGGAAACGGTACCGGCGGAGAGCAGGGGATGCTGGTCTTCGCCAACCAATTGGGAAGCCTCTTCGTTGGTTAGTGTGAGCAAACGACCCTCTTTGCTGATGACGTTTCCGTTCACGCTATATTCCATGTCGGCCCGAACCATCGCTTCGGCCAGTTCTTTGTTATGCCCCCCTTGTTCCGCGGCGGAACGTACCATGGCGGCCACCGCCGAAGTCATTTTTTCCTGAACTTCATCCGGCATGTCCTGCACACCGCCTAACGGCGACATCATCATGGGGGTTGCGGCCCCGATCACACTGCCCGGAGCCATATAGATGTGGGGTGTCGCAAGAGCAATAATCGCTCCAGCGGAAAAGGCATCGTTTTCAACAAACGTATAGGTCGGGATGGTGGTTTTCGTAATGACATTGATGATGCCTTCGGCGGCGTTGACTGCACCGCCGGGGGTGTCCATTTCAAAAATGATCGCTGCGGCATCACTCCGCACAGCTTCGTCGACGCCGCGGCGGACGACATAGAGCAGGGCTGGCTCGATCATTTTCTTGATGGGGATAATATAGACGATTGGTGCGTTGGTGACGGCTGCCCGAACAGGTGTAAGCATTAGAATGAAAAACAGTGCAAATAGGGATTTCTGAATCATGCTTTTTCTCCTGTTAATACAATTTCATTTTTTTACACCCCATGGAAAAAGGAAAGCGAAAACTTCCAATGGTTTGAA
>CAZWZW010000063.1:0-14681 GCA_964639125.1 uncultured Verrucomicrobiota bacterium
ATCCGGTCCACCACCCCAAAACGAGCAGATGAATGCACCTGGGGATTCAACAATCCGCGGGCGGGCGCATTAATTATCAATGCCCGAGTCGAAACGCTGACCGAACGCCCCATGTTCAAACATTTGCTTACTGCCAACCGTTGCATTATCCCAGCCGATGGATTTTTTGAGTGGAAGGGAAAACAACCTTACTATTTTCAAACCACACAAAAACAACTCTTTGGCTTTGCGGGCCTCTGGAACAAGGATCGGTGCGTCATTATTACACGCGCCGCCGATGCAAACATGCAGGATATTCACGATCGCATGCCCGTAATGCTGATGCCCGATCAATGGAGCCGATGGTTCGACAGCTACCCACCTTTAGATCCCCCACCCCTGCTGACAGCCCGGCCCGTCTCCCGATGTGTCAACAAAGTGGGAAACGATAGCCCCTCCTGCCTCTCACCCGGCGACGAGCAGATCGACTTATCCTTGTTTCCCGACGAGGAGTAATCTACCTTTCGAGGTTATTGGAGGACGATATGAAGATACTAGTGCTGAACGGACCAAACCTGAATCTGCTGGGAACGCGCGAACCGGAAATTTATGGCTATGAAACACTGGCTGATATCGAAACAGAAATGAATGCCTGTGCGGTTCAACTTTCAGGGAATATCGAAATCGAGTTCCGCCAATCGAATGCTGAAGCAGAGTTGATTACCTGGATCGGGGAAGCCCGCGGAAAACATGACGGCATCATCATCAACCCGGCGGCGCTCACCCATACCAGCCTCGGGTTGTCTGACGCGTTAAAAGCTGTGGCCGACGTGGTTCCAGCCATTGAAGTGCACCTCAGCAATACGCACGCCCGAGAGGAGATCCGACACAAAAGTCTGACGGCTTCGGCGTGCATGGGCCAGTTGATGGGGTTTCAGGGATTCGGGTATACACTCGCCCTGCGCGCGCTGGTGAAGAAGCTTAGCGTGTAAGCGTTCGGAAGGCCTCGTCGAAGATCTGCATATCGGGAATATTTCGGTTAAGACGTTGCGCCATCCCCTCCACCACCTGAATGGCCTTTAGTACCGAGGCCTGGGTATGGTGCGATACCTGTGCTGCAAGAATACTTCTCGATTCCCCATGCAAGAGGTGTTCGTTTTCAACCCCTGAAACAAGCATTAGCAAATCTCGATGCCAATCGATCATCACCCGAAAGACATCCGCCTGAACCTCTTTGAGCCGGGCATTGGTCCGGGCGAGGAGAATATCCTTCACTTTCGCTTCGTCGTGCGCTTCATCATCTCCGCCAAACTCATCTTCCACCGCATCGGAAATCTCGGCCTTGACCTCGTCCATGATAGATTTGAGCCGACTGGCCAAGCGGGCTGCATCCAAACCTCCAGACGGTGGAAGTTCATGCAATAGCTGAATAAGCGGTTCTTTCCAGACCGCCTCCATCGCGCCCGATTTATCTTCGGAAAGAACAATTTTCTGACACCGGGAAATAATGGTTGGCAAAAGCGCCTGCGGCGAATCGGTCACCAAAAGAAGAATGCTTTGAGAAGGCGGTTCTTCCAGCGTCTTCAGCAATTGATTCGACGACTTAATATTCATGCAATCCGCCGCCAGAATGACCCCGGCTTTCCACCCGCCCTCGAAGGAGGTTTGTGTGATTCGGCGCATCAACAGATCAATATCATCCGTCACAATCTGCCGCGATTTACTCTGCGGCTCGATCCATAATGTATCCGCATGCTTATGCGACTCGATGAGCCGACAGTTCGCACAATGGTTGCACGGTTTCTCTACGGCTTCACAGTAAAGGAGTTTCAAAAAGGATTCAGTAAACTGAAGCGCGTTTCCCCGCGGCGATCCGACGATCACATAAGCGTGTGCCAGACGACCGGATTCAAATCCGTTTCGAATCCCCTCCCATGCTTCGGCATGTAAGTCAATGGCCTCCATAACTAGAGCAACCCTTCCTTCACGGCCTTCCATACATTGGATGCAACGCTTTCGACATCCTGCGCTGCGTCAACGGCACGAAAGCGTCCCGGTTCACGCTCAGCCAGCTTCTGATAACCGTCACGCACCCGGCGGTGGAAATCGCGTGCTTCGCGCTCGAAGCGATCGGCCGAGGCCTTTCCGTCGGAGTAGCGCTTTTCCAACCGCAGAAAACCATGTTCGATATCCAGATCCAGCAGCAGGGTCATGTCAGGCTTACGCCCATTTATGGCAAAATCATTAATGGCATCCAATGTTCCGATATCCATCCCGCGGGCAAATCCTTGGTAAGCGATGGTAGAATCGATAAACCGATCGCAAATCACCCAATCTCCTCGCTCAAGAGCAGGAAGAACGACCTGATCCATCAGCTGGGCGCGACTGGCCGTGAACAACAAAAGCTCGGCGCGGTCACTCAGTTGCTCCCCGACCGCATCGTGCTGGAGAATGTTTCGAATGGTCTCACCCGTGACGGTTCCGCCCGGTTCGCGTGTACAAATCACCTCGATCCCGTTTGCCTGAAGCGCTTTGGCCAACCGTTTGATCTGCGTGGATTTGCCGCTGCCTTCCGGCCCTTCAAAAGTGATAAACTTTCCAGACATCGTTAAAGCTTTCTGAGTTTGGGTCCGTCAGGCGTATCCTTGACGGTCCAGCCCAACCCGGCCAGCGCATCGCGAATACGGTCGGATTCCGCCCAGTCTTTCTCCGCGCGCGCAAGGGTACGAGCCTCGAGCAGCGCAGTAGCCTCATTAGAGACTTCTTCGTCCGGCGGAATGATAAATCCTAGCACCGCATCAAGTTCTGCCCAAAGACGGGAAACAGCCCGTGCCTGCCGGCTTGAGAGCGGCGCATCGGTCATAGCCTTGTTTCCGGCATGGACCGTATCGAAAATGGAAGCCATGGCACCGGAAATATTCATATCGTCATCCATCGCCAGAGCAAACTTGCTGCGCGTTTCCACAGCCCATTCAGGCAATTCTCCGACCTGGTTTTCATCCCCGGCGGCCTCGGAAATGTTGGCGTAGAATTCATCGAGTCGTTTAAGTGCGGCACGATTGGCATCGAGCGACTTAAAGGCAAAGTTCAGCGACTGCCGATAATGTGCCGACAAGAGTTCATAGCGCACCTCGCGACCGGTATAGCCCATATCAAGAATTTCGCGAAGGGTGTAGAAATTTCCGAGCGATTTGCTCATTTTCTTCCCATCGACGACGAGGTATCCGCAGTGCATCCAATATTTGGAATAGGGCTTCCCTGTGGCCGCTTCGCTTTGGGCAATTTCGTCCTCATGATGCGGAAAGATATTATCGACCCCCCCGGTATGGATGTCGAAACTCTCCCCCAGCAACTTCATGCTCATCGCCGAACATTCAATGTGCCAGCCCGGCCGTCCCCGGCCCCATGGAGAATCCCAAACCACATCTCCATCTTCGGGAATATAGGCTTTCCAGAGCGCAAAGTCGGCGGCATTGTCCTTATCGTACTCATCCTGCGCCACCCGTGCGCCGGTTTGCATCCCGTCACGATCAAGGCGGGCAAGCTTTCCATAATCGGCAAACTTATCGATGCTGTAATAGACCGACCCATCCTCGGACTGGTAGGCATATCCCTTCTCAAACAAGGTTTCAACGATGGCGATCATGTCCTGAATATAATCGGTCGCCGCCGGATAGTGTTCCGCCGGTTCAATGTTCAACTTGGCCAGATCGTCAAAGAAAGCATCAATGTAGGTTTTCGTATATTCCTTCAGCGGCAAACCCTGCTCGATCGAACTTCGAATTGTTTTATCGTCTACGTCGGTTAAATTCTGAACCTGAGTCACCTTGAAACCGCAAAACTTGATGTAACGGCGAAGGAGATCCTCAAACATGTAGGCACGGAAATTACCGATGTGAGCATAGTTATAGACCGTGGGACCGCATGTATACATGCGAACATGATTTCCATCGATCGGCAGCAACTCCTCCTTGGAGCGGCTCATCGTGTTGTAAACTTTGAACGCCATCGCTATTCGCCCTCCAAATCAACCGCCGGCGCATCCTTCCACAACTTTTCGAGGTCATAGAATTCCCTCAGCTCGCGTTCGAAAATGTGCACCATCACACCCTGATAATCCATAATCATCCAGCCACTGTCCGGCACGCCCACTTTATGATATCCTCTGAAGCCAGCATTTTTAAAAACCCGTTGCAAACCATCGTACAGCGCTTTGAGATGAGGTTTGTTCGCCCCGGTTGCGATAATAAAATAGTCGGCAATATTTGCGTGCTCACGCAGATCCAGCGTCACGATATCCTCGGCTTTTCTTTCCTCCAGAAAATCGATGACTTGCTTTATGATATCCATATCACTTTTCATGGTTACTCCATCAGCCTTTGTATAGGCCATGTTCAAAAATATACATTTCCACTTCCGGAGGGACAAGGTAGTGAATACCCAACCCTTCGGCCACCCGCATCCGAATCTCTGTTGAAGAGATCTCGATCAAATGCGTTTCGATAATATTATTCATCAGCTTAGACCTATGCCGATCCGAAACCTGAACCTGCTCTGCAATAGTCTCAAGGGAGACCATGCCAGGACGCAGAAGTGTCGCAACGTCGCATAGATCCAAAAGCTCGTCAACTTTGTACCACGTATGCAGATCAACCAATGTATCGCTTCCAACAATGAGCACATACTCCACATCGGACTGAGCGTCCAGCAAGGCCTTTATCGTTTCGATGGTGTATGAGATGCTACCCATCTGCATTTCGATATCCGATACTGAAAAATGTATATTCGATTCAACAGCGAGGTTGAGCATATTCAATCGATGCTCGGCTTCTGCCTGCCGGAGATGTTGCTTATGGGGAGGTATAAAGGCCGGAATGAAAACAACTTTTGACAACTCAAGGCGTTCGGCTGCGTCCTGGGCAATGATCAAATGGCCCATATGCACTGGATCGAAAGACCCGCCCATCAGCCCAATTCGTTGTTTTCCCGAAAGGTTATTATTCATGACGGGGTCAAATCCCAACCGACCCGTTCAGCACAGAAGATCGGCTACCAGGCAGATTGCCATACTTTGATGACATCGCCGGCCTCGATTATTACATCCTTCGAGGGATCCTTTTCCAACTTCTTGGTGCTGTAGGTGTAGAGTTTTCCTTGGCGGGTAATCGTCACCTTCTTCTTGTTTGCAAATGGTGTATAGCCACGCGCGCCGGCAATGGCTTGCAGCAAAGTTGTTCCGCTCATCAACTGGAACTGCCCGGGAGCATTTACCTCGCCCTGCACATAATACACCTTGGCCGTCATTGTCACATTGACAGATACATTCTTATAAATGCCCCCATCGATGTATCGACACTCTATAATGTCTTCCAATTCCGAAGTCGTAAGACCAGCGGCCTTGATCGGCTCCTTGATATGCAAAAGGCTTATTTCACCATTTTCATCAACCACCAATTCCAGCGCCTGCTGCTCCTGGATGCCACTAAAACGAATGTAAATGGGATCAAGGGGCTTTAAAGTATATACAAAGGTACTAATTTCGGATTCTGCAGAAACGACGGTATTCGTAGTGGCGGCTGCATGGACGGAATCCTCCCCCGGCAACGAACCATAAACATATGGCTGCAGTGCGCATCCGCAGAGCATAAAGCTTACAACTACACTAAAATAAATGGCTAGCTTTCGAATCATCTTATAAACCTCATTAGAAAAGAAACTCATCTATACCTGATCCCCGACTTGAACCTCGCTCTGCGAGCTGTGGTAGTAGTCTGAGTAATGGTAGTAATAATAGTAATCATCGCGCATCACATTGATATTGTTCAACACTGCCCCGATCGTTTCAACACCGACCGCTTCAATCATCTGCTTCGCCTTCACTAGCATATCGCGCGGATATTTGCGGTACTGAATAACCAGAATGGCACCATCGCTTTCCTTCGCAATAATCGAGGAGTCACTGATCCCCACCAACGGCGGAGTGTCAATCAACACAACATCATATTTTGTTTTCAAACTGGCAATCAGTTCCCCGATTCGCTTGGGATCAAGCACGCCCAACGAGGTCCGCGGCAAGCGGCCGCTTGGGAGAAAATGAAGATTGGGAACACTGGTTGCCTTAATGGCCTCTTCAACCGGAACGTCGCGGAGCAGTACATTGGTCAGACCAAAACGGTTTGAAACACCCAGAATAGTATGCTGAACCGGGCGCCTCAAGTCAGCATCGACCAGAAGAACTTTTTCTCCTTGTTGCGCGCATACATAGGCAAGGTTGAACACTGTCGTTGATTTACCTTCACCCGCACCACTACTCAACACGGCAAAGGCGCCCCGGTGGGACCCCCCCTCTGTAAATGCAAGATTGGTACGCAGTACGCGATAAGCCTCGGCGTGCTCGCTATCCGGGCCTTCTTCAACCAATGGACGAACCTTCTGAGGAATCAATCCCAATACGGGAAGCCCCAACAAACGTTCAACATCGTCGGCATTTTTGATTGATGTATCAAGGTACTCAATGAAATAAGCCAGCCCCACTCCTGCGCCCAATCCAACAAAAATACTGAGCAGAACATTCATGAAAAGGTTCGGGCTGACAGGACGGTTGTTCGGTTCAGCAACGTCAATAATTTCAACCGGATTACGCGGAACTTCAAGGGTAATGATTTCCTGACGGTGCTTGGCATTCAGCTGATTGTAGATAAACCGTTCGGCCTCCAGATCTGCCTGGGCATTCCTGAATGGCCGGAATTTTTTCCCCTGCGACTCAATACTTTTTGCCCGCACATCAGATAAAAGCTTATCCGTACTTTCATACGTGTTTTTCGCCATCAAATATTCAGTTTCAAGGCCATTTCTCAGGGCCTGAAGACGTTTGCTCAGCGTTTTTTCCAAGGTTTGCTTCTGCAACCTGAAGCGCCGAACTTCAGGGTGGTTTTCTCCATAGTCTGCTTCTAGCGAACTGAGTTGAACATCAATGTCCTGAATCTGCTGAATGGTGTTCATCACAAACTGGTCAAAGGTGATGTATGAAGCCCGATCGATAAGATCCTTATCGTTGAGATCTTCAAGAATCTTCAACAATCCTTGTTTTTCGACCATTTGATGCTGAGCCGCCAAACGGTCCCCTTCCAATTGTTGAAGACGGATGTTATCAGCATCTACACTCCCTTCACCACCAATCTCCGCAATTCCAAATTCGCTTCTGAGATCTTCCACGCGCTGTTCCGCAGCATCCACCCGGTCACGCTGCTCTTTTAACGCCTCTGCGATTTTATCAATCGCCCCGCGAGAATCTCTATTCGCAATTTCAAGACGCGAATTCCGATATACATCAGCAATTTCATTTGCAATCCGAGCTGCTTCATTGGGATTATCCCGCTTAACGGAGATCACGATCAACGACGTATCACGCTGTTGAAACACGCTAATGCTGTTTTTCATGATCTTGTAAGCAACATCCCGAGGCAGCTTTTCGCCATCCTTGCCCCATTCTGTCTGAAGATTTAAGCGGTTAATCACTTCGTACAGAATTGGCTTGGACTGCAATACCTCAAACTGAGTTTTCAAAAAATAGGGATTGTAGGTGGAATAATAGGATTGTTGCACGGCAAAAGGGTTGATTTCAGGAGCGTCCTCTGAAACAGCAATCCTGGAGACCGATGCATAAATATTTGGAAGCATCAGCGTATAAACAGTCCCCGTAAGAACCACCAGAATGGCGACAGCAAGCACAATCTCTTTTCGGGATCGAATGACCCGCCAATAGTCCAGAAAATGAAGGGTACTCGTTTGTTGCACTGCTTCGTTACTCATCCTAAGAACTCCCTTTCAAAAAAGTAAGATGGTGAAGGTAAACCTTCACCACCTTGACATTCAAATCAAAACTCCATGAAACAGCAGGTGCCTACAGGCGGAGTCTCCACCCCAGATCCACCCGGGTTCTGTCATACTCCGCTAGAAGAGCAGAATCGCCTTGGCGATCGGAGAATGAATAACCCAGTTCAACAAAGTTGTTGCGATTGATCTGATACATTCCACGAACGCTCAGCGTTACAAAATTTTCGGTCGCATCAGCTACTCCTGCCCCAGCAGTGGTATTAGCATACGCACTGTCAAACTGGCTGTAGGTGTATGCCAAAGATGATGCCACACTAATTTTCCCGGTAATATCATGCCGGAGACCTAAGGCCAGCTTGAGGCGATCCTGCGCATTAAAGAAGGCGTTTTCTGAACTTGTCAGCGAATATTCCAATGAACTGTTCAGGCTGGTGCGCTCGGTCGGCTGATACTGCAGGCCCGCCAGGGCATAGGGAGAAGTAGTATCTGAATCACCGCTATCCGACTCAATATTTGAAGAGGTGTAACCCAGACGGGCATTCCCCGAAAGGTTCGGGGAAAAGGTATGATCCACACCGCCAAACACCGAAATCGAGTCAAATCCACCCCGCACTCCATCATAGGAAAGATCGGAATAGGACGCACCAACAACGCCCATTGTAGTATCTGATGCCAACTCACGGACGTAGTGACCATTCGCACTGTATTGATCATAATCATTGCGTGCAGCCAAAGCCCCATTATCCCATCGGCGAATTTCATACCCGCCGGCAACCTTGACCGAGCTCACATCATTGACCGTGTAGTCAACAGAACTCTGCAGCTCGTTTTCAAAGAAGTTTTGATTGGTTCCCGGGCCAGCACCCGTGCTCTGACCATCCCGCTCCTGATAGCGCACACGATCTGATAGCTCAAGAAAAGCACGCTGAGAAACCGCATGGCTTAAGCGCCCGTACAGATCCTGGTAGGAAACAGTTTCTTCATCGGCATCAAACCGAAACTGAAATTCCGGCTGCCAATAAAGTAATGCATCGGTCCGCGATGAAAAATTAAACGTCCCTGAAATATTCAACACATCAGTAATGAAAGCCGACGATTCCTTGCTTGCACTCAGCCCAACATTATCATCATATCCGACCCGCACATTGTTTTGAACTTTGAGCGTTCGTTCCTGCGCTGCAAACACAGCCCCAGCGGCCAACATACATGTAACTAAACAACTAAACTTTTTATTAATCATATACAATCTCCCAAACAACCTTGTTATGAAGTACGCGTAACCTGCCTAAATTATTGAGGGGTAGCATCGCTGTCGCCAGCACCACCGGTAGCACTCCAAAAATCCTTAAACAAATCATCAAACAGTCCCTGCAAATCCGAAGTATCCCCCAACTTCTCTCCAATATTCGGGGAATCATAGGAATCATCTGATGATTTCTTCCCTTGTTTATCTTCCTTTTTGGGCTCTTCACCACGGGTATCGCCCTCAGGAGAACCAGCACCCACGTTCAACGCACCAACGACCTTTTGACCGGCAGCCTTGAGGTCCTGAAGAGCAGCGGAAGCCGCATCATTATTTCCGGCAGCCAAAGCACGCTCCATTGCAGTAAATGCAGCAGTAGCCTCCGCCATAGCGGAATCGGCCGCGCTCGAACGCCTTGCCGCTTCAGCAGCACCCATGACATCACCTTTATTTGCAGCTTTGGCCAAATTGGCTTTCGCCACAGAAACCTTGGCCGAAATCTCGGCAAGCTTTTCAAGACCACTTGCCATATCTGCAGCTTGAACACTCACACCAACGGTCAGTACCGCCGCAAACGCAACCAACCCTACCTTATTAAATACTCGACAATTTTTCATGAGTGCTCTCCTTAGTTAGAATATTTATTTGCAATCAGTTCTTTCACCCGCGCATAGCTAAACTGAACCTGCTTTGCAGCCGCCAGCGAGTCCTGCATGGCCAATCTAATGATGCCCAGCGATTCTGTTTTATTGTTGGCAGCAGAGTCTACAAAATACAATCCGGTCTGAACCACTTTGGCCCCTGACAATGCAACCTTGGAATTAACTGTAGCCAGCAATTTATAATCATTAGCAATCTCCACGCTGGAGGCACCTGCGATCTTGGATGCGCTTTCTTTGGCACCCTCGAGGGAAGTAACGGCCACGCTCCAGTTTTCGGAGGCCGCTTTCAACATTTGCTTAACTTCGCCAAGCAGTGCTGAATCGGAAGGGATTTGAGTAACAAGAATTTTTCCGTTTTCAATAGCGGATCGCGCCTCCTCTACTGCAACAGCTGCGGTCTCGATAGAAGCATTCGCTTCTTGAACCAACGCATCGATGCCTTCAGCAGCAACGCCGCCGCAAACACCGAACATAACACCAGAAACCAATAACGCCACACAACTTCGTCTATTCATGTCCTACTTCCTTTACTTTGTGTTTAAACACTATCAACACGCATTTTCACGTACAAGACAAACTATCCGTTCTTTCTGCCTAGTTTTATCAACACTTGCCGCATTGATTCATAGCCCTGTACATACTTAACATCATTAAGAATACAATACTCTTCCCACGAAATGATCTCTGGAGGCAAGATCACTTTCCCATTAATATATTCTGCTTCCCCGCTCAACACCAAATCCACCTGGCCCATAGCCCGGGCACAGTCTTTTACGGTAAACTCGGTTCCGTTTAAAACCTCCAGCAATCCAAAATAAATACCGTTCTTATTCAAAAACTCCACGCACTCGCCCATATCCATGCCCGCATCAATATGGCGGCGGAAAAGCCCCGAATATTTTGTAAGGATGACCGCTGCATCTGCATGGGAAAGTTTAGGTGACGTGTCGCTTTCATTCTCACCGGGAGAAACGAGAGCAAGAAAAAGAGAGCTCACAATCAAGCAAACCGTTTTTCTTAAACATCTGTTCATCAACCTTCCCCACAGGATATCGTAAATGCCGCTTTTTGCTTCGGGGTGCTTCTGCTATGTATTTGGAAACACCCAGCAAAAACGGAACCCTTCACATGAATATGAGATCTTTTACTTTTAAATTAGATGATATGCAACAGCAATTGTTGCGCCAAGAGCTAAAAAGCCCGAAATATAAACCCGAAATTGTTCCGCACACCCAAATCGCCGTTTCCATTCCAGACTGCCGTATCAACCTCTATAACTCGGGTAAGCTGCTCATTCAAGGCAAGGCAGCCCAAGACTGGGTAACTTTTACCCTTGAGACCGAAATTCTCAAAGAAGCAAAAATCGGGTACGAAGATTTGCACGATCCAGAAGCCTTCCAGCCCCACATGGGCATCGATGAAAGCGGGAAAGGTGATTTTTTCGGCCCGCTGGTGATCGCATCAGCCTATGTTGACGAAGGCCTGGTCGAAAAGCTTCGCGCACTCGGCGTTCGCGACAGCAAAAAAATATCCTCCGATAATGTCGCGCTCAATCTCGCGCGAGAAATCCGCAAAGTATTGGGCGACCGGTGCGCAATGGTAACGATCGGCCCGCGCTCCTACAACCGAATGTACTCCAAGATCAGAAATGTAAACAAGATGCTGGCGTGGGGCCACGCCCGCGCCATCGAAGATCTTCTCGGCAAGGTTCCTGATTGCCCGCGGGCCCTGTCCGATAAGTTCGGCCCGACCCACCAGATCGAGCGCGCCCTGATGGATAAAGGCAAAAAAATCAAACTCGACCAGCGCACCAAAGCAGAATCCGACCCCGCCGTTGCTGCCGCCTCGATCCTCGCTCGTGCAGGATTTATCTATGCCCTCAAAAAAATGGGAAAAGAACACAACTTTGAGGTTCCGAAAGGCGCGTCCGACAAAGTGCGCCGCGAGGCCGAAAAACTCGTGGCCTACAAAGGCCCGGGCATCCTGCTCGAAACAGCAAAATGCCATTTCCAGACCACTGACAAGGTGCTGGCGGAAGTCGGCTACACCCGAAAAGACCTTCCCCCGGCCACTTAAGCAACGGGAAATAAAAAAACCGGAAACTCCCATTACCAGGAAACGTCCGGTTTTTTCCAAGGCCAAGGGCCGGCTTACGGCGACGCAATCTCGTCGTAAAATCCGAGATAGTCATCCTTGCGCTCACTACCGCGCAATGCGATCGCCGAGCGCGGGTGCTCGTTATAGTGCCCGGTGATCATATATGGAATGCTGTACCCCCAATCCAGCTCCTTGCTCAACGGATACATGGTTTCCTGCACAAACTTAAGGATTGGACGCAGGTCGAACTTAGGATTCTTCAGAAAACCTACCATCAACTCGGTTGGGCAGTTTCCAGCCCCACGTCCCATGCCCATCATGGTGGTATCCAGCATTTTCACTCCATTGATCGCAGCATGGATCGTATTTGAATAAGCCAGTTGCTGATTGTTATGCGCATGAATACCGAGTGTTTTCCCCGTCTTCTTGTAACGGGAGATCAGGTCGTCGACCTGCTCGTAGTAGAGGGAACCGAAGCTATCGACCACATAGAGGAAATCAATATCGTCGCACCCCGCAACCACTTCCAGCCCATTATCCAGTTCGTAATCGGGCACCGTCGAAACCGCCATCAGGTTCAAAGCCACCTCATACCCCTTATCCTTGGCATCTTTCACGATATCGAGTGCAGCCGGAATCTGATGGATATAGGTCGCCACCCGAATCAGATCAAGCACACTCTCTTCCCGCGGCAGAATATCGTCCAGATTCGTACGGCCAGTGTCGGCCATGGCACACAGCTTAAGCTTCGTGTCATTTTCACCTACTTCACGGCGGATATCGTCTTCACTTGAAAACTTCCACGGGCCATTGTCATCGATGGAAAACAGCTTGCGATCGGCCTTGTAGCCCACTTCCATATAATCAATTCCACCTGCCACGCACGTATCATAGACTTTCTTAAAAAAGCCTTCTTCAAATTTATGGGCATTGATCAAGCCGCCATCGCGCACGGTGCAATCCACTATTTTCAAGTTCGGGTCGAATGAAACCCACCCTGCACTCTTATCCGTATTCTTACTCATAGTAAACATCCTCATCTGTCTTCCAAAAAGAGCCTGAACTATAACATTGGAGCCCGACGGATCGAATATTTTAACCATTTATTTGCAACCCCCGCCCCAAACCAACAACTTCGCATTTTCGATTTTTGAATGCCGATTTTTGATTTGGGCCTGCGACAGCGTTCTGCAGAAAAAGGCTATCGCCGCCTAATCGACTACATGGGCTCGGATGCGCGCATTGTGCAGATCACACGCGCCTCCTACGGCAAAGGCTCGTTGATCAGCAAACTCAGACCGATCTCCTGTAGGAAACAATCGAATATTCATCAGTCTCTTCGATGGTTTCCGCCGGCTCAAAACCTTCCAGCCATTGGAAGTTGAAGAAGGTATCGCCCTCGACCTCTTTTTTCACCGTGGTCACCAGCAGCTGGTCGCACAGCGGAATCATCAGGTCATAAATCGCCGCGCCACCGCAGACCATCGCATCAGCGGGAACATCAACGGGGTTGGAAACGGCGGTCGCTCCGTCAAAACGTGCGTCCGGGTTGCGCGTCAGCACAAAAAGTTCGCGCCCTTTCAGAGGCGGAAGACCTTCAAAGGTGGTGCGGCCGACAACGATCTTCCGATCCATCGTAGTGCGCTTGAAAAACTGCAGATCGCCCTTGCAGCGCCACGGCAGGCCGCCGTCCCTGCCGATAACCCCGTTTGCCGACCGGGCAACAATCGCAATCATCAGACCGCCACCTCGCCCTTGATGGCGGGATGGCATTCATAGCCCTCGAGCGTGGCATGCTGCCACTCCCAGTCGAAGATTGAGTCGTAGCCTTCCAGCCTCAGCGTCGGCGGAGCATAGGGCTCGCGCTTCATCTGCTCATCCAGCTGAGCCTGATGATTTACATAAATATGGGCATCGCCGAGGAAGCCAATCAGCTTGCCGGCCTTCATGCCACACTCTTTGGCGATCAGCTCCAACAGCAGGGCGTACGAAGCAATATTGAAAGGGATGCCGAGGAACAGGTCGCACGACCGCTGGTTCCAGAGCAAGTCCAGCACGCCATCGTTGCAGAGCAACTGATAGGAATAGTGACACGGGACCAGCGCCATCTGGTCGAGCTGCTGCGGATTCCAGGCGTTCACCAGGATGCGGCGGCTGTTCGGATTGGTCTTCAGGGTATCAATCGCATTGGCCAACTGATCGATGCCGCCGGTAAAATTTTCGACGCCGAATTCATACTGTCCGTTAAAGTTGCGCCACTGGAAACCGTAGATCGGGCCGAGGTCTCGTTCCTCAGCCATGGCTTTATAAGTGGCCTCGTCGTGGCCGTATGGCACTTTCGCCGGCGTGCACCACTCGTTCCAGATCTTGCAACCGCGCTCCTGAAACCACGACTTATCGGTCACGCCTTTGATGAATCCCTCTAATTCAACCCGGAGGGTCTTCCATGCCATCTTTTTGGTCGTGAGCAGCGGGAATCCGTTGGCCATGTCATAATCAATCATACAGCCACTGACGGAAATAGTATCCGTGGCCGTCCGGTTGGTTTTCTTTTTTCCCTCTCGGAGGACTTTTTCAATAACCTGTCTGTATACCTGATCAATATTCATGCTTCAGCAGTTTCATCGTTTGCGTTTTTAAAGAGGGAAAGAAGCTAGCACACCAGGTCGATGATTTGAAATTCCAAACATTGAAAATGCACTCGAAGGTCGGCGCCCTGCCAGTTCGCGGGCAAGCTGAACCAAGAAAGTTAACCACAGAATTCACTAAAGCTCATCGGAAGCAATTCTTGTGATATTTGTGTATTTTGTGGGTTCTACGTAGATTTTTATGGTGAGGCGGCTCGCCGGGATTGATGATTGCAT
>CAZWZW010000064.1:0-14398 GCA_964639125.1 uncultured Verrucomicrobiota bacterium
TAAATACCAGTCAAGTTCGTTCCGTCAATCGATATTCAAAAATGGATCATCCCAGATATTCGTTAAGGCTTTGTACCTCCGCCAGCAGGCGCTCCTTGACGCGGCTTTTCAGCCGGTAGGCGGTGCTAAGTCCCATGCCCAGTTCCTCGGCCAGTTCCTTGATGTCGCGTTCGGCCAGAATCCCCTTGAACAGCTCGATCGCCTTTTCAGAAAAATCCTCGGAGATGTTCTTCAAGGCCTGCGCAGCAATATAGTTGTTCCATTCGATATCGGCGATGCGGTTGATGTCCGGCATGGAAATGGAGTCAAAATATTGCAGGTCGTTGGATTCCCTCAGCTGGTCATGCTTGGTACGTTCGCTGATTTTCTTTCTTAGATAATCGTGGGCGCAGTTTTTGGTCATCACAGCAAGGTAGCTGCGGAAACGGTTCATTTTGTGGATTTCGATTTCCGGAAGCTTTTTCCATAGCTTGACCAGGACCTGCTGCAGTAGGTCGCTGGTATCATCGTACGAAATATTCATATGCCGGAGAATGGCATAGATATAATCTTGATAGGATGCGGCAAATTCATCCCATGCCTGATTATCGTACTGGTTTTGCACCTTTTCGAGCAGGGTAATCCGGGTGCGATAGATGTCGTTTGTTTTTTCCTTCATTGGGAGCTCTTCTAACCTATGGGTTATGGTGATGCAATAATATGTAGGTTCTTTCTGCCAAATTTTGCTCATGTGAGAAAACCCCGCAGAGCATTCGTCTCATAACTGACGTTTGAATAGAGGGAATTTTATGAGTTGGATGAATTTTAGGTTGGTTTTTTTTGCGGGATGGATGGCGTATGCCGGGATAACTGCTGCACAAACCACAAACAGCATACCTTTTTCAGATGGCTTCGAGTCCTCTGTTTCCGGGCAATCCATCGATGGTACGAATGGATGGAGCGGAAGCGGGATTGTAACGAACCTTTCCTATGCCTATGACGGCGTTACCAACGGGTATCCGGTGGCGGGCGCTCATACCCAAGTGCTGGATTTCTCCAATGGGGTGACGAACCAGATCGACGGTGCCGCTTCATCGGTGGTGTGGGTAGATGCAATCATCAATGCCGAGAATTTTTGGCCGGGACCGGGGCATCCGGCGGTGGACACCAACGCAAACGCCTGTATCTATGTAAACACCAATGGCAATCTGGTGGCCGGGCACACACAGTATGGTTCATCCAACCTGCTCTGGAGCGTCTTCAATGATGTCGTGATCTCTTCCAACGACTGGAACCGGGTCGCGCTCCAGCTCGACTATCTAAACCACGCCTATTCCATCAGGCTCAACGGTGTTGCGCTGGAACACGCCAATGGGCGTGCTGAAGCGAACGGCACCGGCGCAGGCGGTGCATGGTTTCCGATGATCGGAAACTTCCCGTTCATCGCCATCGCGCTTGACGGCGATGCGCGCATTGATGATTTATCCGTATCCGAAGATGCACCGTATTCATCTGTTTCCGTGGCCGACGCCGGCTCCATTACAGAAGGCGACAGCGGCACTACACTGGCGAACTTTACGGTTTCTCTTTCCTCCAGCAGCACCGTTCCGGTGATGATCGACTATACCACTGCGGATGGAACTGCGACGGCGGGAGTGGATTATGTTTCCACCTCGGGAACGCTGATTGTTCCCGTTGGCAGCACGCAGTCAGTTATCGGGGTCGAGATCATCGGCGATACCAATGTGGAGTCCGATGTAACCTTCCTGTTGAATCTGAGTAATCCGCGCAATGTGCTGGTGGCGGATGCTTCGGCTTCAGCCACGATTGTAGATGACGATACCGTTCCTCCGCCGCCGGTTCCGACTGGTACTATTTTCAGCTACACGTTTGACGATCCAGCGGACACGAACAGTTGGGCGGTAACCGCCGTGGGCGATACGATTGCAAATATTGGCGGTGACAATGCGTGGAACTTCACAAACAACGGGGATGTCGGCGATAAATCCTTTGCTCCATTGACTAATGGCACCATCACGCTGCACTTCGGAATCGCGGGAGGGAACAAGGCCAAACTGATTTTCAACCTATTCGATGGCAGCGGAAACAAGATGATCAAGTTTAATGCGTTCAACTCCGGCACCAGCTTCAATATTGATGAGAGCGGCGTGCCGAAAATCACCTACGCCACTTCCGAAACATGGAACGTCGGCGACAATGGCCTGTCGGACAAGGGCGAACTGGTCGTTGCATGGTCGGGCAATACTTGGACCTCAACGGTGACTTTTGGCAGTGGAACCATATGGACGACAAACGGTCTTTTCGCGGCAAATGATGGAAACGGTGTCGGTCTATTCCAGTATACTACACTGGCTGCCAACGATGGCTATCTGTTCGATGTGACTCTTGAAGCCCCGGTCGAAGTAGTGCCGAGTGCGTATGATTCCTGGACCAGTGCTTTCGGGTTGAACGGAAGCAATGGCCTGATGAGCGTCGATGCGGACGACTCCGGCTTCATCAACCTCTATGAATATGCGATGGGCGGAAATCCGACCAATGCCGGCGTAAACGGCACCAAGCCGACGCACCGTTTGAGCGGGGATCAGATTGAATATATCTACCTCCGTCGCAATGACACCAATCTGAGCTACTCGGTTGTGGTCGGTACCAATCTTGTTACAGGAGCCTGGAGCACGAATGGCGTGCTGGAAGTCGGCTCCGCAACCGTCGATGCCGATTTTGATTCGGTCACGAATCAGGTGTCAACGGTTGGAAATACAAACGGCTTTATCCGTCTAAAGATTGAAGCCCTATAAGTTTTCTTCATGGTTCATTCGGAAGCCTCCCTGCGTCATGCGCAGGGAGGCTTTTTGTTTAACATGGGGAATGTTTTTCGGAAATGCACCGCTTTGAAGGAGCGTGGCGGGCTCGGATTTCAAGGCTATCCAGACATAAAACTTATGATGCAATGTCTTTCCGGATCTTGCCGGAAAAACCTGAATAAAAAGTGCCTTGAGAGAGAAAACGGGGTCGTCCTGGTCGTCTGATAACAAAAGGGATAATGCTGGTTGGTACACACCTGTAAACCATGTCGTCTATTATCAATTTGTTCGGAGTGCGAAGACGGTTTGCTGTGCATAGCAGTAGGCTGTAAAGCCCTCCGGTTGGCGAAAAAAATAACCCGAGGAGAGTAATGAAAAAAGCATTGATAGCCTTGCTTGTCTGCGTGGGACTGGCTTCTATATCATGGGCGCAAACCACGATAATCAATACCGGCTTTACGGCGGTTGATGGGTATGCCGACGGTACGATCGCCGGCCAGAACAGCTGGATCAACATGCCGAATACGGATCCCAATGCGTTTTATATTGCGGATTCGGCAGGAGTTGGTTTTGCGAATGGAACCCTTGCCGTGGCCGATTTTTCCACCAATAACATTGGTCAATACGTCTATCTGAATACGGCTTCTGCGGGAAACAGTATTGATGATGAATGGTCCGGCGTGATGGATTTTCAGATTAGTGTCAATCCACTTGATCCAGGAGCCAAACTCACCAGAACAAAAATCTTCAACATTGGTTTAACCGCTGTTGCAACGAACCATCTGCGTAATGTGGATACAAATGATGTATTCGCCACCGTCAAGGTTGATAATGATGGCTCATTGCAAATCCAGTTCAATGGAAATGAAACGATGGCTGTTCTTCCTCTTTCCAACACGGGTTGGGATCCGGAAAACAACCTGACAAATGGTGCCGACTTTGTAACCGATCATCTTCAGTTGTCCTGGACCATGAGAAAAACCAGTGATGATGGAGTTTACGGTGCGTGGGCGACGCTCTCCAACCTGGATACGACCTCCAACTCTACCGGCTCGGCCGTCTATCATGTTCGCGACCTGGTTTATGCAAACGCGGCACCGGCCTTTGCGATGGGTCGGAGCCAAAACGCGGATTTTAATGGTGGCACCAATATCCACAGCGTGGTTATTGACAACCTGAGCGTTGTAAAGAACAGCGGCGTTGCTCCGGCTCCTGTCGCTCCGGTAATTATTGCAGCATCCGGCGATACACAGGTTTCGCTTACGTGGGACTACCTCTATGATGTCGACAGCTATATCATCAAGCGCTCGTTGACCCCGACGTTTGGTTATTCCGCGATTGATACGATTTCAAATACCAATACAACCTATGTGGATACCGGCCTGGCGAACAACACGCCATATTATTATAAAGTAACCGCAAACTATGGTGCGGTTCCCGCTACTTCCGCGGAAGTGTTTTCAACCCCGGTTTCAATTGTAACGGGATCCATCTTCGATACGGATTTCACGGCTACCGATGGCTATGTGGACGGCGATCTTGCGGGGCAACAAAGCTGGATCAGGCTTTTCAATAGCGGAACGAATGCCTTCGATGTTGATTCAACCGGAACCGGCGTTGCTGACACATTACCGACTGCGGCCACATGGAGCACCAACGGCAATGCCGTCTATTGGGGCAAGGCCATGTCGAACTCCGTAAATGCCACATGGAGCGGAACGCTTGATTTCCAAATCTCAACCGTGGCCTACCCGGATACCTACAAGACAAACACATGGCGTGTATTCGATATCGTGGGCGGGGTCACAAACAGTATCACAACCAATACGGTTATTCATGCCGTAGCCACGTCTCAGAATCAGAATTTTGTGGTGTACGAGCTTGGTCTGACGGCGTCGGATTCTGATCCGCTGGCTTGGAATGCGGCCAATCAGGTGGGTATACAGATTCAGTCGCGTGCCGGCTTTGAGCTTCGGGCCGTCTTTAACTCTGCCGGCAACAACCGGGGATTGTTCACCCAGATGCCGGCAGAGCTGCTGGGATGGGATCCTCAATGGAGTAGTCAAACGAATCTGTTGTCGGATGGACCGGACTTTGAGACCGATATGATTCGCATGTCCTACACCATCCAGAAATCCGCTGCCAGCGGTTGGTATCTCGCCACCGCCAGTTTCTCCAATCTGGTCACCGGCGTGGTATCGACCAATGAAGGCGGAAACAACAAGGTTGCGGATTTCTGGGAGTACGAAAAACCGGCCGTGTACGATGCACCGCTCGCGAAGTTTGCCATGGGTAAATCCCCTCTGGCCGATGGGCTGGGGGCCAGTAGCGAGATGGACATCCGGATCGATGCCATCGGGCTGGACCATGACCTCAATGCCGATCCGATGCTGTTCCCGCCGACATGGAGTGCATCCGCTCCGGTGGCGGCTATAAGTGGTTCGGTCACCTTGCAGTGGAATGATGCGACGCAGGCCACCGATGTGTACAAGGTTTTGCGCTCGGTCTATGATGGGCACTCCTATGTGGAGATTGGTGTTGTATCCAATGCTACCGTGTTTGTGGATACCGACGTGATTGACGTTTGGACCTACTACTATGTATTACGTTCCGCTTCGGGAACGAATGAAAGCGCCAACTCATCCCAGGAGAGTGGGGCTCCGGTACCGACAACCTACCTGTTGCAGATGGGCGCGAATAATTCATGGACAACGGCCAATTCGCCGAAGAATCCGAGTTTCGAGAACCTGGGAGGAACGACCACGAGCAATATTGTAACGGTCGCACCGATCGATCCGCTCCTGACAGAGAATGTTTCTGCATCGGGTATCTATGCGGAAAATACCGTGCGGGGCATCATGCAGTTCTATACGGGGCAGTTCCGGCGGGCTCGCGTGATGAACCGGAACGACCCGGTAACCTTGAAGGTTGAGTCCGGGCAGCTCGGGTCGGCAAATACGAATAGTGCCATTCTGCTGTACGTACAGGCTTCTGAAATGGATAGCCCGGCAGCGACAGTCAGCCTCGTAGACCAGGCGTACAAATATGAGTTGGATGTAGCCAGCCTCACGAGGGCAGATAGTGCATCGACCAACGACTATATCCATGCCGCAGTCAGGCAGGGTGGAACTTGGTATGTCAGTGAGAAGGCCAACGAAGGTTCCGGTGTTTTGGTGATCGACGACCTCGGTGCTTCGAGCAATCTGTGGGCCGTGCTCGATACATCTGTTACCACTAGCTTCATGAGTATCATTGGAGTAACGAACCTTCCGGTAACGCTGAATTCGGTTGATGCAATTGGCTGGTTCTCTGAAAACACCAAAATACTTGCAGTGGCGTCGTTGACGGTTTCGGTTCAGGATGTTTCCGGCATAACCGGTTACGATTGGTGGCAGGCCGGGAACCTCCTGGTTCCACCAGCCGGCGACATGGGATCCGACCCGGATGGAGACGGAGCCGTCAACCTGATGGAATTCGGCCTGAACGGCGACCCGAGTGATGTTGGCAATACCGGTGTTGCACCGGAAATAGATATGGTGAACATGGGGGGTACAAACTATCTGCAGTATGTCCACCTTCGTCGCAAGGGTACGAATCTGGGTATCAGCTATAAGCTGAAGGACACCGTTAACCTGGTCTTTATTCCGATGACCAATGATGCGGCTGTGGCGGCACAATATATCGGTGACTATGATGCGAACTATGAGTCGGTCACCAACCTGATCCCCGTGACAGAAAACGAAAAGTTTATCCGTCTCGAGATCGAAGGACTCTAAGCCAAGTTCCGCACAGACGAAGCAGAAGCCCCGGTTTACCGGGGCTTTTTTTGTTTTTGGCGAATATTTGGTAGGGACTGGCTGTCTCAGCCGCCCGCTTTTTTTAAAAATATGCCCGGAAATGAGAATGAGGGAGTTTTGTTTCCGTCTCATTATTAGCACGTTGGATAACACCAGTTAATGATTTTGTTATAAGAGGGCTTACACCTTTCATCTGTTTTACCGAAGGGACACTCAACACCTGCTACATGGTGTACAGGGGTGATGTCAGTTAGGGAGAAAAGAGACAGAGGAGAAGCAATGAAGAAGTCATTGATAGCCTTGCTCGTAGTTGCGGGAATGGTTTCCGCATCGTGGGCACAAACAATAATCAATACCGACTTTACGGCCGGTGATCTTTATTCCGATGGAACGATCATTGGTCAAAACAACTGGACGCAAATGCCCAATACCGATCCGAATGCATTTGCAATTGCGGATGCGGCTGGTGCGGGCTTCGCGGATGGCACACTGACAACCGCGGATCTCTCCACCAACCTCGTCGGACAATATGTCTACCTGAATACGGCATCGGCCGGAAACAGTGCCGATGATGAATGGTCCGGCGAGATTGATTTTGTGCTCGATGCGGGGTCGGCTACCAACCTTCCCAATACGAAGAGCTTCAACATTGGGTTGACGGCCGTCTCGACGAACAAGCTCCATGAATCAGATCTCGATGACGTATTCATCAATCTGCGGACCACCGCCGCAGGCAACCTCGACGTTCGCTTCAATGGCAGAAGTGCAAAAAAACTGGTTGCAGGATGGCCCGGTATCAACCTCGGCTGGGGCGGCGCAGATGTCAAAACCGATCCCATGCGCATTAATTGGACGGTACGGAAAACCAGCGATGAAGGCATCTATGCGGCGTATGCATCCGTCACCAATCTTCTGACCGGTTCAAATATTACGGCCGGGGCCTGGGCCTATGATTCCCGTCCGGGGGTCTGGAGCAACGCGGCTCCCGACTTTGCCATGGGCCGCCATGAAAATGCGGACTATAACGGCGGATCCAATGTGCTGAGCATTGTGATCGACAACCTCAGTGTGGTTAAGAACAGTGTTCTGCCGACCCCGGTTGCACCGGTTGTGTCTGCGCTGGGCGGGGATACCCAGGCCATACTTTCGTGGACCTTCCTCTACGATGTCGACAGCTATACCATTGAACGTTCACTGACGCCGACGTTTGGCTATTCCATCGTTGATACCATTTCAAACACCAATACGACCTATGTGGATACCGGTCTGGTGAACAACACGCCGTATTATTACAAGGTCACAGCAAATTATGATGCGGTACCGGCCACATCGGTCGAGGTTTCCGTAACACCGATCGCTGTTGTGACCGGCAATATTTTCAATGAAGATTTCACTGCGGTGCAATCCTATGTGGACGGCGAGTTGGCGGGCCAGGCCGACTGGGATGTCGCCGGTTCGAACGCCTTTGAGGTCATTGCCTCAGCGGGCAGTGGCTTTGCCGATACCGAACCGGTTGTCGGACTGTTCGACAGCACCAACGGCAATGCGATCTATTGGGCCAAGGCCATGTCCAATACGGTAGGCGCAACCTGGACAGGATCGATTGATTTTCAGATTACCGCCCAGCCCTTCCCGGGGGTATTCGGCACCAACACGGTGTTTGTTTATGACGCTACCGGCACCAATGTCATTGGCACGAATGTCTTTAGCGAGGCCATCGCGCGGCTCGATCAGAACCAGGAAAAAGTTCTTCTGAATATTGGCCTGAGCGCGGCACCGACCAATGTGGTGAATGCGGATGCGAACAATCAGGTTACCTTGCAGATTGCCACGCGTGCCAACGAAGATATTTCAGTCAAACTGATGTCCGGCGGCAACCCGCGTGCATTGTTTAACTTTATGACGCAGGAGCAGGTGGGCTGGAATCCGGAGTGGAAAAACAATGGGGGAGGGAACACCAATACCAATAATATTCCGCCGGACTTTACCACCGATATGCTGCGGTTGACCTACACCATTCGCAAGGAAGCCGCCCATGGCTGGTATCTGGCCATGGCCAGCATGACCAATCTGGTGACCGGTGTGGCTTCGACCAACGATCCCGCCGCCAGTACACGGGTTGAAGCCTTCCATGAGCATGAAAGCCAGGCTACCTATGATTCGCCACTGGTGCAATTTGTCATGGCCAAGGATGGTGAAGCCGATGGTAATGCTAATCCGCCCGTGGAAAGCATGACGGATATCCTGATTGATTCCGTAAGCCTCGTGCATGAACTCGATGCCGGTGCGCTTTTGTTCTCGCCGCTCTGGAAAGAAAACGATCCGGTAATGGCAGGCAATGCAAGTCTGACGCTCCAGTGGTCTTCTGCGACGCAGGAATCCGATAGCTACAAGGTCTACCGCTCGGTCATCGACGGCGGCCCCTATACGGAAATGGCAACCATTACCAATGGGGTGCAGACCTATGCCGACTCCGGCCTGAACAATGTGTGGACCTACTATTATGTCCTGACATCCCTTTCGGGGACCAACGAGAGTGCCTATTCCGAGCAGCGCAGCGGAATTCCGGTTCCGGTAACGCATGTCTTGAAAATGGGCGGCGGACCCGGAACCTGGAGCGATAAGACCGGGAATACCGGTAGCTGGGATAATCTGGGCGGTACGACGGCCGATAATATCCGAACCATGGATGGTACGATCACTCCGTTCCTCACCGAAAATCTTTCCTGGGAGATTAATCCCGGGGAATATCATTACACGGAAAATACCCTGCGCGGCATCATGCAGTGGGAGGATGGCGAATTCCGCCGTGCCCGTGTACTGGCCTCCGGTAATCAGAACATTAAGTATGAGCAGATCAACAAGACCACATCGACCACCAACTGTTCCGCACTGCTTTATGTGCGGCAGGATGAATTCGATGTGCCGGGAGCGCTGGACCTGACGGCGAGTACCTTCACCTACGAGCTTATTTCCGGCAACCTGACCGCCTCGGATAAATTTTCTGCTGGGCAGGGTGGACCACGGGCCGCGCATGCCGCGGTGCAGCAAGGCGGAACGTGGTATGTCAGCGAGACAGCGGTCAGCAACTCCAATACAATTATCACGATCGAAGATCTCGGGGCATCGAGCAATAACTGGACGATACTTGACACGACGGTGAGCTCCAGCTTCATCAGTGTGGCAGGGCAGTCCTATAGTCCGGTCGTGCTTACGAACGTAACGGCCATCGGCTGGTTTGCGGTCAACTTCGAACAGCACGCCGTTATTTCCCTGGATGTGGAGGTTTCGGACCTTTCGACCATCACCGGCTATCAGTTCTGGGAGGCCGAAAACCTGATCCTGCCTCCATCCATTGGCGATGATCTGGACTTGGATGGTAGAATCAACCTGTATGAGTTTGGTCTCAACGGTGATCCGAACGATGATCAGAATACAGGCGTCGATCCCGAAGTGGAAGTGGTGAATATTGGAGGCACGAACTATGTGCAGTATATCCACCTGCGCCGCAAGGGTACGAACCTGGGTATCGACTATAAGCTGAAGGACACCGTGAATCTGGTCTTCATCCCGATGACCAACGATGCTGCCGTAGCGGGCCAGTCTGTTGGTGATTATGATGCGAACTATGAAACGGTCACGAACCTGATCCCGACGGCGGAATCCGAAAAGTTTATCCGTCTCGAACTCGAAGAGCTCTAGCAGCCTGTCGGACTATGAAAGCCCCGGTAAGCCGGGGCTTTTTTTGTGGTATGGATATCGGTTTCAACCCTCCGTTGTCGCCGATTCGAGAAAATATGTGGAAAAATGAGAAAACACAGGACTTGAATACGTCCCCTAACTTTAGGGCATATCCGCATAAGTTGTAAAAAGTTGAAAACAAACAAGTTATGATATTGACAGCCCCATTAACACCCGTTACTCTTCTCCCTGCGACTGGACGGGTATGTGTGCTTGAGGGTGAGCGTCTGCTCAAATATCCACTTTGGTTGTGAACACTGAAATAATAATAGCGAGGAGAAAAGACAATGAAGCGAACATTGATGGTCTTGCTCGTAGTTGCGGGAATGGTTTCCGCATCGTGGGCACAAACAATAATCAACACCGACTTTACGGCCGGTGATCTTTATTCCGACGGCGATCTCGCCGGGCAAAACAGCTGGGCGCATCTGCCCAATACCGATACCAATGCCTTTGACATCGCCGACTCGGCGGGGGTGGGTTTTGCGGATATGACGACGACCTCGGATAGTATTTCGACCAATGGGATTGGTCAGTTTGTCTATCTGAACACGGCCTCGGCGGGGAATAACGTTGACGACGAGTGGGCCGGCGTCATGGATTTCAAAGTTGATGTGGGCAACCTCAACGGCGGAGTGCTTCCAAGCAGAAGGTTTTTCGACATTGGTCTGACCGCCAATGCAACAAATTTCCTGAATAATTCGAATCCAGACGATGTATTTGTGTCACTGCGATTGACCGGTGGTGGCGGACTGCAAGTCAAATTCAATGGCGATAACAGCCTCGAACTGGCTGTATTGGGACGTGTGGATATGGGTTGGGACCCGGAAAATGAAGATTTACTGGGTGAAGACCACGTGACCGACGATCTTCGTCTGGAATGGACCGTGCGCAAGAATAGCAACGACGACACCTATTCGGCCTGGGCTTCGATTACCAATCTGGTATCCGGTTCCAACGTGGTTGCTGGCGTCGTAATGTCGGACAGCAGCCGCGGAGCGGTGTGGAGCAATGCAGCTCCCGTCTTCGCCATGGGGCGTCCCGGCAATGTCCGGTTTAATGATGCTCTGGGATCCAACTGGATTAACACGGTGGTTGACAACCTCGGCATAGTCAAAAGCAGTGTGCCGGCGACACCGGTGGCTCCTGTCGTGTCGCTTGCAGGCGGTGATCAGAAGCTAACGCTGGATTGGACTACGGTTCCCGACGCGGATAGCTACATTATTGAACGTTCGCTGGAAAGCACTTTTGGCTTCACCACGATTACCACACTGACCAGTACGGCAACATCCTTTCTCGATACCGGTTTAGTGAACAACCAAACCTATTATTACAAGGTGACTGCGGACTTTGGTGCAGCGGGATCTGCCATATCGGCAGAGGTCGTGGGTACGCCGGTAGCGGTGGTAACCGGCAATATCTTTAATGAGGATTTTACCACTACCGAAGGGTATGTGAGCGGTGATCTGGATGGCCAGACCAACTGGTTCGCAATCTCCGGTACGGGAACGAACGCGTTTGCGGTCGACCCGGCGGGTAACGGCTTCATCGATACCGCGCCTTTCAGTAATGACTTTGATACTGTTAACGGCAACGCCCTGGTTTGGGGCAAAGGGATGTCCAATAACGTCAATGCAACCTGGAGCGGCCATGTCGACTTCCAGATCACGGCCGAATTATTCCCGGGCGCTTTCAAGACCAACAATGTGCTGGTCTATGACGGCACAGGCACCAACGTGATCGGCACCAATGTGGTGGTGAAACAGGTGGCGGTGATGTCGGGCAGCTCGCAGAAGCATATTGCGTTTGATATTGGTATCACCGACAACCAAAGCGATCCGCTGTTCGGCGATGGGGCGCTTAACGAAGGTTCGGTCACGATTGAACTGGCCTTGCGCGGGCAGAGCATTCGTGCTCAGCTCAATTCCACCGGTAACAACCGTGCGTTGTTCACTAACTACACGACCGACGAGGCCGGATGGGATCCAGAATGGAATAGCATGACCAATGATGTGGCTGACGGTCCGGATTTCATAACCGATATGCTGCGTTTGACCTACACCATCCAGAAGGAAAATGTCGATGGTCTCTATCTGGCCACGGCGACGCTTTCCAATCTGGTGAGCGGTGCGGTTTCCCAGGATGATCCCCTCAACGACAAGGTTCGTGTGGTTCATGAATGGGCAGATGCAACGGCCTATGCGGCACCGGTGATGCAGTTTGGCCTGGGCAAATCGGATCTGGCCGATCGCGATGGAACCCCGCCTCTGATGAGCATGCTGCAGACCAAAATTGATTCGATCAGTCTGGTGCACGACCTTAATGCTGCACCGATCCTGTTTGCTCCCCAATGGGCAGCAGTAGATCCTGTGATCGTCGGCGACGCTCAGCTCAGCCTGGCATGGACGAAGCTGACGGAGAACACGACGGGCTACAAGGTCTATCGTTCGGTTGTTGATGGCGGTCCCTATACGGAAGTTGCGGAAATCACGAATAGTACGACGATTGCCTATACCGATACTGGATTGAACAACATCTGGACCTACTACTATGTGCTAACAACCCTGAACAGCGTAGGCATCACCAACGAAAGTGCCATTTCTGTGCAGCAGAGCGGCATGCCTGCTCCGAAAGAGGATACGCTGATCATGGGTGGAGGTCCTGCAACGTGGAGTTCCGATACAAGCGGAACCGCTACCATTGACAATGGACAGCCGGGCAACCTGGTTGATGTGGGCGATGGATCCTTTGGGTACATCGACTTTACCTCCACTCCGATGCTGGATCCGGGAGTTTCTCTTAGCGGAAACTACAACGAAAACAAGCTTTATGGCCTGCTTCAGTTTGGGTTGAATGCCAACTATCGTCGGGGACGTGTGCTCGAAAAGAACAATCCTCAAACCCTGCGATTTGAACAATTCGGCTCTGCCTCTTCAAACTGCGCGGTATTTTGCTATGTTCTGGCGGCCGATCTGGATGTTGCGCCGGCGGGTGGTACGTTGGATATGACGGCGGCCCCCTACACCTTCTCGCAGAACTTCAATAACTTTAACGATAGTACATTAGCAACGACTAATGCCTTCGCTAAAATGGCCCTGCGTCAGGGTGGAGTCTGGTATGTGAGTGAGCAAAACCAGAATGGAGCCCTGTTCGAGCTTGATGATGTTGGTAATGCGACCAACAAGTGGGCCGTGCTTACCGTCTCTCCGACCACGATGTTGAGTGTGGATGGGTTGACCTATGCCACCATCGGCGGTGCGGGACTCAATGCGGTTGATGCTGTGGGTTGGGTGCATTTCAATGCAAACAACAACAACATGAGCAAGGTTTCATTAACCTCCTTGAACTTGTCCAGCGTTACCAGCTACCAGTTCTGGGAAGCTGAAAACCTGATCCTGCCTCCTTCGGCTGGTTTGGATCCGGATGGCGACGGAAGGATCAATCTCTGGGAATTCGGTTTGGGCGGCGACCCGAACGATATTGGAAGTCTTGGTGTTGATCCTGTATCCGAACTCGTGAACGTTGGTGGAACCAACTATATCCAGTATGTCCATCTGCGCCGCAAGGGTGCGTTACTGGGTATCGACTATAAGCTGAAGGATACCGTGAATCTGGTCTTCATCCCGATGACCAACGATGCAGCGGTTGCGTCGCAGTCTGTCGGTGAGTATGATGCGAACTATGAAACGGTCACGAACCTGATTCCGACCACGGAATCCGCAAAGTTCATCCGTCTCCAGCTCGAAAAGCTCTAGCCGATCCTTGCAGGATCCATGAAAGCCCCGGTAAGCCGGGGCTTTTTGTTTGGTGTGTCGGGCAGGGCTGTCTCTTCCGCCTCGCTAGGGCTTTGGCAGACCAGCCGAGGTGTTCGTGTGCCGGAGTGGGTTTCTCGCAAAGGCGCAGACACTGCCGCGCATGCCGTTTTTGAAAAACCAGGGTTTTAAGAGAAAATGGGGCAAGGGCTTACGTCTCCTATATATTGGAGTCAAATTAACGCGAGTTATTCTGGCTTTGATCACTTATTGCTAGTGAATGCACGACAAAGGAAAACCAAACAGG
>CAZWZW010000065.1:0-14270 GCA_964639125.1 uncultured Verrucomicrobiota bacterium
GGCACGCTTCAAAGAAAACCAGTCGCACAGCCACCATAAAAATATTCGGAGAACCTTTTATTTAGTCAACTTCGAGGGCGAACAGCGAAAGATGAGCTAAGACTCGCTAAGCCGCTTGGCCGCCTTGTCTTCGTGAAAAAGCTGGTGTGCCTCGCTCAGTATGAAAGGAATCTCTTTTGCGAACGGACTGCTTGCCAGACATGCCCAATCATAATCATTCGCATCGGCGGCCTGCTGCCCCGGAAACCAGTGGTCGGCGTTGCCCAGCAGGTTGTAACGCATTTTTGCGAACTCCAGCAGATCGAGCCCTTTGTAGAAGGTCCACATCCGAAGGATTTCCCGCACATTAATGTTGCCGGGCGTTTCCGTGTAATGGGGTAGTCCCTCATGCCACCGGTGTGCCCATTCGGCTCCCAAATCCTTTTCCAAGGACCGGGAAATACGCTTCTCAACCGTTCCAACTACGGGGTCGTTCCAATGTTTTGAAACTGCCTCGACATGCTCGTCGAAATCCGAGGGCCTGGCGACGCCTATGCTGAGGGTATGCACTTCCGGACGGGCGAGGCAATAGAGATCGTTCCATTGCATAGGCGTTAGGGGAGCGCAGAGCGCAGACATTTTCGGAGTGGGATTGTAGAGCATCCCGCCCTTGTCGTTGGGGCTAATAATGAATACGCCCATATCCTGTCTGGAAGCGGCTTCGACCATTGTCCCATGCAGCTGGTTGTAGATGAAATACCAGTGCAAGTTAACATAATCAAACTCGCCGGTTTCACAGGCGGGCTCCACCACATTCGGCCCCGCATGGGTCGAAAACCCACAAAAGCGCACCCGGCCCTCTTTTTGCAACTGCCGGATGGCATCCATGCACCCCCCCTTCTTCAGGCTTGTTTCCAGCAGCTCAGGGGTATTGATGCCGTGGATCGATAAAAAATCGACATGCTCGAGCTTCAGGAAACCCATGGATGTTTCAAACGCTTCGAGAAAATCTCCGGCCGACTCCTTCACACCCACCTTGGTTTGCACCAACAATCTGTCGCGCTCGATCCGGGGAAGAATTCTGCCGAGCTGCATTTCGGAAGATCCGTATCCGCGGGCGGTTTCAATGTGGCTGATCCCGTGCTCCAGCGCATGGTGGATACACGCCTCCACATTTTCCTGGTTTTTCTTCTCTACTTTTTCCGGGGCAATGTCCTCCCATGACTGCTGATAGCGCATGCCGCCACACGTCAGAACGGGCATCTGAATCTCTGTTCGTCCAAACCGCTTCGTTGGTACTTCCATCTTTAATCCTGTCTCTTTAGTTTTTATCCAGTTCGTCACGGATCAATTCCGCGGTCTTTTTCCCGATGCCGGGAGCTTCGGCAATCTGCTCAACCGTTGCCCGATCCAACCGGGCAATGGAACCAAAGTGCTTCAATAGCATTTCTTTTTTTGCGCTTCCAATGCCTGGAATTTCATCCAACCGCGATTCCATGATGCGCTGACGGCGCAGATCGCGGTGGTAGGTAATGGCAAAGCGATGCGCCTCGTCGCGCAGGCGGGTCACCACCGTCAACTCCGCCGAGTTGCGCGGAAGCACCCGGTTTCCTGAATTATCTTCGTAGTCCCAGACCAGTTCCTCGTAGCGCTTGGCCAGGCCCACAATGGGCAGGTTTTCCAAACCCAATTCAACCAACTCCGCCTTTGCGGCACGCAACTGCGTGATACCGCCATCCACCATAACCAGGCCCGGCAGCGATTTCTCCTCTTTGAGCAATCGCGAGTAGCGGCGGCGCACCACTTCGGCCATTGAACGCGGATCATCGGCTCCCTTGACGGTCTTAATGCGGAATCGGCGGTAGCGGTTTGGATAGGGAACCCCATCCACGGCGCAGACCATGCTGGCCACCGAGTTGGTGCCCGAAATATTGGAAATATCGAAACACTCAATCACGCGCGGTTCGGCGGAAAGCTTCAGTTGCTTTTGCAACTGCTTCACTCCATTTCGTGCCTCGTCCTGCTTCATCTTAGGCGTTTTGCGCACCTTGGCCCGCTCCTTTACGGCATTGTGCAGATGCAGCAGCATGTCCCGCAACGCGGCAGCTTCTTCAAAACGATGTTCAGCCGCCGCCGCCTCCATTTCACCGCGCAACTGCTTGAGCATCTCCATACGTTCGCCGCGCAGGAAGGCACAAGCTTCCTCGACGCGCAACCGGTATTCTTCCGGCGTCACTTTCCCAATGCAGGGAGCGGAGCAATTGGCAATTATATCGTTGCTGCAATGCTTGTAGGTTTCAGCATCCGGCACACGCGGACGGCAACGCCGGATCCCAAAGCGCCGCTCGAGAAAGTCGACCGCCACCTTTGCGGCCATACCGGAGGTATAAGGGCCGAAGTAGAGTGCGCCATCGCTTTTCTTAATCCGGCATTTCGCAAGGGTCGGGAAGGGATGCTGAACATCAGCCCGAATCATTACAAAGCGCTTGTCGTCCTTCCAGAGCGTGTTGTAGTGCGGTCGGTATTCCTTGATCAACTTCCCTTCGGTCAGGATGGCCTCGGCCTCGCTCTTCAAAACCACAATATCAAAATCCGCAATGGAACTGATAAGGCTGCGGATTTTGGGAGGGGCCGTTCGTTTCGTGTGCTGGCGGAAATAACTCTGTACGCGCTTTCGGAGCGAAGCCGCCTTGCCGATGTAGATGATCTTGCCCGACCGGTCGCGCATTAAATAGCACCCGGGCTTATCCGGCAGGCTTTTGAGCTTGGCTTTGATGGTTTCCGGAAGCGGCATGCCATTGATTAAACCATGATGTCCGAACAACTCAAGATCCGCGTTGTGCGAGGTTGGCGACCATAATTCGCTTGCACCCGATTTGGATGCCATTTAAGCATGCACAAAAGAAAAGGACGTTACGATGGATCTGTTGATTAAAATTGCACTGGAAATCTGGTCTGTGACCGTTGAAATGGCACCATACCTTCTGTTTGGCTTTTTGATGGCGGGAATATTGTCGGTCTGCATCTCAAAGGACTATGTCCGCCGTCATCTCGGTGGACACAATATGCTCGGCGCGCTTAAAGCAGCCTTGATCGGTGTGCCGATGCCGATCTGCTCCTGCGGGGTCATTCCGCTGGCGGCATCCCTTCGCAAACACGGGGCCAGCCGTAGCGCAACCGCCTCGTTTCTGGCCTCCACACCGCAGACCGGAGTTGACAGTCTACTGATCACCTATGCCCTTCTCGGATGGGTGTTTGCGATTTTCCGAATGGTAATGGCCTTCATCTCCGGCATAATTTGCGGGACTGCCGTTGGTGCAGTCTCCCCGAAGGAAGAGGAACCCGCTCCTGATTGTTCCGATGCGTGCTGCCAACCTCAGCAAAAGAATATGGTCACACGCATGCTCTCCTACGGCTTCGTCTCCCTGCCCCGCGACATCGCCCGCGCCATGGTGCTTGGAATTGTTTTATCCGGCATCATCAGCGGCCTGATTCCGGAAAACTATTTTGCCGACCGCATGGGCGATTCGGTGGCAGCCATGTTCCTGATGCTTTTGATCGGCATCCCGCTCTACGTCTGTTCTTCGGCGTCGGTCCCTATTGCCCTCGCCTTCATCAAGGCAGGCATCTCCCCCGGTGCCGCCCTCATTTTTCTAATCACCGGGCCTGCCACCAACGCCGCCACACTGACCACACTTTGGGGCATCATCGGGCGAAAACAGCTTATTGTTTTTCTCCCCACCCTGGCGGCCTGTGCGCTGGCTGCCGGATTTCTAATGAACCTCTTCGCGCCCCGCCTTGGCCTTGAGGAACAAGTCTGCCATTCATCGGCAAGCCATGGAGCAGTCCATCTGGTATGGGCTTTTATTCTAATCGCCGTACTCGCCAAAGGTTTGCTGCCGGATAAACCAAAAAAAAAGATGTTATAAATTATTGGAAAGACGCTACATAACGCCCCAACCATCATTTATTTGAATATATTCACTTCTCTTAAACCGCAATCTTGTATAAGATGTCAAAGGTTTAGGGGAAAGGGCAACTCCGAATGAGTGCAGGTAAATACAAGCTAATGGTTATCGACGACCACCCCATCATCCATGATGGCCTGAAAACCCTGCTTGCTCCCGAGAAAGATCTGGAGATCACCTCCTCCGCAACGACCTCAGCAGAAGCCATTGATCAACTAGAGGGCGCATTACCGGATTTGGCGATTGTCGACCTATCCCTTAGCGATGCCGACGGAATCTACCTGATACAGCGCCTCAAATCACAATTTCCGAAGTTGCGCGTTCTGGTCTATTCCATGTCGGAAGAAAAGCTGTTTGCCGAGCGTGCGGCGCTGGCCGGAGCAGAAGGCTATGTGATGAAAACGGCCACGGCCACCCTGCTTAAGCAGGCCATTTATACCCTACTGGATGGCGGCATATTCTTCTCGAACGACATTCTTGCGCGAATCGAGAAAAAAGAGGAAAGCGGACAAAAAAATCCTTTCGACACGCTTTCCAACCGTGAATTGGATGTGTTCAAGCTAATCGGGCAGGGCCTGAACGCACCCCTCATTAGCGAAAAACTAAATATCAGCCGGAATACCGTCGATACGCACCGCATCAACATTAAAAACAAGTTGGAGCTGGAGAGCGGAAAAGCCCTGGACCGGATGGCCTACGAAGTAATTAATCAGGGCAATATCCCCAGATAAGACAAAATCACTTCGAGCCCAAGCACCAACCTACAGTTCCTTCGGTCATATCTGGTAAAAAAAAGACAGACAGGGCGGTAAGCCGGATTCTGTTCTCCTTGCGGAGTCGGTCATTTATCTAGTGCGTTCAACCCGGAACTCAAATGGAGCGGGCCGCTCCTTGTTCCCTATTTGATCTTGCTCCGGACGGGGTTTACCCTGCCCCCTCGGTTGCCCTCGGGGCGGTGGGCTCTTACCCCACCTTTTCACCCTTACCTCGACGAATCGAGGCGGTATATTTTCTGCGGCACTTTCCATCCTCTGCGATATCGCACAAAGGTTCCCGCGTTCACCACGGAACGTCCTGCCCTATGGAGTCCGGACTTTCCTCCCTCCGCCGAAACGGAGAGCGACCGATACACCCTGTCTGCTTAAAAAATGATGAGTGATGAGTGAGTCGTGAATTCCCTTGATTCGCTCGAGTGGGCTTGAAAATTCTCACGGTGCCGGATTATAGACAATACGCCCGCAAAAGTTGCAGGCAACAATCTTGGTTGGGTTGCGCGCATCGTTGGTCACCTGCGGGGGCAGTTTCATGTGGCACCCACCGCAATGCCCCCCCGGCTCAACCATAACAACCGCAAAGTCGCGCTTGTTGTTCATAATGCGTGTGTATTTTTGAAGCAGAGCCTTATCGCACTGCTCGGCGGCACGGAGGCGTTCCTGCTTCATCCCTTCAACGCGCTCGTTCAATGCGGCAGCACGGTCATCAAGTTCAGTCAACTCGTCGGCAATCCCCGCCCGCTCGGTCTCAAGGCGTTCCTCGCACTCGGCCACAATGGCCTTGCCCTTTTCAAGACCTTCCATCAGCACGATTTCCTTGTCCTCCAGCTCGCGAATCTGCTGCTCAACCCCGCCGATCTCCTTCACAAATGCCCGATACTGGTCGTTTGTCTTGGCTTCCATCTGCTGAAGCTGGTACTTGGTGATTTGCTCCTTGAGCGATGCAACCTCCAGCTCCAGTTCTCCGAGAGAAGATTCGGTGTGCTTTTTGCTATCGCGAGCAGTTTCAAGTTTGAGTAAGGAACCCGCCAGTTGCGCTTCGATATCGCTCTTGCGCTTCGGAATATCACGCACTTCCCGCATGATCTTGATGAGCTTTCGATCCCTCTTCTGCAATGCTACTATTGGTTCCAACGGGTGCGACACAAGCAACCTCCTATTCAATTTCTAAAAAACAAGCTTCGTAAGCTACTCCTTCGATGCAGACAAGTCAAAGCGATGCCACGACTTATTTACTGCCCGGATGGACTAGCTCCAACCCCTCTTTGCACAAGGGACAATCGGCCGGATCATACGTTACCGGTTCGATCTCCAGCAGGCTCACCAGCGGCGCATCAAACCGGGCCTTACCTCCGCTGCGATTGACCAGAATACCGATCGCCGCCACAACGCCCCCGTTTTCTTCAACGATGTCCACCGTCTCCTGCACCCGGCCGCCGCGCGTAACCACATCCTCGGCAATCACAAACCGCTCGCCTTTTTTAATCTTGAAGCGGCGCAACTTCAGCTGATTGTCCTCTTTCTCCACAAAAATAAACCGAACGCCCAGCGAGCGGGCCACTTCGTGCCCGATCGTGATACCGCCCATCGCCGGCGCAATGACGGTATCCACCTGCAGGTCGGCCAGATCGCTTTTTAATTTTTCCACCAAAGCCTCGCACAAGCGGGCTGCAACGCGCGGATTTTCCAATAGATGGGCGCACTGGAAAAACTGGTTGCTGTGCAACCCCGAGCGCAGCTCAAAATGGCCGTTCAACAAGGCCCCGGTATCTTTAAACAATTTCAAAACTTCCTGTTGAGTCATCTTTCTCCCTTTCAATCAATCCCGGCATTGGAACGCAAAGCCCGCGCGACTGGAAGACAAAAAAGCCCGTCTTGCGACGGGCTTTTTTATCTATCGGACTCAGGCTACATGATTTCGCCGAGCTTTTTCATGAACTCCCAGCGCTTCTTCGCATCTTTTTCCGCAAGGCTGAACAGCTCTTCCGCTTCATCTGGAGCGGTCTTAAGCAGCGTGGTGTAACGCCGCTCATTGCGGATAAAGGCCTGGAAGTCCCCCGTCGGCTCCTTGGCATCCCAAGTGAACTTTTTGCCTTCCTCGGCTTCCGGGTTGTAACGGTAGAGCGGCCAGTAGCCACACTCCACCGCGTTTTTCGCAATCGTCTGCGTCTTCATCATGTCGATGCCGTGCGCAATACACGGAGCGTAGGCAATGATGATGGACGGACCATTGTAGTTCACCGCTTCCTGAATGGCTTTCTGCGTCTGCATGCGGTTTGCCCCCATGGAGATTTGCGCCACATAAACCATTCCGTAGCTCATGCACATGAAGCCGAGATTCTTCTTACCCGCCCGCATGCCGGCATTGGCAAACTTGGCCACGGCACCGATTGGGGTGGACTTGGATGCCTGTCCGCCGGTGTTGGAATACACTTCCGTGTCGAGAACGAGAATATTCACGTTCTTGCCGGAAGCCACCACGTGGTCGAGGCCGCCGTAGCCGATGTCATAGGCCCAGCCGTCGCCGCCGAAGATCCAGACAGCCTTGTCGATGAAGTAGTCCTGCAGTTCGATGATTTTGCGAACCACCGGTGCGGCTTCAGCGGAAGCTTCGGCCAGCCCGCCCGGCAGAAGCAGTTTAACCGCGTTCTGCGCGGCCAGCGCTTCCTCGCCCAGCTCGTTGTCGACACAGATTTCAACCGCTTTGTTCAGTGCGGCCGTCAGGTCGGCGGTAGTGCCGAGCTCCAGCAGGGCGGCCACATTCTGCCGCAACAGCGCACGGTTGTTGTCGACCGCCAGACGGAAGCCCATGCCGTATTCGGCGTTGTCTTCAAAGAGCGAGTTCGCCCAGGCCGGCCCGCGCCCATCCTTGTTGGTGCAGTATGGAACGGTCGGGAAGGTCCCGCCGTAGATCGAGGAGCAACCCGTCGCGTTGGCGGTGAGCATGTGCTCGCCGCAGACGAGGGTAACCAGCTTGACGTACGGGGTTTCGCCGCAGCCGGCGCAGGCTCCGGAGAACTCAAACAGCGGCTTCTTCATCTGGATGCCCTTGACGGTTTCAACCTTCACGCCATCAAGCACATTGTCGGGCAGGTTTTCGAAGAAGGTGGTGTTTTCCACTTCGCCGGCAGCGCGCTCGTCGTCGAGCGTCGTGAATTCCAGGGCCTTGGTCTTGGCCGGACAGGTTTCAACGCAGACGCCGCAACCGGTGCAGTCTTCAATGTATACCTGAATCTTATAGCCCAGATCCTTGTCGTTCTTGGTCTTCGACTTGATCGGAACGAAGGTTTCCGGAGCGTTCGCCAGATCGGATGGAGCAATCTGCTTGGCACGGATTACCGCATGCGGACAGGCCATGATGCACTGGTTGCACTGGATGCAGTTATCCTTGAGCCATTTCGGAACGCGCGGGCCAATGCCGCGTTTTTCGAGTTTCGTGGTGCCGACCGGCAGAGAGCCATCGACCGACATGGCGGAAACCGGAATGTCATCGCCCTTCTGGTGCATGACCGGAAGAATGACATTCTTTGCGAAGTCGGAGGCGTCGTCCGGGATCAGCTGCGGCGGAACATAGGATTCCGTGATCTGCGCAGGAACCTCGACCTTTTCGATGGCGGCCACGGCGGCATCGATGGCTTTCCAGTTCATCTCGACGATGTCCATGCCCTTGCGCTCGAAGGTTTTCTTGGCATAATCCTTAATGAGCTGGATGGATTTTTCGGCGGGCAGTACGCCGGACAGCTCGAAGTAGACGGTCTGCATGACCGTGTTGATGCGACCGCCCAGTCCGACTTCCATGGCGATCTTCAGCGCGTTGACATTGTAGAAATTGACCTTGCGGTCGATGATGATCTGCTGCTCTTCCTTCGTGAGGTGGTTGAACACTTCCGAAGTTGGAATCTCGGAGTTCAGCACAAAGGTGCCGCCTTCCTTGATGGCACCCAGCATGTCGTAGCGACCGATGTAGGCCACGTTATGGCAGCCGATGTATCCCGCATTCTGAATGAGATAGGGATAGTTGACGCCGCTCTGGCCGAAGCGCAGGTGCGAAACGGTGACGCCGCCGGACTTCTTCGAGTCGTAGACAAAGTAGGCCTGCGCCGTCATATCGGTGTTGTCGCCGATAATCTTAATCGTGTTCTTGCACGCACCAACCGTTCCGTCCGAGCCGAAGCCCCAGAAGACGGAAGACTTAACGTCGCTCGGTTCAATATCCAGCTCATCGCCCACCGGAATGGAGAGGTTGGTCACGTCGTCGTTGATGCCGACGGTGAATCCGTGCCATGCCCCCGCATCGATGTGGTCATAGACCCCTTTGACCATGGCCGGGGTGAATTCCTTGGAGGAGAGGCCATAGCGTCCACCGATAATCTTGCAGCCCTTACCTTCGAGTGCGGCAACCACATCCAGGTAAAGCGGCTCGCCGAGGGCACCCGGCTCCTTGGTACGGTCGAGAACGATAATTTTTTTCGCACTCTCCGGAATGCAGCCGACAAAGGCCTTGGCGGAAAACGGACGGTAGAGGCGCACCTTCACCAGCCCGAGCTTTTCGCCGTTGGCATTCAGCTTTTCGATGGTCTGCTCGATGGTATCGCACGCGGAGCCCATGGCAATGACGACCTTTTCGGCATCCGGCGCACCCACGTAGTCGAACAGGTTATACTTGCGACCCAGAACGGCACCCACCTTGTCCATGTAGTCCTGAACAATTTCCGGCAGGGCGTCGTAGAACTGGTTACTGGTTTCCCGGCCCTGGAAATAGACGTCGGGGTTTTGCGCGGCGACCTTGAGGCTCGGGCTTTCCGGGCGCAGGGCACGGTTGCGGAAGCGCTCGACATATTCCGGTTCGATCAGCTTCTGTATGACGTCGTAGCCGACCTCTTCAACCTTCTGGATTTCGTGTGAGGTGCGGAAGCCGTCGAAAAAGTTAAGGAACGGAACTTCTCCCTTGAGCGTGGCCAGATGGGAAACAATGCCCAGATCCATGGTTTCCTGAATAGAGCTGGCGGCCATGAGGGCAAACCCGGTATTGCGGACGGACATGACATCGGAGTGGTCGCCGAAAATGGCCAGCGACTGCGCGGCCAGCGAACGGGCGGAAACATGGAATACGGTCGGCAGCATTTCGCCGGCGATTTTATACATGTTGGGAATCATCAGCAGCAGCCCCTGCGACGCGGTGAAAGTGGTGGTCATCGAACCCGCACTCAGCGCCCCGTGGACCGCACCGGCCGCACCGGCTTCGGACTGCATCTCAACCACGTTGAGTTCTTTGCCAAACAGGTTTTTACGCCCCTGTGTAGCCCAGACTTCGGCCACTTCGCCCATCACAGTGGACGGGGTGATCGGATAGATTGCAGCAATATCTGAAAACGCATACGCAACGTGCGCCGCGGCAGTATTACCATCAATAGTTACCATTTTCTTACTCATTTAAGTCAACTCCTTGTTAAGCATCCCTAGAACTATGAAAAGAACGAAAATCGTATCGAACTCAAACTCCCCAAGACGGGTTCCCCCGCAAAAAGAACGCATATTCCCACAAAACCGCTGAATGAAAAGTTTTTTTAGCATCAATTTTTACGCTAATTCACCCGATATCGCCTATTGAAACTAGGTACTAATAAGAAATTTGCAGGAATTTTGATTGATTTGGCAAACTCGCGCTTTGATGCCAACCTAAATCAACACCATTTCAGCAAGAAGGAGGCAAGCACCCGAATCCAACATCAAAGATATTGAACTCCTCCATTGAATCAGGGATAAAGGGCGCGGATTTCAAAAAAAATGGTATTTTATTTATGAGCGACACAGCAACCCATTCATCTAATTTTATCCACGACATCATTGATGCCGACCTCGACTCAGGCAAACGCTCCGAAGTGGTGACCCGCTTCCCACCCGAGCCCAATGGCTATCTGCACATTGGCCATGCCAAGGCGATCTGCCTCGACTTTGGAACCGCCGAAAAATATGGCGGTCGCTGCCATTTACGCTTCGACGACACCAATCCGGAAGCCGAAGACGAGGAATATGTCCGCGCCATTCAGGAAGATATCAAGTGGCTTGGGTTCGACTGGGGCGACCACGTTTACTGGGCATCCAACTATTTCGACACCATGTATGAATATGCCGTACGTCTCATCAAAACGGGCAAGGCCTATGTCTGCGACCTCACTCAGGATGAGTTCAAGGATTACCGCGGCATCCCCACCGAGCCCGGCAAAGAACCGCCCGGAAGAAAACACTCGATCGAGGAAAACCTCGAACTGTTTGAGAAAATGAAGAATGGCGGATTCGAAGACGGTGCGTGCGTATTGCGCGCCAAAATCGATATGACCTCCCCCAACCTGCACCTGCGCGATCCCGCCATCTACCGTATTAAAAGAGCCACCCACCACAACACCGGCGACAAATGGTGCATCTACCCCATGTATGACTTTGCCCATTGCATCGAAGACTCGATCGAAGGCATCACCCACTCCATGTGCACGCTGGAGTTTGAAGTGCACCGTCCGCTCTACGACTGGATTTTGCAGGAACTCGGCGTCTTCCAGCCCCAGCAGATCGAATTTTCAAAGCTTAATCTCACCTACACCGTCATGAGCAAACGTCGCCTGCTTCAGCTGGTGAACGAAACCCTTGTCGATGGCTGGAACGATCCGCGCATGCCCACCCTTTGCGGAATGCGCCGCCGCGGCTTCAGCGCCGAGGCCATCCGCAAGCTTTGCGCCATCGTTGGCTGCACAAAGGTGGAAAGCATCTCTGAAATCGAGCTGCTCGAAAGCTGCGTTCGCGATGACCTCAACGAAAACTCGCTGCGCGCCATGGCTGTGCTTGACCCCATCAAGGTCGTCATCGAAAACTATCCCGAGAATCTCGCCGAAGAATTTGATGTGCCCAACCACCCGAAAAAAGAAGAACTGGGTACGCGGACCATTCCCTTCAGCCGCGAACTCTGGATTGAACGCACGGACTATATGGACGATGCACCCAACAAATTCAGGGGCTTCACGGTCGGTCGCGAAGTCCGCCTGCGCGGAGCCTATCTGGCCACCTGCAACACCGTCGAAAAAGATGCCGACGGTAATGTGATCGAGCTACGCTGCACCTATGACCCCGAAACCAAAGGAGGCAGCGCTCCCGACGGACGGAAGGTCAGAAGCACCATCCATTGGGTTTCCGCCAAGCACGCCATCGATGCTGAAATACGCCTCTACGACCATCTCTACACCGTCGAAAATCCGCTGGGCGACAAGGCAAAGGACTTTAAGGAGTTCATCAATCCAGACTCGCGACAGGTTACCACAGCCAAACTCGAACCCGAACTGGCTAAAGCCAAGCCCGGCGATAAATTCCAGTTCGAGCGAGTTGGCTATTTCTGCGCGGACCTCGATCACACGGAGAAGAAGGCCGTCTTTAACCGGACCCTCACCCTCCGTGCTCCGAAGAAAGTTAGGTAGTTAAGGCAGCATGTGGCGCAGGGTTGCCGCTCCCGCCGGTCACTGCTGTCGTTCCTCCAGCCTACGCAGGGCAGACCTTCCTGTCTGCCCCACATAAATAATCAACTATCGCACAATACAGCGGGCTCACCGTTTTGTGCCGCCGCATATTCGCGGATATCATCGGTAATACGCATGGAGCAGAACTTGGGGCCGCACATGCTGCAGAAGTGCGATTCCTTGGCGGCCTCGGCGGGTAGCGTTTCATCGTGATACAACTGCGCCGTCTCCGGATCGAGCGAAAGGCTGAACTGATCTTCCCATCGGAATTCAAAACGGGCCTTGCTCAACGCATTATCGCGGACCTGCGCCCCCGGAAACCCTTTGGCGAGATCGGCGGCGTGGGCGGCAATCTTGTAGGTGATCACCCCGCGCTTCACATCGTGCTTGTTGGGCAGCCCCAGATGCTCCTTCGGCGTCACATAACAGAGCATTGCACAACCGTACCATCCAATATTGGCCGCACCGATTCCGCTGGTAATGTGGTCATAGCCCGGTGCCACATCCGTGGTCAGCGGCCCGAGGGTGTAGAACGGTGCTTCGTGACAAGACTCGAGCTCCCAGTCCATATTTTCCTTAACCGCCTGCAGCGGTACGTGACCGGGGCCTTCGATCATGACTTGAACATCATGCTTCCAGGCAATCTTTGTCAGCTCGCCGAGGGTTTCAAGCTCACCGAGTTGCGCTTCGTCGTTGGCGTCGGCAATGGCCCCGGGACGCAGCCCGTCGCCCAGCGAGATGCACACATCATAGGCCTTGCAGATTTCGCAGATTTCCTCGAAGTGCTCATACAAGAAGCTTTCCTTTTGATGCGTCACGCACCACTTGGCCATAATGGATCCCCCGCGGCTCACGATGCCGCAGGTTCGCTGCGCGGTCATAGGCACATACTTGAGGAGGACTCCGGCATGAATGGTAAAATAGTCCACGCCCTGCTCGGCCTGCTCGATCAACGTATCGCGGTAGAGTTCCCACGTCAGGTCTTCCGGCTGCTCCCCGACTTTCTGTAGTGCCTGATAAATCGGAACGGTGCCAATCGGCACGGGGCAGTTGCGAATATTCCACTCGCGCGTGTCGTGAATATTGGGCCCGGTTGAGAGATCCATGATGGTGTCCGCGCCCCAAAGGGTGGCCCACTGGACTTTTTCAACTTCCTCTTCAATGGTTGAAGTCACCGCCGAGTTACCAATATTCGCATTGATTTTTACGAGAAAGTTCCGACCGATAATCATGGGTTCGGCTTCGGGGTGGTTAATATTGCATGGAATGATGGCCCGCCCGGCGGCCACTTCCTGCCGCACAAATTCCGGTGTGATAAATTCGGGAATATTGGCCCCCATCGGCTGGCCCGGATGCTGATGGTTCGGATGGCGCATCGCTGCGGTTTGCGCAGCCTTGAAGATCCCGACGCCAATATCCGACTTGCGGTACATCTGCCGGAAGGCTTCCATCCGACCCAGGTTTTCCCGAATGGCGACAAATTCCATTTCGGGCGTAACGACACCCTGTCTGGCATAGTGCATCTGACTGACATTCTTACCGGTCTGTGCACGGCGCGGCGTTCTGGCCAACCCGGCAAACGGCTTACGTTTGTTGTCCTGCCCTCGGCCATCGTCCCCGCTCTGGAACCCGCGCGGTTCATAGGCTTCCGTATCGGCCCGCTCTTCCACCCAGCCCTGCCGCAATGAGGGCAATCCTTCCTCCAATGCCACATCCCGCTGTGGATCCAGATGCGGTCCGCTGGTATCGTACACAAGAATGGCCGGATTTCCCGATGTTTTACCATCCGGCGTCTTGGAGTCATGCTGACGAATCTCGCGCAGCGGCACGCGGATATCGGGGCGACTTCCTGTTATGTAGACTTTGCGGGAATTCGGGAAATGTGTCCCGTAGTCATCGTACGTGTGCTTCTCCTGAATCATATTCCAACTCCTTTATATTGAAGTAATGCGGAGCCGGGAAAGAGCGGGAGAACCCGTTCGCTTCCCTTCGCCGGCATTACCCGGACAGGTTCAAAGGGTTTTTCTCAGCCAAACCTGCTTTCAGCA
>CAZWZW010000066.1:0-14232 GCA_964639125.1 uncultured Verrucomicrobiota bacterium
CTGAAATTGCATGACCTCCCGATATGAAATACCGATTTTTCATATATAATAGAGGAGTGAATGATGCGGCGGCGTGTATTCGAGAGAATAACAAACACGTAGAGCACGCGGAAAGTTGCCGTTGGAACGGTGAAGAAGTCAACGGAGACGATGTCCTTGGCGTGGTTCTTCAAGAAAGTATGCCAGCTCTGAGTGCGAGGGCGGCGAGCTTTCGCCTGTCAATACCACGCTGCTGCCGCCCGAACAAGACAATTTCCTCGATCGAACCGGCAGGTCATGTGAACCCAACGCCTGCAGCCTTGGAGTTCTTGCCGGCAGCCCAAACTCCCTTATGGGTTCATATGCTTCTACCTCAAAAGAGCCATCTTTCTCGTCTTAGTAAATGCCCCCGCCTTTAGCCTGTAAAAATAAATCCCGCTCGCCGCCGCCCGTCCGGAATCATCGCGGCCATCCCAGACCCTCTCATACGAATCCGCATCCAGCCGTGCGTCCACGAGAGTTCTGATGAGCCTCCCCGTCGTGTCATAAATCTTAAGCTCTACCTCGGTTGCCTTGCCGATCGAAAACGCGAGCGCAGTCGAGGCTTTGAACGGGTTGGGATGGTTCTGCCCGAGAGCGAACGCAAACGCGGGAATCTCCAGTAAAGACGTGAACTGAACCGCTTTCCCTTCCGGCCCGGTAAGGGTTATGCGGTAGGCATATTCCCGCCCGGGAAGAGCGCTTTTGTCGACGCATGAAAACTCATTTTCGCGTCTGATGATTTCGATTCCATCGAGCTCTCGATAATTCCCGCCGCGATCTTTGCGTTCGACGAGAATGTCGGTTATTTCGGATGCTCCATCCACCCGCCACCCGATAACGGCTCTGTCTCCGCTCCACCGCGACCAGGAATCCTGAACCATCACGGCAACCGTGGCTCCCGATACGCCGGTGCAGGTTATACCGGGATAATATCCCGTCTCTATCGCGCAAGTACTCGTGCCGGCCGCGCTGGGAACATACATGATTGTAACAACCAGCGACTCGCCGGGGGCGAGCGTGTAAGGACCGGTCCCGCTTGTTACATAGAAGTCTCCGCACGTATCCACGACGGCGCCGCTGAAGGGCCCGCCGCATGTATTGCTTATAGTGAAGCTCGCAAACGCTGTATCTCCGGGCGCGACATTGCCGAAGTCAATGTTTTCCTTGTTGTGATCGCCGCATCCCGTGGTGTTTTCACATTCGTCGGGAACATCGTTGCCGTTATAATCATGGGACGTTCCGCTGCTAATATCCTGCTTGTCGTCTACCCCGTTGGAATTGCAGTCATGGAACACGCCGGTTCCGACGCACTTGCCCGCGTAGTCGGCGAGATAGATGTCGTTGAATACGCTCTGCGGCAGCGCTTTTCCGAACACTTCGACCTCGTCGAGTTCGCCGTTATAAAACTGCGTTGGCGGATCTTGCGCGGCTCCTATAAGCAGATCGCCGGCATTATTCATATTGGACGCTACCTGAACGGGCAGAATCAAGGAAGATCCAGCTTGACCGTTTACATAATAGGCCACGCTCGGCCCGCCGACCGGATCGCGGTTCACCGAAATGCCGATATGCGTCCATATATTCGGCGCCACGGCAAGCGTCGAATTATCAATGCTGGTAATGGCGATCGAAGCGCTCTCGAGCGTAACGGAGAGCTTGCCGTTTATAATAGAGAACGAATATCCCCTGCCGGATGGACCGAACTTGGACAGAACGGGATTTACCCCGGTCACATCATCGGGCAGGAACACCCACGCATCGAACGAAAAATTGCCGAAACCGGTGTTCATAGCCGTTCCGAAATCAAGACTTGGATTGTCGGCAACGCGCAGGTATTCTGCTCCGCTCAGGTGAAAGGAACCGGTGCGTACCCTGGGAAAAAGCGAAAAACTAACACCGCCGACTGCGACGGCGTTATTGGCGTAACCGGAATAATCATCGAGGATAAGATCGCCGCTCCACCAACCCTTGAGTCCCTGCGGCGGCTGCACGCAGGAGATGTTTTGAGTCATGCCGCAAAAGCCGATATCATCGAAGCCGATGCGGCTGTCGGGAGACTCCAGGAATTCCAGCATCACGCGTTTAATACCGTTACCCTGCACTTCAAAAAGATAATTGCCGGGGTCGCCCGGGAGCGCGTTGCACGCGTCTCCTGCAAAGGTCTGCACGCCGCCCTGAAACGTCAACACGTCCTGGTCTACCTGGGAGTTGTTGCCATCGTATGCGGTGAGAGTCACGGTGTGCGTGTTTCCGCTAAACGAAAAATAATCGCCGAAATCAAGCATATGTATCGTAAAACAAGATACTTCGTAACCAGGAGCAAACGTGAACTGGTAATCATCAACGCAGTCCTGAGGATCGACCATACCCCTTGTTCCCGATAAGCATCCGTGGAATCCGTTATTGCCCGACTTATAAGCCCAATAAGGAAATGGATTGCCTTCTTCGATGACGACCGGACTCATTGAGCATGTGCCGAAGAAGGGATTCAAAACCGCTTTTATATTGAGAAAAGGATTAACGGTTCCGAGTCCCTCGACAAAATCCGATGGATCGAGGTTTTCGAAACCGACCTGCTCTAAAGGAACGCCCAGCGACAGGCAAAGATTATCGCATGATGCGTTGATAAAAGTGACGCAGTCGGTCGGAGGAGAACATGCGGGATGCGGGCCTGCGGCCCATATGCCGTTTATCGTCGTTTGCGCCCCGGAGGCCTCGCATTCGAAATCCTCCACATCCACCAGCTGCATATTAATTGCGACATTTATATTATCGATAATTGCGGCTCCATCGCCGTCGAAGTCGCCGTCTTCATCGGAGCCGGCGGCGTCGGATATGAAACGAAAACGGAATCGAATGGTGTTCACAGTAGGAGGTGGAATGAACACGCTTTCCTGCAAGCATGTTAATACCCCATTGTAGGTTTTCATCGTCACCCAATTGGCGCCGTCGAAATATTCGAAGTATAAATAATCGTGCCCGGGTTCGGAGTGGTAGCAGAGATCGTAGAGAACGAGCACCGAAGTATCGCCGGGAGTTACGGAAAAATCGCACGATTCCCAGCATTCGTCCCAGTTGTTTCCGTAGCCGTCCGTTGGATACATCGACTGCGATGCACGCACGCCGCACCACAACGAATGATTGCCGGCGATGGGTGTGAGATGTCCGAAATTACCGCCGTTCAAGCCGGCGAAATCATCAACGTGAAAATAATTACCGTTGCACGCATGGGTAAGATCGGAAAAATTAAACAAACCCAGACCCGCAATGACGGTAATAGCGAAAAGCCTCTTCATAAGCATCCTCTCTTTATTAGGCCGTTAAGCTGAGAGAAAACCGGTTCCACGGTATTTCGCTCTAGGCAATTGCCCCGTAAACAGACCGGGTTTCAGTGACCAATGTGGATAATTATGGAAATATAGAGGTATATTTTATCATTTTGAGAAATGGGAATCAAGCCAAATCTTATGCAAACCATTGCAAATTCTATCATTGCGTGAATGCAGGGCCTCAAAGATTCCTGCCGGCGGCATCGCCGGCGTGTGTGGGAATTCCCCTAGGGTGAAAATATTCAGCCAAAATCCAACTCGCTATCTTTCCTTTAGTTATCTCTCCCAAGAAATCCCGATCCCATCCGATTGACGGACCGTTCCTGGCACCTGATAATGCTCACTTTTAGTCCAACACTTCAGGGGGAAGGGTATGAGTATCATTATTCAGCCATGGCAATTATTCTTGCTCAGTCTATCAGGCTGGATCAATTGCCACCAACAGTGCGGGATCGAGTATCTGATTGATGCCGGCGCGGGCGGACTTTATCCCCGGGGTTTCAGATAGGAAGCGGCATCTTCAGGAAATATGATTTTGCACTTCGAGCAGTCCTTGTAATAATTTCCGCTTGCCATCCCCTTGCGGTAGTTATTGACTTCCTCTCCGTTCCATATCTCGTCGAAAGATTCCTCCGTTAAATCGCCGATCTTCGTTCCCCCGTTACAACACAAAAAGACCTCCCCGCTGTCGAACACCTGTACCGCCTCCCACGGGTCCCTGCAGGCGACGGACCGGCGGAACTTGTCCTTCAGTTTCTTTTTGATAAGATAGCCGTAGGGGTATGCGCGCGCGTTCATGCTTCTTAGCAATCGAAACAGGTCCGCCGCCTTTTGCTTTAATGGCCGTTTCCCGCCGCTCAATTCCGAGCGTACCAGCATAGTGCTTCCCGAACTGGCGCGGTGCGCTTCGGATATGGTTTCGAGCGCCTTTTTGTGCAGCTCCTCGTCATGAATGACTGATTCCCGGAACATTTCATCGTCGTGGATCCACATGTTCTTGAAGCATATCTTGTTGAAGCCGTGATGCATGGCTAAAAGCGTCGCCGGGATTATATCGTCGATGTTGCGTTTCATCACGATGAAACCCAACGACAAAACCACCTTATTCTTCATCTTCCGGTTTGTTTCGTGGATTGTTTTCAGGTTCTCCATTATGAGGTTCTTTTTGGCCCCGATCATGATGCCCTCGTACGTTTCGACTCCGTTCAGGGAAAGGTGGAGCTCGTCGATCAGATGGAATATCTTTTCGGTTTTCGCGGCGCTTTTTAATGTCGTGCCGTTTGTGATTGCGGAGATGTATACCCTTTTATTGGAACGCCTGATGATCTCCAGTTTTTCCGCCAGGCCTGAATCGAGAAACGGCTCCCCGAGCCCTCCGAGTACTATGGTCTCGAGTTCCGGAAAAAGGGGTTCGAGTTTGAGAAACAGTTCCATGGGCATGTCGGAGTACGACTCGTGGCTGCCGGGTTCGTCGTATTTATGCTCGGTGCACATGAAACATCTCAAATTGCATCTTCTGGTGACATCCAGTATCAATCTTTCCGGGTATCCGGTCTTTCTACGGGCCCTTTGAAGTTTTGACACCATTGAATTACCTCTTGCCGCTGAATGTACGCAAGTTATTAACCAAACATCGAGTTGGAACTGCAAAGCACAGCTGGTTATGATCAGCTCCATTCAATTGTACCACAATTCAAGTTAATATTTTGTAAATCATCGGTGATTACAAACCATCCGGCGGCGGCATCTCAATCACATTTCCCGACGCCTTCGCGCTCTCGAACGCGCCCTGCGTATTCGAGCCGCCGAATTTACTCCAGCATCAGAACGGGAATCCAATTCTGCTTCCGGGTACGAAGTACTACTGGCGTGTTTCCCATCACTCTGATGCATGGGTCGGATCTTATACGGGGCCGTTGTGGTCGTTCACAACGGCCGGAACAGTTCCGGCAGGGGAGAGCACATGGGGTAAGATCAAGGCGCTGTACCGCCGTTAGTAAAACCCGCTGTCCGGCCGCCGTGCGTTTTGTGCTCCACCGGTAAACATGACGGTTATGAACGGGAGTTGGGTGCGATGAGCTTCGGGCCGGGGTTCGAGCGGATATCTTTAATCATTTGCCGCTCACCGTGCCTATTTCAGCAGAACAATTTTTCTGTTCCTGACCTGGTTGCCGAAAGTGAGCCTCAGGAAATACACTCCCGAAGACACTTCCATTCCCTTGGCGTTTCGTCCCGACCACTCGACCGTGTGATCACCGGCGCGCTGATCCTCGTCCACGAGCGTGGTTACGCATGCTCCCGCAGCGTCATATACTGCCAGAACCGCCCGGCCCCAATCGGGCAGGCGGTAACTGATGGCCGTAACCGGGTTGAACGGGTTGGGGACATTGGGAAAAAGATCGAGCACGCGCTCGGAGCCGGGAACGGGGGGAAGGGTGACGGGCCCGTGCCAAGCAGTGGCGCCGCCGGTTTCAACTTCCTGGAGCCAGTATGAGGCGGTCCCGGCGGGCGCGGACCGGTCGACAAACTCGTACCGGGTCGATCCGGCTATTAAATCGGTGTTCACACGTGTCCGCAAATGTCCCGGCTCCTCCCGGTACAAATTAAATCCCATGTGCCCGGACCGGCTTGCGACTTCCCAGATAACACAAGCGTAGAAACCGCGCCGCACTGCCTCGAACGACGCCAGGGTTACGGCGGTGTTGTCAACCGGTGTCATATCTCTGGTTTCGAACAGAAGCATCTGGTTGCCCGACCAGCTCCCGCGATCGATATTGCGCCGTCCGGTGTATTCTTTCCCATTCTGGTCGATATACTTCACGAACAATCTTCCCGGTTTGGAGTTCGTGATTCCCGTCGAGGGATCTAAGACCGATGCCCATGAACGCTCCGCATGAAAAGCGCCGTTGACCACGGAGATTGACGGTTCGGGAGGAAAGTCTTCATGATCGATATATAAAACGCCGCTCGCGGGAGCGCCGTCATTAAGCACGGCTCCGAAAATACCCGACGTGCTGCGAAGACTGTCGCCCATGATGCGGACGACTTCGGTGGTGTCGGAGCCGAAGACCACTTCCATCCGGTACATGCCGAAATCGTGTATGCCCAGCATATAGTCCGCCGGATCGTCTCCGGGCCATGGAGATGTATCATCATCGGTCGACAGGTTGACTGTCTCGGAACCGAAACCGTAATACACCGGGGGATTGTCAACAGGTTCGATCAAGAGATCTTTTTCCGCAACGATCGTTCCCGCCCAGTTGCGCAGCACGGCATGTCCCACGGAGCCGTTGAGACCATAATATACCCAGTCGCCGATACCGCCGTCCCAGTAGGCCCATTCGCTTCCGTTCGAATAAGTCTCGTAATAAAATATGCGCTGAAAAATCATATACTCGCTCCAGTTGGGATAATGCTGCGTTCGTAGCCAGATTTTTCGACCGGACTTAACGACACAGTCGAAAATGCGCTGGCGGTCCACCCATTCCGCGGCCGGTCGTCCTTCGATTATCGGCACCACTGCGGCGACGATGTCCCGCATGAGTACGCGCGACGTTGTCAGAGCGTGGTCGGCATTCAACCTGGAATAATACTCGGCGTTAAAGTCCCTGGCGAAAGTGGGATTATCCTTCGAAGCCTTGATGACGGCCGCCGCTCCCATTTCGTACCGCAGCCAGTAGATGCCGCTGCCGCCGCCGTCGCTCCAGTAATCAGTGGTTGTAATTATGCCGGTGTTTAGAAAATCGTAGTCCCAGTCGTAGTCGGAAAGGTACACCACTCCGCCGGGGACAACGGGGTCGGTGGGATATAGTTCGGCGTAGCGGTTCATGCACATAAAGCTAACTCCCTGCGCAAAACTTTCTTCGAAGCCGCTCAACGTTGGATCGTAATGCCAGTGATCGTTGCTTGCCGCTACAACGTTGTCCCGGAAAGCGTGGATCAACTCGTGCGTGAGCAGCTGGGGATAGAGCCCGTCCATATGGATCTCGTTCGGACCGGAGAAAAACACGGCCGTACTCGAATAGTACGGATCATTCACCAGCGTCACCCTGTAAGAATGAGAGGGCGGACCGTAAATCTCCTTTATGACCGGCAGCATACGGGCCAGGAACCACTGCAAATCCGCAAGCTCCGCCTGCGACCATCCCCCGGCAAAGCCGACCGATAATTGGTTCGAGGCTTCTCCGAGCGGTTCATAATCGACAGCGACGGGCCCGCTGGTTACTACGCCGCTGTAGAGTCCAGCGCCGTTATATGCGCGAACCGATATGTAAATGGTATCTCCTTCGTTGATGCCAAGATCCATTATGCTCTTTGCATAAGTGGACATAGCCGAACCGTTGGACTGCCACCACGATATGTCGGCGGCGCCCGGCGAGCTGCCCAGGGCAAAAGCATAGTAGTCGATACCTGATTCGGGATCGGTCGACGCGTTCCAGCTTGCGAAAACGCTGTGGATACTTTCGGTAAATACCCGCAAGCTTTCCGGCAGCGTCGGAGCGGTGGTGTCCGGCAGGGCGAAAAATCTCCGTCCCGCAGCAGTTGGTCCGGGGGCTCTGACACAGGGCGGAACGCAGTACATGCGGCCGGGTTTTCTCATTTGTTGGGAAGGATAACGGGCGGAGGGTTTCCCGGCACCGGTTTGATGAAATGGCGCAATTTGCCCGGCGGCGCCGGCGGCGAGCGTCAATGCAAAAAGGGCAACGGCAGCAAAATAAACACTTTTCATTATTATGACAACTCGCCCCCCAATAAGCTGCAAGTTGCGTTCCACTCATAGGCTGTGGGATTCAGGGGGATTGTGATATGGAACTGCAGCGCGATAACTCGATCTTTTTCAAGCTGCGGAGATTGAAGTCTCTAGTAATCATGGGATATAAAATAATAGAACAACATGGACTTTCCCCGGTTCTCTAGATATTCCATAGTTATCATTGAGTGTATTGGATGGAGTCATAAGCAAACGAAGCGGGTTTTCCCCAGAGATACGAGAGGGAGAAGCTCTGTGCGAGTTGACAGGGAACCTCTGACACCGGGAGGTGTACAAGACGGATACACAGGAACCATTTTCGCTTGCGGCTCGGTAGATCACATACTATAGTATGATTCATGAAAACCAGATCGTCCCTAATATTTTGGATCCTGATTGTTGTCTTTGCCGCCCACGGAGCCCTGCCCGGAGTGGTAGTGTGCTCTGAAGCGGCCGGGCAGGTCGCAGTCGAGAATATCGAAAACGCATGCTGTTACGGGGATTCGAGCCCGGTAAACCAGGCGACGGACTTTGTATTCACTTCATTACCAGGATCGGGACCCGGCGGTTCCTGCGGTCCCTGCACAGATGCCCCCCTCTCTTTAATTCCAGTTACGAAGACTGCAAGAAACGGAGACGGATGCATTGACGCGCTTCCGGTTGCCACGCTTGCATTCGATTCCGCAGCAATCGTGACGAAAACCTGCTCCGGCAGCGAATTCGTTGCGACGAACGCTGCCCTCATTTCCATCAAAACCACGACACTCCTGATTTAAACTGCCAGCAACAGCCGTTTCTGTCAGCCGGACTCCCCGTTGGAGCGCCGGCAGATCGTGCTTGCACACCCGCAACCATTGATTGCTACGGGAAGCAGCAAGCGTGCCGCAACATTGCTAGCGATAGGAGGATTTTTATGTTCGCACGACACATGGTCGCCCTGGGCGCTGCAGGCGTCATAGGTCTTAGTGGGTGCACATTACACCGGGTCGAGGCCTCGTGGCCCGAGCGGCGGCCACTTGGCGGCGACATTCGGGCATTCCAGGCTCCCGAGGATCCGGTGGCCCAAGGATCGTCGGTGGATCTCAGAGAATCGATCGGATCTCTAACGCTGCGTGGAGCTTTGGCCCTGGCTCTCATGAACAACCCAGGTCTGGCGGCGTTCTCGTGGAATGTTCGAGCCCAGGAGGCGCTGGTTCTCCAGGCAGGTCTTCTTCCAAACCCAGAATTCACATTCGAAGTGGAAGAGTTTGCCGGCACGGGCGAGCTGAGTGGCCTGGGCGCCGCGGAGACGACGATCCTCCTCGGGCAGTTGATCGAGATCGGAGGCAAACGCGATAAGCGCAAAAAGCTCGCATCGCTCGATAAGAGCCTGTCGGGATGGGACTACGAAACGAAACGGCTAGACGTCTACACTGATGTGTCCAAGGCGTTTGTGGGCGTTGTGAGCGCTCAGGAACGCATAGTGTTATCAGAGGAAATCGTGAAGCTTGCGAAAAAAGCGGCTGCGACAGTCTCGACGCGGGTGCACGCCGGCAAAGATTCGCCCGTCGAGAAGACCAAGGCCGCGGTCATTCTCCATACGACTCGTCTCGAATTGGAGAGAGCAAAACGTGATCTCGAAGGAGCGCGGAAAAAACTGGCCGCCCTGTGGGGAAGCAGTTCGCCGACGTTCGAGAGGGCGGAGGGAACCCTCGAGGAAATCAATCCGGTCCCGCCCGTCGATCATCTTGCCGAACTAACAGCACAGAATCCGGACATCGCCCGGTGGTCGACCGAATTTGATAGGCGCCGCGCCGCTATCAGCCTCGCCGACGCCGGAAAGATTCCGGACGTCACGATCGCCGGAGGATTCAAGCACCTGAGCGAAATCAATGCCAACGGTCTCATCGTTGGGATTGCGGTGCCCATCCCGCTGTTCAACCGCAACCAAGGGGAAGCGCTAGAGGCACGTTTCCGTTTGGGCCAAGCACAGGCGGAGGCAAGGGCAGCGAAGGCGCTGACGGATGCCGTGCTTGCGGAAACTTACCGGGCGCTGACCAGCGCATATACTGTTGCCGCCGTGCTGCGAGACGATATCTTGCCGGCTGCTCAGAGCGCCTACGACATGACCAACCAGGGGTATAAGCTCGGGAAGTTCGGTTTTTTGGATTTGTTGGATGCCCAGCGAACCCTTTTTGAAGCAAAAAGAGAATACATCGATGTTCTGACCGACTACCACCGTTCGAGTGCCGACATGGAACGGTTGATCGGGCAAAAACTTGATACCGTCACAGGTACACGATAACAAGGAGAGGTTCATGAAAGGAAAAGGGATCATCACGGCGGTCGTTGTCGTCGCCGCAGCGATCGCCGGTGCTACCGTGGCGTACCGGGCACTCGACGCCTCAAAAGATCAACACGCGGCAGCCGAAGAACACTACGATGAAGAAGAAGGACATAACGAACACGGCGAAGAAATCGCGGTGCAACTCACACCTGCAGAGATGAAGGAATTCGGTATCGAGGTCGGAACAGCAGAGGGCGGAATGCTCCATGTCTACACGACGCTTCCCGGTGAGATCGTTGCCAATCAGGATCACGTCGCCCATGTGGTACCGAGATTCCCGGGTATTGCGACCGATGTTCGGAAGCAGTTAGGCGATCATGTTGAGAAAGGCGAAGTGCTGGCGGTTATCGAAAGCAACGAGAGTATGGCGCCGTACGAGGTGAAATCACTCATTAGCGGGACGGTAACAGAGAAGCACATCACACTAGGTGAAGTGCTTGGGGAGAACGATGAAGCCTATGTCATCGCGAACCTGAATACGGTGTGGGCCAATCTCAGTGTGTACCAGGAAGATTTGGATCTTGTGCAGAGAGGACAGAAGGCGGTTATCTCCGCAGGGCACGGAATCCCGGATGTTGCTGTCAAGATCTCCTACATCGGACCGGTGGTGGATGAACATACACGGACGGGACTCGCCCGGGCTGCGCTCTCCAACGAGAAGAGGTTCTGGCGTCCAGGCCTCTTCGTTACCGCACGAATTCACGTTTCCGAGGAGACCGTGCCGTTGCTTGTCCCCATGACGGCCCTGCAGACGATAGAGGATAAGACCTGCATCTTCATTGAAACGAATGAGGGGTTCGAACCCCGCCCCGTGGGGATCGGCCGACGCAATGATACCCATGTCGAAATCGTATCGGGCCTCGCAGTGGGGCAACGCTATGCCATGCTTGGTGGTTTTACACTTAAAGCCGAGCTATCGAAGAGCACCTTCGGAGAAGGACACGGACACTAACGAGGAAGGAAGCCGGTTATGCAAAAACTCATCAACTTCGTCCTCGCCAACCGCCTGTTGGTGCTCGTTGTGGGCGTTGTCGTCATCCTCGCGGGCTACTTGAGCTACCGCCGACTGCCGGTGGATGCTTTTCCGGACGTGGCGCCCGTCCTGGTTCAGGTATTTACCGAGACCGAAGGGCTCGCGCCGGAAGAAATTGAGAAGTATGTGACCTACCCGGTCGAAGTCTCGATGAACGGACTTCCCGCGGTTACACAGATCCGATCGGTCTCTAATTTCGGTCTCTCTGTCGTCAACGTATATTTCAAAGACGGCACGGATATCTATTTTGCCCGGCAGCTCGTTAATGAGCGCCTCCAGGAGGCCCGCGAGCAAATCCCCGAAGGATTCGGCGAACCGATCATGGGGCCTATATCGACGGGGATGGGACTCATCCTCTTCTACTACCTGGAGGATGAGACAGGGACGTTCAGCCTCGAGGAACTCCGGACAATCCAGGACTGGCTTATCAAGTTTCATCTCCAGACTGTGCCCGGGGTCACCGAAGTACTCGGCATCGGCGGCTATGAGAAACAGTTTCATGTGGTCATCAATCCCAATGCCCTGCTTCAGTACAAGGTAACCATCAACGAAGTTGTTGGAAATATCCGTGCGAACAATCTCAATGTCGGCGCTCAATTCATCGAGAAGAACGCTGAGGAGTACATCGTCCGGTCGGAAGGCCTCGCATCGACGATCGAGGATCTCGAAAACATCATCATCAAGACAGAAGATGGCACACCGGTGTATCTAAAACAGTTGGCGGCGGTACGAGTGGGCGGCGCCATCCGGCGCGGCGTTCAGACCCGCAATGGTGTCGGCGAAGTAATAGCCGGCATGGTTGTGAAATTATTCGGTACGAATTCGTCAGCGGTGATCGCCAACGTCGAAGAGAAGATGAGCGAGATCAACGCGATCCTGCCCGAGGGCATCAAGGTCGTGCCCTACTACGAGCAGAGGACGCTCGTTGAAGCGTGTATCAAAACAGTGAGCCACGCCCTGCTGGAGGGGATCGTTCTTGTCATTGTCATCCTGCTTGTCTTCCTCGGAGGATTCCGGTCGAGTATCGTCGTGGCAGCCGCCATTCCGTTCTCCGTGCTCTTCGCCACACTCGGAATGAATTACTTCGGGATCTCAGCCAACCTCATGTCCTTCGGCGGGCTAGCGATTGCGATCGGTATGATGGTTGACGGCAGCGTGGTAATCGTCGAGAACATAGATCGTATCCTGCGAGATTCACAGAATAAAGAATCCGTGGTTCGAGTGGTGGCGAGGGCCTGCACCGAGGTCGTTCGACCGATCACCTTCGCCATCGTGATCATCATCATCGTCTTCATTCCTTTGTTCACGCTGCAGGGGGTTGAAGGGAAGACGTTTCGCCCGCTCGCGTATACGGTTGCGCTGGCAATGACGGGTTCATTGATCTTCGGCGTTTTTCTCGCCCCGGTGTTGTCTTCATTCCTCATGCGAAAACCCAGGTGCGCGGGGAATGGAAGTCATGGCGAAATATGGGTGCTGCGGTCGCTCCTGAGAGTCTATCGACCGGTCATTGCGTTCCTCGTCAGGAACCGGGCTTTAGCCGTTGGACTTGTCCTGGTCATGGTTGTCGTCGGCATCACAATATTTCCGCGCCTGGGGTCCGAATTCACACCCGAGCTGCAGGAAGGGACGATGGTGCTGCGCTTGACGATGGCCCCCTCGATATCGCTCAAGGAGAGTACGAAAACGACACTCCTTGTTGAAAGACGGCTGATGAAGATCCCGCAAATCACGGGTGTTGTCTCCCGCATCGGCCGGGGTGAAGTGGGCGCCCACACTGATCCGGTTAACAGCGCGGAGATGTATATCCTGCTCAAGCCGAAAGAGGAGTGGGGAGCCCATACTCAGGAAGAACTCCAGGAGGTCATCCGTGAGAAGCTGGGGGATGTGCCCGGAGTATTGACGAACTTCACGCAGCCTATTCGCATGACCGTAGACGAACTCCTCGAGGGGATCCGCTCGGAGTTGGCGATCAAACTTTTCGGTGACGATCTCGATGTCTTGAAACGCAAAGCCGACAAGATAGCCGCTGTTGTAAGGAACATACCCGGGGCGACAGATGTCCAGGTCGATCAGGTCGGCGGGACACCCCAGCTGCTCATTCAGGTTGATCGGCACTCCATTGCCCGGTACGGCATTAATGTTTCCAACGTTCAGGAGGTAGTGCGCGCCGCGGTGGGCGGAGAAGTCGCGAGCCAGATCTTCGAAGGAATCCGCCGCTTCGACATTCTTGCGCGCTTCGATCCTGACTACCGGAACGATATAGGCGCCATCAAGAAGCTGCTCATTCAGACGCCGGAAGGGGCAGATGTGCCGCTGCACGAACTCGCACGGATCGAGGAGGTGACCGGGCCGAGGCAGATCACCCGCCAGAACAACCAGAGGTTCATTACGATCCAGTGCAACGTAACCGGCCGCGACATTGGTTCCTTTGTCGCCGATGGAAAGAATGCCATCAAAGCACAAGTGCAGCTGCCGGCCGGGTACCTCGCCACGTGGGGTGGGCAGTTCAGATTACAGCAGGAGGCCAACCGGCGGCTGGCGGTGGTGATCCCGATCACGCTCATGATCATTTTCTTCTTTCTGTTTTCAAGCTTTAAATCGATCAAGAATACGCTTCTCATCTTTCTCAACATCCCGTTGGCGCTCGTCGGCGGTGTCGTGGGGCTGTGGGCGACCGGCCAGAACTTGTCGGTGCCGGCATCGGTGGGGTTCATCGCACTCTTCGGGATCGCACTCTTGAACGGAATCGTCCTGGTAACGTACCTCAACCAGC
>CAZWZW010000067.1:0-14208 GCA_964639125.1 uncultured Verrucomicrobiota bacterium
GTATGCGTGACGGCGCCCTCGGTCGAATTTTCAACCGGAACAACTCCATAGTCGGCCGAGCGATTCTGTACCCGGTCGAACACTTCGCTGATGGTCCCCGTGGAGATATAGTCGACGCTCACTCCAAACTTGTTGCGTGCAGCCTGATGCGTAAAGGTGGCTTCCGGGCCGAGGTAGGCAATCTTCATCTCGGTTTCAAGCGCCAGTGCTGCCGACATGATTTCGCGATAGATCGCGTGCGCCGACTCTTCCGGCAGAGGCCCTTCATTCAGCCCCCTGATTTTTTCGAACACTTCGCGTTCGCGAGAGGGAACATAAATCTCCGCACCCGCTTTTTTCTTTTCCTCGCCAATGCTCAGCACCACATTGATGCGCTCGTTCAGCAGCCGCATGATTTCCGAGTCGAGCGAATCGATTTGAGTTCTCAGATTGTCGAGATTCATTTTTCCACCTCTCCCCCGGCCCCTTCGGCCAATTCATCAACCGCCGGTTCGGCGGAACCTGCCACGGTCTGGCTCTCCTGATCCGGCGCGGCAACGGCTTCTTCCGCGCCCTCCTCCGGTGTAGTATCGGCCGAACTCAGCTCCGCTTCCATTTCCGGGAAGGTCTCTGTGCTTTGCTTCACTTCTTCTTCGGGCATGGCGCGTTTAAGCTCTGCACTGCCCGGCAAATCTTCGATCTGGTTGATACCAAAGTGCTCCAGGAATTTTTGTGTGGTGCCAAAGAGCCACGGACGCCCGGGCAACTCGCTGCGGCGCACCACGCGCACGAGCTGCATATCAATCAACTTGCGCAGAATCGCATCCACCGACACCCCGCGCACTTCCTCGATTTCCGAACGCAGGCACGGTTGGCGATAGGCCACAATCGCGAGGGTTTCAAGCGCCGGCTTGGAAAGCCGCATGGTTTGATTCTTTTCCAGCAGTGCACGAACGAACGGCCCGCAGGCGGCATCGTTCTGCAAGCGGTACGCCCCGGCCACCAAGGCAATATGCAAGCCCACCTTGGCTTTAACCAGATCGTCACGCAATTGCTCCAACGCACCTTCGATCTGCGTATCGGTCGCCTTGGCATACTGCTCGTACGGTCCGGAGAAACCGTTACCGGTTTCAATCATGGCCTTGCGCATGCGTTTGATGGTCAGCGGCTCTTTGGCAGCAAACAGCAACGCGCCGACAATCTGCTTCAATTCTGGAAGTACATCAATTGTGCTTTCGCTCATTCCCACACTCCGTCTAAATCAGTTCGCCTTCCTCAAGCACCGGCTCTTCTTCAGCCAGTTTTTCATCGGGATTGCGCCCTTCCACCATGATCTCACCGAAAGAGTCGTCCTGCACGGCCGCAATCCGGTTCAGCTTAATCAATTCAAGCACCGCAAGGAAAGTACATACAATTTCCTGCCGCGAATTCATGCCCGTAAAAAGATCGGTAATGCAAAGGCGCTTTGTAATTTTCAGGGTCTCGACAATGTAGGATACTTTTTGCGGCACCGTATGCTCCTCCGCAAAGATTTCCTGTAAATCTTCCTCTTCCACCCGGCCGAGCGCTTCATTTAACGCCGAGATCAGATCAAAAATGCTCGCATCCCGCAAATCCACATCCGGCGGCGCACCCAACTCCACATGTTCGCTTTCACGGCCAAACACGTTTTCCATGTGTACTTCGAGATCTTCAAGATGGTCGGCGGCATCCTTGAACTTCTTATATTCCACCAACTGGCGCACCAGGTCCCAGCGCGGATCCTCTTCATCCTCCTCGTCCATCGCCTTGCGCTCTTCCACCGGAAGCAGCATCCGGCTCTTGATCAGCATCAGCGTGGCCGACATCACAATAAAGTCGCCCGCAATATTAAGGTCGAGCACCTTCATCAGTTTCAGGTAGTCCATATACTGATCGGTAATCAGGCCAATCGGAATATCATAGATATCCACCTCATCTTTTTTGATAAGATACAAAAGCAGGTCGAGCGGCCCCTCGAACACATCGAGCATGACCTTGTAGTCGTCTTTAATTAATTCCATTTGATTCGACACAATCCTAAATTTATTTTTCGCAGCCCGGTTATCCGGCCCGTGAACATGGGCTGGAAGCCCATGCTACATTTGGTTATTCCAAGCCCACAGCCTGGCGTGCTTTCTGGAGTGTTTCGCGGGCAAGCCCCGAAGCCTTTTCGGCGCCCTGCCGCAACACATCCTCCACATAATCCATATCCGCCGCCAGTTCAGCACGCTTTTCGCGCATCGGACCGAAGTACTCATTGATCTTATCGAGCAGTTCCATCTTGGCGTGACCATAGCCCATGCCGCCGGCACGGTAGCGTTCCGCCAATTCCGCCCGTTCTTCTTCTGTGGCGAACAGCTTGTAGAGCGCAAAGACGTTGCAGGTTTCCGGATCCTTCGGCTCCTCCAGCTCCTTGCTGTCGGTCAGAATCTTCATCACCCGCTTCTTAAGCGGCTTCCCCTCGTTGAAAATCTCGATGGTGTTGTCGTACGACTTCGACATTTTCTGCCCGTCGATGCCCGGCACGACCGCCACATTCTCGCGAATGGATGGTTCTGGAATAACAAATACATCACCAAAGGTGTTATTGAAGCGCATCGCCAGATCGCGCGTCACCTCCACATGCTGCTTCTGATCGCGCCCCACCGGGACCACATTCGAGTTCACCGCCAAAATATCGGCGGCCATCAGAACCGGATAGGCAAACAGGCCGTGCGAGGCCGCAATGCCCTTGGCCACCTTATCTTTATAGGAGTGGCAGCGCTCCAGTAGGCCCATCGGCGTCACCGTCGACAAAATCCACGCCAGCTCGTGTACCTCCGGCACATCGCTCTGGCGGTAGAACGCCGTTTGATCCGGATCAATCCCGCACGCTAGAAAATCCAGCGCCACATCCGTGGTCATCGACCGCAGCGCTCCGGCATCCTGCACCGTCGTCATTGCGTGATAGTTTGCAATAAACAGATAAGCCTCACCCTGCTCCTGCAGTTCGATGGCCGGCTTCATCATTCCAAAATAGTTTCCGATATGCAGTTTGCCCGAAGGCTGTATGCCTGAAAGAATTCTCATAAAAGCTCCGCTTTTCGTTATTGGTTAGTCGTTATTTGTCATCCGCAAACCCCCGTTAAAAGAGTTCCCTCAAAGTAACCAATAATAAATGACCCTTAACCGGCGAACCAACTCGCCGAAAACAAGAGCATGTTTTTACCCCTTATCCGAGACCGATACAAATCCATAAACCCCGCAAATCGGGCTTGCAAATATTCAAAGCGCCAACTTGCAGGCGATTCTGCAGACCGGTCACGTTGAGTGGACCGACTGAAGCCGCTGTTCTCACCCCCCGGTTCGGCTCACCAAAAACCCGTGCTCTTCTTTCACGTATAACATGAAAAAACTAGTCATTTTTAATTTGAACAGTATACCCCCATGGGGTATCAAAGCAACCGAACTCAGGAGCAAAGCAATGAAGGGCCATACCACTACACACGAAGAAAACAAAACACGACTTGCCCGCATTGAAGGACAGGTTCGCGCGGTGGGACGAATGATTGATGACAGCGAATATTGCATAGATATCATCACCCAGATTCAGGCCGCCCGCTCTGCACTTCAATCCGTCAGCAAAATCATTCTTGAAAAACACCTCAAGCATTGCGTCGTCGAAGCTCTGGAGCAAAACGACGAAACCAATATCGACCAAAAGCTCGAAGAAATCATGACTGTCATCAAACGGATGGAGAAATAACCCGATGAAAAAAAACAAGAGTATCGCCACCAGCATCCGTTTCTGGATGATTGTAGTGGCCATCGCGCCGTTATTGATCATGTCGATCCAAGGCTACCATTGCGCACGACAGGCCGTGCTCCAACTCAAAATGGATCAGCTCGAAACCGTCACCGAAGCCAAACGTCAGACCCTCAAAACCTGGTTGACCGAGCGCACCCGCGAACTCCAGGCTCACACCACCGGGCGCGACCTGACCACCTGCACCTGCGGTACCGCCGAGCTGCTCAACATCAACCCCGCCTACGAAAGCATCACCCTATTTTCCAATGGTTGGAAGCGCATCGCCTTCGCCGGCCCCGAAAACCACTCCGATGAAATGCTCCTGCCGAACCGGTTCAAACGGCAGCTTGAATCGGAACAGGGATCGGCAATATCCACCCCTCACCTGCATGAAAACGGGCTAATCGGCATCCACATCGGCGTCGCCGATCCCGCCCATAGCCGCTATGCCGTCGCCGTGCTCGATCTCACCACCACCCTCTATCCCACCCTCGCTCAACCCATTGGCTCCGACCGCAACATCCGTACCTTCATCACCACCCCCGACGGCCGGATGCTCAGCCCCCTAAACGGTAGTTTCCAGAGCCTGGAAAACAATATTTTGCCCCCCAAACACCTGCAGCACACCGACCACCTCATGCCCTACATCGGCCTCGACGGCGAGCGCGTCATCGGCGTCGCTCTCCCGCTCGAACCCCTCGGCTGGACGCTCGTTTCCGAAGCCCCCACACGCGATGCCTTCGCCTGGGTCGGCATTCTCCGCAAACGCGCCGCGCTCACCGGGCTGGTTACGCTGATCCTCGTCGTTCTATTCGCCCGGCAGTCGGCCCAGCGGCTTACCCGCCCGCTGCGCCATCTGGCCGAGGTCGCGCACCACGTTTCCGAAGGGCACTACACCTCCCGCATGCAGACCTTCCCCGGCCGCGAACACGCCGAAGTGGCCCACGCCTTCAACCAGATGCTCGACGAAATCGATCGCGCCCAGGCGCGCCTCGCCCAAACGGCCGCCCTTTCGGCCATTGGTCAGCTCTCCGCCAGTATCGTGCATGAAATGCGAAACCCCCTCTCCGCCATCAAAATGAACCTCGAAGTTCTCCAACACGCCGCGCAGGACGACCCCGTCCACCGCGAACTCGGCGAAATTGCCGCCGAACAGGTCCTGCGGCTCGAAACCATGCTCGGCGATCTCCTGCAATACGGGAAAAAAGTCGAACTCGTTAAAACCCGGGTTCCCATCGATGAATTTTTCCGCGAGATCAAAGCCTGCATCCGGCACGAAGAAGATAAACCCGTGGAGCTGATCTTCCGCAACGACTCCAAAACAACAACGCTGACGATTGATCGCGAACAAATGCTGCGCGCCGTCTCCAATCTCATCGACAATGCGGTTCAGTCGAGCCCCGGCGGCGGAACCGTACGACTTGTCCTGCGCACCGATCCCGCCCACACTGCCGAACTGCTGCTCGAAGTGTCCGATCAGGGGCCCGGCATCTCCGATCGTGTCGCCGAGAAACTGTTCGAACCCTTTTTCACCACAAGAAAGAAAGGCACCGGTCTCGGACTCGCCAACGTAAAAAAGATTGTTGAACTGCACGGTGGCAGTATAGCCTTCCGCAACATCAACCCGGGCACTAAATTCATCATCGCGCTGCCCGCTGAACAGGAGATGGCATGAACAACATCTTGATTGTGGACGACGATGAAGCGCTCTGCCGCTCCATCCAGATTATCATGAAAACCAAAGGCAGGAACGTGCGATATGCCAATTCCGCCGGCGAAGGCTGGGAAGAGATTCGAACCGAGCGCCCCGACCTCATCTTCCTCGATCTCGTCCTCCCCGATGCCGACGGCCTCGATATCCTTGAAGAGCTTGCAAAACAAAATCCGGGCCTGCCCGTCGTTGTCATATCGGGTCGGCAGGATATGTCCGCCACCATTAATGCCATGCGCCATGGTGCCTGCGACTACCTGCGTAAACCCTTCGATGTCGATGACATTGAACTCACCATTGAGAAACTGCGCCGCGAGTTTCCAACGCTGGATGCTCCCGAACCTCCCCGGAATGAAGCGGCTCCGCCTGCACCACCACACGAAATCGTGGCCTCCGACCCTCGGATGCTCGACGTGCTCAAGCAGATCGGCCGCTTCTCCCGCAGCCGCATCAACGTTCTGATCCAAGGCGAAAGCGGAACCGGCAAGGAACTGGTTGCCCGAGCCATCCACGAGGCGACCTCTCCCGGAAAACCTTTTGTTGCCATCAACTGCTCCGCCATCGTCCCCACCCTGCTCGAAAGCGAACTCTTCGGGCACGAAAAAGGCGCGTTCACCGGAGCCGACCGCCAAAAATCCGGAAAACTCGAACGTGCCGCCGACGGCACCGTCTTCTTCGACGAAATCGGCGACATGGACACCGACCTCCAAGCCAAACTCCTGCGCGTTCTTCAGGAACACCGCTTCGAACGCGTCGGCGGCCATGAAGAGCTGCGGTTTCGCGCCCGGTCGGTATTCGCCACCCATTGCGATCTTGCCCAAATGGTACACGAAGGCACCTTCCGCGAAGACCTCTACTATCGTGTTGCCGTCGGCGAAATCCACCTCCCCCCACTACGCGAACGCCCGGCTGACATTGCCCTACTGGCCCGCCACTTCCTACAGACCGGTGCAGGCCGCATGAACCGCCAGATGTCCGGGTTTTCCGACGAAGCACAGGAACTGCTGACCACCCACCGATGGCCGGGAAACGTCCGCGAGCTTGAGAACGTTGTAACGCGAGCCATCGCACTTTCTGAATCGCCGCAGCTACACCCCGAACACATTCGTTTTCCCGGCGGAGACATCCCTTCATCAAGGGTCGACTCCACAGCCGAAAGCCCGAAAACCCTTGCCGACGCCGAACGCCTCCATATCAACAAAGTCCTGATTTCCAACGCGTGGAACATTACCCATTCCGCGCAGATACTAGCCATTTCACCCACTACCCTGCGCAAAAAAATAAAAGACTATAAGCTGAAAGCAAACTAATACCCTGTCCGCCCAAGATCGCGCCACCCTGCACCCGCGGTAGGTAAATCCAGATTAACGATCGTTAATTTGAATTTACCAACTGTAGCTTTGTCCTGATCTGTCCGGTCAATTTTAGATGGAGCCCGTAAGCCTCTTTCCCCATGTAATCCTTTGGCAAAAGTGCTTCAGGTAGCAGTGGGTCCAAAATGAATGCACTTCGATAGGCATCGAGCTCCTCTGCTGCGAGCCCCATTAAGGCGTCTATCCCAGGAACATCTTTCCCGCGCAGCATCTCAAGATTCTCAGCATAGACATCGCAAAACCATTTTTGGATTTCATAAAGCCGATCAAAATCCCACGATTCCCATACCACCCGCTCCGAGGACATCCCTAGCACCGTACGGGATTCAAACAAGCAGGCAAAAGCACCTAATGCTGCGGCCTCGTCCAGATCGGAATATTGAGATCGGATGTCGTACGGAGAGATCCAAACGCTTTTCTGGAAGCATCCCATTCGATGTTTTTTTAGAAAACCCCGCAGGGTATTTCGATAAGATCGGTCTGTTTCCGGTATATCATAGACCAACAAGTACCAAATATCGTTCCACTTTCTGCCCCACCACTTTTCCGGCTGGAAATAATCCTCAACCACTGCATCTGCCGACAACTCCAGTACCGGTGTATCCAACCCTTGCCGCTTCACAATCAGCCCCTGTCTGGAGAGTCTTCCAATCGCCTGATCAAGAGCCTTGCGGTTTGGGTAGGTGCGGTTATGTAGAAAAGCCCATGCACCATGGACAGCAACGGCACCGAGCACGTCAAGCATTTCAACCAGTTCAAGGCCTATGCGCCGACGCACAACCGGCAACGAAATATCTGGATGGTGAAACGATTTCCACATATGGGTAAGGTAAATCCAAATTAACGATCGTCAATCTGAATTTACCCTAACTTTGATCCAATCCTCGCCAATAACTGACTATTCCACTCGCCAGTTTCTGCTCACCCCCTCATACACATCTTCAAAGAAGTGGCTTTTTACTAGTGTTTTTCGCCTCCCGCACGATGGCGCACTTGATGCTAATAGTCGCATCGGAGGCAAACCTATGGAAATAGTTATTGTAGATAATGATATCGCACTGCTGCGCAGCCTGCAGCTGCAACTCGAAAGCGCAGGACATCGAGTGGTCTCCTTTTCCGACCCTCGCCGAGCCCTCTTTCATTTTGTGCGTGGTAACGGTGCCGATGTATTGCTGCTCGACTATTCCATGCCCGAAATGAACGGCGATGAACTTGCTGACTTGCTGAAATCCGAGCTGCCTCCCGAGTGCCGAATCATTATGATGAGTGCCCACTGCGATCTCTCATGCCGGGTAGACGCCAAAGGGCTGGGTATCGATACCCTGCTGCAGAAACCGGTGGACCGTTCCACGCTGATGCACGCCATCCATAAACCTGAAACTTATCCTCACAAGGAGGTCTGAACATGAAAGCGCGATCCATACTTACGGTAACCGCAACCCTGCTGACGTGGCAAATTGTACTCGCGGACAACGTCAAACTAAAGATCCGCCGCATTCACGTGGACGACAATGTCTACACACCCTACTACGATGCCGAAACCGAACAGGACAATGAGCCCGGTGCCGCCCAACGATGGCTTCGCCTCGCAGTCGAATATTCGACTACCGGAGGATGGATCGACGAACTGTCGGTCAGGCATCTGGCCCTTGTCCCCAACCACAACGGAGAAAAGGCCGCGCTTCTTGATGAAGAGGTCACCTATCTGAATGTCGGTCCAGGAAACCATGTCAGCTATGTCTACATGCACCCCAACTGCGTGAAGAGATACGAATCCAAAGCCAAGGAAGTGGACAGTGCCGTGATTTTCCACATTGACGAAAAAATCGTTGGCGAAAAGTCCACAAACAAAAACAAGATCAAAGACTGGACGAAAGAGCAGACAACCCATACAGGGCATCTGCTCGACGAAAGCGAAACACCGTTCTGGTTTATCAACTACGACTATAAGGAAATGATCAAGCACCGCCCCCACAACGGGCAAGGTGACCACCATAAGCAACCCCATAAAAAAGGAAATATCCATGAAGAGAAATAAAGTTATCGCTCTGGTCGGCATGGCCTTGATCGGCATCGCCCTCACCGCAACTGCAGCCGAACAGGCCGGCAACAAACAGGAAAAATGCCCGGTGATGGGCGGCAAGATCAACAAGGCGCTGTATGCGGATGTAAATGGGAAACGGATCTACACCTGCTGCCCTGGTTGCATCGGCAAAATCAAGGCCGATCCCGCCAAGTACATCAAGCAGCTCGAAGCCAAGGGGATTGAACTTGATAAAGCAACCGCAAAAAAAGACACTTCCGCCAGCAAGAGCGGATGTTGCGGCCACTAGCATTATCCGACGGAAAACAGAAACCACTCAATCCACAAGGAGCAACACAAATGAAAAGAAGAAAAACAATGCCCCTGCTCGTCGCTGCTCTGCTGGGGACGGGCCTCATCGCCGGTCAGGCAGCGGAAAAAACAACCGAAGTCAAAAAACAGACAAACTGCCCGGTGATGGGCGGCAAGATCAACAAGGCGCAGTTTGCGGATGTCAACGGGAAGCGCATCTACACCTGCTGCCCCGGGTGCATCGGCAAGATCAAAGCCGATCCTGAAAAATATATCAGGCAGATGGAAGCCGAAGGTATTACGCTCGATAAAGTCGGCACAATGAAAATGGATGCCAAGGGTCACATGAAACACGATCACGGAGATCAGCACCACTAATGTACATCCCCCCGGGGGAGCCGGGCCTACCATCCCTCCCAGCCCGGCTCCCCCACGTCTAAGGATAAAAGGAAACAACATGTTGAAATATTCATTACCGCTGACACTGCTTCTTGCCATCGCAATGCCCTGTCTGGCCGACCCATTGCAGGACCACCTGACCCTGGAAGCCGCATTACAATATGGAGCGGAGAACAATCCGCAGCTCCAGGCGGCATTCAGCCAGTGGAAAGGGCTTGAAGAAGATATCGGCGTACGGAAGGCCCTGCCCGACCCGCTACTGAGCTACGGCTACTACTTTGAGTCGGTCGAAACCCGCACCGGCCCCCAGAATCAACGTTTCGGCTTGAGCCAGAAGTTTCCGGCCTTTGGAAAACTCCGCCTTGCCAAATCGATCGCTACCGATCTTGCCGCCGCCTACGGCGAACGATACCGACAGGAAAAGCTCAACCTCGACGACGCCATTACGAAGGCCTACGCCGAACTCTACTACTTAAAACGCAGCATCAACATCACACAGGATCGCATCAGCCTGGTGCAAGACCTCGAATCCGTTGCCCGCACCCGCTACAAAGCGGGCTCGCCGATGGCCCCCATTCTGCAGGCACAGGTGGAACTCGGTCGGCTCGAAGACCGGCTCTCTTCGCTGAACGATCTGCGCGAACCGTACACGGCGCGCCTCAACGCGGCCATCAACCGACCGTCCGATGCTCCGCTGCCGTGGCCAGCCGATCTGCCCTACACCAAACTTTCTCCCGACGAAGCGGTCCTGCTCAAAGGTCTGGCCAGCACCAGCCCCGAGCTATCCTCCCTCGCCCATAACGTCGAACAGGGTGAGCACCGTGTTGACCTCGCCAAGCGCGAACGCCTGCCGGATTTCACTCTCGGCGTACAGTACATCGACACCGGCGAGGCCAACAAACCCTTATCCGACAGTGGAAATGATCCGGTCATCGGAACTCTAGGTATCAATATTCCCCTGTGGCTCGGCAAAAACCGTTCCCGCATTGCGGCGGCAAACTATCAGCGCACCGCCGCCCGACTAACCCTCGAAAACCGCGAACAGACCCTCGGAGCCGATATCCAGCAGTCCCTCTTCAAGCTTCGCGATGCCGACCGAAAGATCAACCTCTACAAGGAAAGTCTCATTCCCAAGGCCGAACAGTCGCTGCAAGTCAACCGCAAGGGCTACGAGGCCGGGCATATGGAGTTCATCAACCTGATCGACGCCGAGCGCATGCTGCTCGAATTCGAACTGGCCCACGAACGCGCACTGGCCGACCACCTCACCGCCCGTGCACAGCTCGCCCAGCTCACAGGCATCGATTTTCTAAATGTAGACGCGGCTTCCAGCCGCGTTGCGCCTGGAAGGAACACCCCATGAAACCACTGATCTTCAGCGTTCTCCTTGCGCTGCTCATCCTGCCAGCCTTTGGAACCGAAGCCCCCGTTGAGCAAACCACCTGCCCGGTAATGGTCGGCAATCCCATCGACCCTTCGCTGCATGTGGACTACGAAGGGCAACGCGTCTATTTCTGCTGCAAAAATTGCATGCGTATGTTTTCTGAAAACCCAGAGCAATACCTGAACAACCTGCCGCAATTCGCTTCGGAAGAGTCTGCGCACGACCATCCGGAAGAAGCGCCTAACCACCCGACCGCCTATCTAGGCAATCTGCCCGCTGCGGAACACCATCATGCCACCGATCATGCTGCACCCCAAAAGACGGCTCTGCTTACCTATCTCGGGAAATTTCATCCCGTGGCAGTGCACCTTCCGATTGCACTACTGATCGGCGCGGCGCTGGCGGAACTGATCTTTATTCCAACAGGAAAAAGTCTATTCCGGAATGCAGCCTACTTCAACCTATCGATGGCGGTGCTGGGGGCGGCTGTTGCCATTCCCCTCGGCCTAGCGGCGGCCTCCGGCACTCGCTATCCTATAGCGTACAGCGCGATCCCCGAACTGCATAAATGGATGGGCCTTGCCACGCTGGGCGTTGCGCTGGTTGCCACAGCAATGGCCAGACGCACCGCCAAAGGCGGGAATCCGCTACCCTACCGACTGACGCTATTCACGGCAGCCCTGCTGGTCGGAGCCACCGGGCATCTCGGCGGTTTACTGGTCTATGGCCTCAACCACTTTTCTTGGTAATTGAATAATCAGAAGGAATCATCATGAAATCCATAAAGAAAACCATCCCCATCCTGATCGCTCTCCTCATCGTAGCCTTCATCGGCGGGCGGCTAACGGGCAAAAAAAATGCACCCGTTGTTGAAGAGCACGTCGAACACGCCCATACGGGACCCGAAATTTGGACCTGCTCGATGCATCCGCAGATCAAGATGCCTAAGCCGGGGAAATGCCCGCTCTGCGGGATGAATCTTATCCCGCTGGAGAACGATGCCGGCGACGAGGGCGGCCAGCGCGAGATCAGCGTGAGCCCCTACGCGGCCAAGCTCATGGCACTGGAAACCTACACGGTGGATCGCCGCTTTGTGCCCACCGAGGTGCGTATGGTTGGCAATGTGGACTACGATGAGACCCGCGTCGATTACATCTCCTCATGGATCAACGGGCGCATCGATCGCCTCTTTGTCGATTACACCGGCATCCCCGTTAAAAAAGGCGATCACCTCGCTGAACTCTATAGCCCCGAGCTGCTGACCGCACAGGAAGAGTTGATTCAGGCCATTCAGACCCTGGAAAAACTCAAGAACAGCCAAAGCAGCATGCTGGTGGACACCGCCCAAAAAACCATCATCGCCGCCCGCGAAAAACTGCGCCTCTGGGGCTTCACCGCCGACCAGGTGGCTGCAGTGGAAAAACGCGGCACGCCGAGCGACCACATGACGATCTACTCCCCCGGCGAAGGCATCGTCATCCACAAAAATGCCCAGGAGGGCATGTATGTCAAAACCGGAACGCGCATCTATACCATCGCCGATCTGTCCACCGTCTGGGTGCAGCTCGATGCCTACGAAAGCGACCTCGATGCCCTGCGCTACGGCGGCAACGTGACCTTCACCACCGAGACGTTCCCCGGCGAAACCTTCAACGGCACCATCTCGTTTATCGACCCGGTCATCAACCCCGTCACCCGTACGGCCAAAGTCCGTGTGATTGTTGATAACGCTGCCTTGAAGCTCAAGCCCGGCATGTTTGTACGTGCCATTGCCCGCCCCGTCATCGCCGCCGACGGCAAGGTGATGAATCCCGATCTCGCCGGGAAATGGGTCAGCCCGATGCACCCGGAAATCGTCAAGGATCATCCTGGAACGTGTGACATTTGCGGCATGCCGCTGGTCACCGCCGAGAGCCTCGGCTATGTGACCGAATCGAAGCAAAACGCACCGCTGATTATTCCGATTGCCGCCGCGCTGAAAACCGGCAAGCGCGCCATTGCCTATGTCCAGTTGCCCAATGACGAAAAACCCACCTACGAAGGGCGCGAAATCCTGCTCGGCCAGCGGCTCGGCGACTTTTACGTGGTTAAGCGCGGGCTCAAAGCAGGCGAGCGCGTGGTGAGCCACGGGGCCTTCAAGCTCGATGCCGAACTGCAGATCCAGGCCAAGCCCTCCATGATGACCCCCGAAGGCGGGGGTGGCGGCGGAATGGCCGGCATGGATATGGGTGGCGGAGATGATAAAAAGAAAGCGATGTCCGACGAGGGGATGGCGGCTATGGACCATCCACCCGTTAAGTTGCCGATGGCTATGCAGATGCAGCTCGAAGCCGTCCAAGCCGCAGCGCAGGCCGCACTCGATGCCCTCGCGCAGGAAGAAAGCAATACCCAGCCTCTCTTCCAAGCCTTGGAACAAGCCCTTTCCAGCGTGGATGCGGAAGCCCTCCCTTCTGCCCTGCATCCGCTCTGGAAAGAGGCCGATATGCTACTGGGCAACGATGCCGCCGAGGGGTTGGAAATCGTTACCGCCGCCGATGCTGAAGCCGTAGCGAGCCAGCTGGGCGATCACCTCAAATCGCTCATCAATAAATTTGGGCTCGGCATGGAGAAGATGGAAAAGAAATCCGCGTCCATCCAGGCACCGGAAGCCTTCAATCAACAACTGAAGGTTGCCGTTCAGGCCTACTTCAGCATCCATACCGCACTCGCCGCCGATGATGCCGCCGCCGGGAAAACCACCGCCCAAACCATGCTCGAAAAACTCAAGGCCGTCCCGATGGAAACCCTCGAAGGCGAGGGGCACATGGTTTGGATGAAACAGCTCGACGATCTCAACGCAGCGCTCCATCAAATCGTGAAAGCCGGTTCGATCGAACCCCAGCGCGAAGCCTTCTATAGCCTTTCGAAGCAGCTCGTCGCCACCCTGCGGACGTTCCCGCTCCAGCTAAAAATAAAGCAGGCCTTCTGCCCGATGGCATTCAATAACGCGGGGGCTATCTGGCTCCAGCAGAGCGACAAAATCCTCAATCCCTACTTCGGTACCGCTATGCCCACCTGCGGCGAAATCCAAACTACCATCGGAGAATAAGAACATTAACCACGGAACACACGGAAGTGCTTTTCTCCAGCCTATTCCATGAGTTGAATATTTACGGAAACAGTTATGAAAAACGAAATTGAACAGATCCCTGAACAAAAGTCTGCCGTGGGCAAGCTGAT
>CAZWZW010000068.1:0-13952 GCA_964639125.1 uncultured Verrucomicrobiota bacterium
CCGGAGGTGTCAAGCCCGGCAGGCTGCTAGCAACTCTCTTTCAATTTGTCGCAACGACAGGGCCGCCGGGCTGGCGGCGATACGTATCGCAGAGGCGGCCCGCCTGCCATCCCAGACGACAAATTAAGAAGAAAATTCTCTAGGAGATGTCGCCGGTCAGTTCGATCGGGGTGTGTTCGAGGTGCCAGATGTCATCGCAGTAGTCCTGAATCGAACGGTCGGATGAGAACCAACCCATGCGGGCCACGTTGAGCAGGGCCTTTTCTGCCCACTTCGATGGTTTGGCATAAAGTGTATCCACCTCATTCTGACACTCGATGTAGGGTTCGAAGTCGGCCAGGTAGAAGTAGAAGTCGCCATGCTCGGTAACATCGTTGTAGATATCTTTGAACAGGTCGGGGTGAGACGGATCGAATATGTTGTCGCGAATCGCCTCGAGAACATTTTGCAGATCCGCTGATTTATCCATGTAGGACCACGGGTTGTAGCCCTTGCGGCGCAGTTCTTCCAACTCTTCGGTGCGATGTCCGAAGATAAAGATGTTTTCTTCACCCACATGCTGGGCGATTTCGACGTTGGCTCCATCCCAGGTGCCGACCGTAAGGGCACCATTGAGCGAGAGCTTCATATTGCCGGTTCCCGAAGCTTCCAGACCAGCGGTGGAAATCTGTTCGGAGATATCCGCCGCAGGAATGATTTTTTCAGCCAACGATACATTGTAGTCGGGAAGGAAGACCACCTTGAGGCGTCCGGCCACATCCACGTCGTGATTGATAACGTCGGCCATGCTGTTGATCAGTTTGATCACAGACTTGGCAATCATGTAGGCCGGTGCCGCTTTGGCGGCAAAGATGAAGGTGCGTGGCTGTATCTTGATGTTCGGGTTTTCCTTGATTTTCTGGTAAAGGTAAATGATGTGCATCGCCTTGAGCAATTGGCGTTTGTACATGTGCAAACGCTTGATTTGAACATCAAAGATGGAGTCGGGGCTGACCTGTTCGCTGGTTAATTCCACGATCGTTTTGCACAATGCGACCTTTTTCTCGCGCTTGATTTCCAAAAACTTCTTTTGCACGGTGCGGCTCTTTGCAGATGGTTCAAGCTGCGATAGCAGCGCGAGATCCTTTTTCCAATCGGCACCGATTTTATCGGTAATCAGTTCGGTCAGTTCCGGGTTGGATTTAAGCAGCCAACGGCGATGGGTGATGCCATTGGTCACATTGCAGAACTTTCCGGGGAATACCTTGTCGAATTCCGGCATGGTATTGGTGCGCAGTAGATCGGAGTGCAAGGCGGAAACACCGTTGACCTTGTTGCTGGCCACCACGCAGAGGTTGGCCATGCGCACTTGCTGATGCGAGCCCTCCTCGATGAGCGAGACCTTGCGCATCAGTGCGCCGTCACCGGGATTGCTGATCTCCACGCGTTGCAGGAAGCGGTGGTTGATTTCGAAGATGATCTGCATGTGTCGTGGCAGAACCCGCTGAAGCAAGTCAACCGTCCACGTTTCAAGGGCTTCTGCGAGCAAGGTGTGATTGGTGTAGCAGAAGGTCTTTACGGTGACTTCCCATGCTTTGTCCCATTTCATGCCCTCTTCATCAATCAATACGCGCATCAACTCGACGATGGCCAGTGTCGGATGGGTGTCGTTGAGTTGGATCACGTTTTTGGCTGCAAACTGATCGAAGGTAGAGTGTATTTTTTTATAGCGGCGGATAATGTCGCGCACCGAGCAGGAGGCGAGGAAGTATTCCTGAATCAGGCGTAGTTCCTTTCCGGCATAGGTGAAGTCGGATGGATAGAGCACCTTGCTGACATTTTCCGCCCAGTTTTTTTCTTCGACGGCGCGGACATAGTCGCCTTGGTTGAAGACATCGAGACGGAAGCCTTCGGCGGGCTGCGATTTCCAAAGGCGAAGCATGTTCACGGTGTTTACGCCATACCCAATAATCGGCACATCGTAGGGGACGGCTTCGAACATTTGCCAGTCTTCCCAGACGTCCTGTGTTCCACGCCCCGGGATGAAATTTTTCTTTACGCGGCCATAGACACAGACCGGCAGGGTATATTCCGGGCGAATAAGTTCCCATGGATAGCCCAGTGCCAGCCATTCATCGGGCCGTTCACGCTGCCAGCCGTTATCAAACTCCTGTCGGAAAATACCATGCTCATAGCGGATGCCGTACCCGTAGGCGGGAAGCTCCATGGTGGCCAGCGAGTCCAGGTAGCATGCGGCCAGACGGCCCAGGCCCCCGTTGCCGAGGCCTGCTTCGACGTCGAGTTGGAGAATTTCTTCGAGTGTAATGTCGAGGGATTTGAGCGCCTCGGTTGCCTTGTCCACGATGCCCAGGGCATAGATGTTGTTTTCGAGCATCTTGCCAATGAGGTATTCCATGGAAAGATAGTTGACGCGGCGAACGTCCTGATCGAGATATTGGCGTTGGGTGGCAATAAATCCGTCCACAGCCATATCGCGAACAGCATGTGAGCAACATTCCATTTTATCGTAAGGGGTCGCGGCGCGTAGATCTTTTCCGCGGGTGTATTTGAGGTGAAAAAGGGTGCGTTCAACCAGCGATTCCGCGGTAACGTTGCTTCGGAAAATAGACATATTTGACAGTCCTTTATATTTTAGTTTTTTACGCCCCCTACTTACTCCAGTGCATCAACCGATGCAAGCCCACATGCTAATTGAAAAGGACGGTCTTTAACGTTCTATTTGAAGCAGTAGCTGTTTCCATGCCAATCCAGCTGAAAATCCGCCCAATCGGCCGTTTGCGCCAACTATGCGATGGCAGGGGATAAACAGCGGAACGGGATTTTTTCCGCAGGCGTTGGCGACGGCGCGAACAGCGGTGGGACGCCCAATGCTGGACGCAATTTCTCCATAGGTGCGGGTTTGGCCTTGGGGAATCTTCGATATGGCATTCCAGACTTGCCGTTGGAATTTGGTGCCAGCCCGTTTTCCTAAAGACGGAACGGTCGCGCTTGAGCCTTCAAAAATGGCCGAAATGAAAGCGATAGCTATGTCGTTGCACGGGCTCTCTATTGCAAATGGGTGCGTCGGGGTGTCTTCTAAAAAGGGTAAGGTGCATCGCACGACCTGGCCCCCAGCCAGCTCAACCAAGATATCCCCCCATGTCGTGCTGATGTCCAGGTTTTTGGAGCCGTCACACGTCATGGGGGAGTAATTCTATTTTCCGATGGCAGGAATGACCAGCGTCTGGCCGACCCGCAAATCGCTGGCGCTCTTCATACGATCTTTGTTGGCCTGATAGATGGTGTCCCATGCCGCTGAGTCGCCGTAGAAACGGGATGCGATCTTGCTGAGGGTGTCGCCTTGGACAACATTATAGATCTGATGGGTCGCCTTGGTTTGAGTCGACGTTTTTGGTGCGGTCTGGGTCGTGGTTTTATTTGCGATGCTTTTTGGGGATTCTTTCGTTGCTGCTTTTGGAGTGCTGCCGGAGGACGCGAGCTTGTTCTTTAAGGTGGCATTCTCTTCCTGTAGGCGTTTGAGTTCCTGAACCACCCGCTTCACATCTTCGGAGTTATTGATAAAGGTGTTGGCCAGGGCTTTGGCCACACGTTGGCGCTGGCTGTTGATGAACTCGGCCTTTTGGGAACCCGGGCGCAGTTCCAGATAGCGGTCATAGTGATAGATGGCGTGGATATAGTTGATTTGGTGCTGCTGATAGATCGTGGCAAGGTCAAGATGCGGTCGTGCCATGCGTGGATTGTTTTCGATGGCTTCCTTGAAGGCATTGATGGCCTGGGGCCAGTCTTCCTTTTCCATGAAGGCCTGTCCTGTTTTTACCAGAGCATTACGCTCTTCCTTTTCATCGATCGATTGGGCATCCTTGTCGCATCCGCAGAGCATAAGTGCGATTATACAGAGGGGTAGGTAGCATGATATTTTTAGCATCGTCGTTCTATTCCTTTTCTTCATTATCCGGTTTAACCAACTCTGGAAGATGGAGTTTGAAGCCGTTTTTTAATTGTTCCACATCGCTGAATTCAGTGGCTCGGACTATAGCCCGCGACGGAGATGAACCCCGAACTAAATTTTTCAGATATTTCGCCGGTTTTATCGCGGATCAGGAACATCGCTTCAATTTCAGGTTGTTGTTCCACCCACGCCAGACCCGCTTTGGGGCCCATCACAAAAAGGGCCGTGGCCATGCCGTCTGCATCCATGCAGTTGGGTGCAATAACCGTTGTGCTGGCGGTGTCGGACAGGACTGTTTGTCCGGATCGCGGATCGAGAATATGGGAATAAATCGTGCCATCCTGCTGGATATAGTTTCGGTAATCGCCCGACGTTGCAACGGCACCCTCCGCAAGGTTTACAATGCCCTGCAGGCGTTCGTCCATGGGGTTGCTGGTGGGGTATTGAATGCCAATCCGCCACGCCACACCCTCTGGGTTTTTTCCTCGCACCACCACTTCGCCGCCAATCTCCACAAACCAGTTTTTGTAGCCTTCCTCGGTGAGCAGTTGCGCAATGGAGTCAACGCCATAGCCTTTCGCGATGGCCCCCAGGTCAAGCTCCAGGTTGGGTATGGCTTTCCAGAGGTTGGTGCCCTGGTCAAACCATAGCTTGTCCCATCCGGTGCATGCCTTTGCTTTGGCAATGGCGGCGTTGGAGGGAACGTTGCGTTCGCCTCCTTCGCTTCCAAATCCCCAAAGGTTAAGCAACGGGTTCAGGGTGGGATCGAATGTGCCGCCGGTCATTTCGCTAAGCTCCAAAGCCCGAATCATGACAGCATTGAACGCTTCCGACAGTTGAAAGGGGCCGGATTCATCCGATGTGTTAAAGCTCGAAATTTCACTGGCTGGATCCCAGGTCGACATCTGGCGGTTGATCTCTGCAAGCTTGGCCTCGATTTGGGCGGTCAGCTCGGTCAGCTTGTCACGTTTAACATTGCCCTCGATGGTGATGCTGTATGAGGTTCCCATGGTCGCACCCTGCAATACCGGGTTCTGGACATGTTTGGAACGCAGGTATCCTCCAACACCAAGCCACAGAACCAGTGCCAGACCAATACAATTTCGGATGAGTTGTTTGCGGTTCATCAGATTTTGGCTACCAGTTCGATTTCCACCAAGGCTCCGATTGGCAGGGCGGCCACCTGAACGGTTGAGCGAGCGGGAGCGTTGTCTTCGCCAAAGTATTCGGCATAGATGGTGTTGAATTCGGGGAAATCAGTCATGCGGGTAAGGAATACGGTGGTTTTGATCGCGTCATCCAGCGTACAGCCTGCGGCTTCAAGGACGCTTTTTAGGTTTTCCAGAACCTGGATGGATTGTTCCCGAATACCGCCCGGCACAATAAGACCGGTTGCCGGATCGATGGGAATCTGACCGGAGGTATAGAGCAGATGTCCGGTTTTGATGGCTTGGTTGTAGGGCCCGATCGGGGCCGGAGCTTTTTCGGTGTTGATACTATGTTTCATGAAGATCCCTTCCTGTTGAATACCACTAAGAGAAAACCACGAATAAGCGCGAATGGACACTCATTTTAATGCAACAAATGGGGTGGCCTGACCTTTCACTCATATTTAGCGTTCTCATGATGTGATTGAGTACTTCGCTTGATCTCAATTCCTGGACTGCGGTGTCTGGTTTCTATGCACTCGATCCCATGGAGTAGCCGCTGAGGTCGAGCGTTACATAGCGATAGCCGGTTTTTTTGATGGCGGCAACGATTTCTTCCCGGTAGTTTATCAGCTTTTCGAAGTCGATTGCGTGGAGTTCAATGCGGCAGAGCTCATCGTGATGCCGCACGCGATATTGTGAATAGCCGCGTGACCGCAGAATGTTTTCTGCTTGTTCCACTCGGGTCATCGCAACGAGATCAATGGCTGTGCCGGTGGGGAAGCGTGAACCAAGGCAGGCGAAAGAGGCTTTGTCGGCCGTGGGCAATCCGCGGCGTTCACTGAGCGTACGGATCTCTGCTTTGAAAAGTCCGGCATTTTGAAGCGGCGCAACCACGCAATGGTTGGCGGCGGCCTGCGTGCCGGGGCGGATATCACCTTTGTCGTCCTCGATGGCACCGTGTGCCAGAACCACATCGTCAAACTCGGAGAGGATCACTTCCATCTTGCTGAACAATTCGTTTTTGCAGTGGAAGCAGCGGTCGCCCTTGTTTTCCAGATAGTCCGGATTGTAGTGTTCCTCGGTCTGGATCACGCGCAGTTTCCATCCCCGTTTCGTGGCCAAGTCAACCGCTTCCTGTAGTTCTGCGCGGGGAATGGAAGGGGAGTCGGCAATAATCATGAACGCCTTTTCGCCAAGGGCCTCGTGCGCGCAGTCGGCGAGATAGGACGAGTCGACCCCGCCGGAATAAGCGACCGCCAAACGGCCATAGGACCTGAGTTCATCGAGCAGTATCTGCTCTTTTTCTTCAATCGTTTTCATGCAGGAGATAGTAGGTGTTCAGGAGCCTTCTTACAACTCCATATGATTTTTGCGGCTGAGCAGAAGCCAGATAAAGAAGGGGCCGCCGAGCAGGGCCGTGAGCACGCCGACGGGAATCTCGGAGGGTGCAATCAGTGTGCGGGACAGGGTGTCGCACAGAACAAGGAAGAAACCGCCAAACAGTAGGGTGGCCGGAGTGAGGAGCCGGTGGTCCGCCCCGATGAGCAGGCGGCAAATGTGGGGCGACATCATGCCGACAAAGCCGATGGGGCCGCACACCGAAACCACGCCGCCAACCATGAGCGAGGCCGCAAGGAAGATCAGTTTTTTGACCAGACCGACGTTGACGCCGCGACCGGTGGCAATGTCTTCGCCAATCATCAGCAGGTTGAGTTCACGGTGTAAAAAGACCAGCAGCAGAGTGCCGATTCCAAAGAAGGGCAGGAGGTTGGCCAGTTTCCCGTAGTCTGCAGCAGCCAGCGATCCCATCATCCACTGGATAATGCGGAACGAGTGGGTCAATCCACTGATGTATTGAATAAAAAGAATCAGGCTTGAAAAAAAGAAGCTGATCGCGATGCCGGAGAGTAAAAGTGTAGAGGTGGAAAAACCACCTTTGAGCTGGGTCAGGCCATAGACGAGCATCACGGAAAGCAGCGCTCCGGAAAATGCCGCCAGTGCTGTGCCTGAAATTCCGCCAAACGTAAAGGTCAGTCCGAGCCGGATAAACACCGCTGCTCCGAGCGCCGCGCCGCTGGAAACACCGAGCGTGAACGGCGTCGCCAGCGGGTTGCGGAACAGGGCTTGAAACGACATGCCGCTGAGCGCGAGCATGGAGCCGGTGATAAAGGCGCACAGCACGCGCGGAAGCCGTATGTCGAACAGGATTTCATGATCCTGTCCCGTGGCTGAAAACGGGATAAACTTCATTCCGAAAAGCGGGCAGAACAGTAGAGCGGCGAAAGCCAGAAGCAGTAATGACGCGAGGGGAAGCATCGGCTTTTTCATAGGGTGCCTCCCGAGAGGACCAGTGGTAGGGCGCGCGCGGGCGATGGAGAGCAGATAAAGGGGGTGTCGTAAATATTTTCCAGCAGGGCGCTATCTGCTGTTTCTTCCGGTGTTCCGTGGAATGCGATGGTGCCGTTTTTAAGGGCATAGATGCGATCGCTGCAAGCGGTGGCGGTGTTGATGTCGTGGTGTACGGCAACCACTGTTTTTCCCTGTTCCCGGCAGGCAGTGGTGAGGATTTTGGCGACGTTGGACTGATGGCGGTAGTCGAGGAAGGTTGAGGGTTCGTCGAGCAGGAGGATTTTTGAGTGCTGAGCCAATGCGGCCGCGATAAAGGTCATCTGCCGCTCGCCGCCGCTGAGGGTGTTCAGGGAGCGGTGTCGGAAGGGTTGGAGGTTTGCCAGCGAAATTGCGTCGTCGATGGCCACATAGTCCTCCGTGTTAAGTGTGGTGAACGAAGACAGATGGGGATAGCGCCCCATCGCCACAAACTCTTCGACCGTCAGTGGAGTGGCGCGGCCCTCGGCTTGCGGAACATAGCTTTGGAGTTTAGCGAGATCTTTGGTTTTATAGCTCTCAAAGGGGCGGCCGTTGATTTGGATCGAGCCGCTCCCTTGCCGGTAGATACCGGCCAAACATTTGATTAATGTGGTTTTTCCCGCACCGTTTGGGCCGATGATCGAAACATACTCACCCTCATCGATATGCAGCGAAATCCCCTTCAGGATTGAAGTTCCCGAAAGCTCGATGGATAGGTTTTCTGTTTGGATGATGGGTTTGTTCATTTAAGAGAAATATGTATCCCATAACTCATTCTGCTACCAAATTATTCTGCCCAATAATGCGGGCAAAGTCTTCGAGGGTCTGGATGAAGCGCGGGCCGGGGATGCAGGTGTAGTCGCCGGTGAGGATGTGGATCTGATTGTTTTTTACGGCGTTGACTGCCTTCAGCCTGTTCCAGGCATCGGCTGGGGTATCACTCGGTTCCGCTTCGGGCGCCAGTTCAATAATGATGTCCGGGTTCAGGCGCAGGATGGCTTCGCGGGAGAGCGTTGCGTAGGGGAGGTTGCCTTGAACCACATTTATTCCTCCAGCTATTTCCAGCAGCTCGTTATGGATGCAATCCGGGCCGAAGGCTTGAACCTGGCCGATGTCTTGAGTGGCCGGTGATCCGCCAAAGGTGATGAGCACGCGGGGCGGGTGCTCTGAAGGCGATTCCAGTTTTTTGATCTGTGACTCCAGTTTTCGGATCAATGCCTGTGCTTTTTTCTCCGCACCGCAGGCTGTGCCGATGGATTGAATGGTCTGAAGGATGTCAGCAATGAAATAGCTGCCGGATTCAAGGTAGGGGATGCCGAGGCTGGTCAGGCGCGCCTTTTCCGTTTCGTATTCCTTGTGCAGGATAACCAGGTCGGGCTTCAGCGTTACGATGGCTTCAAAATTAAAGTTCCCGAAGCCACCCACCTTCGTAATTTTTTTTGCCGCTGCGGGATAGTTGCAATAGGTGGTGGTGCCAACCAGCTTATCTTCCAGTCCAAGGGCATAGATGGTTTCGGTGATGTTGGGTGCAAGCGAAATGATGCGTTCCACGTTTGCAGGAAGGGGGGGTATCGGTGTGGGCTTTCCGCATCCACTCAGCAGAATCAGGGTAAATAGAAAAGAGAGTCGTTTAATCATCGGTCAGCCTGAAGGTGAAAGATAGTTCGGTGGAGGAGTCCACGTTTCGGCCCAACCGCTGAGCGGGCGTAAAAAGAGTTTTTTGCGCTGCTTCGAGCGCGGCTTTGTCGAGCCGCGTATGTCCGCTTGATTGAAGTACGGTCACCTCTGCCGCTGTTCCGTTGGCCAGCACCTTGATGGAGAGAGTGACGGTACCTTCCTCGCCTCGTCGCCGCGATATGCGGGGATAAACGGGGCTGACGGACTGTGCGGTTTGCGCTTCTGAAAATACCCCTTTTTCCCTAATCAGACTGGCCTCCTGCTCAATCGAGTTTGCCGGTGCGGTTTCTGTTAGAGGTTCTGGCTTTGACTCGGGCAGGGGCTTGACCGCGGGCTCTGCGGGGAGAGCGGGCCGGGAAGCCTGCTCTACCGGTTCTTCAACCTTTGCCTCCGGAATTTCAGGTGATGGCGTTGGAAGCTCCGCGATGGCTCGGCTGGCGATGGTCGGCATGAGGGTCAGGCGTACGACGGTACGGCCGGGCTGTGCCAGGGGCTTGGGTGGCGTATAGATTCCCTTGGCGCAGAGTATGCCCACATGGAGTATCGCCGAGAGGGCAAGGCAGGCCAGCAGAGGAATGTTGACTATGGTGTTTCTTTGTTGCACGAGAAGGATACTTCCTCGATTCCGGCTTTTTTTAAGTCGTCCAGCAGCTCAATGGCCAGCCCGAGATCCGCTTTTTGGTCGCCATTGATGAATACGGGCCGGGCATCGCCTTCCCGTAGGGCGAGCACCGCGGATGGAAGACCCTCGGCACTGATCGGATTCTCATTTAGAAAGAGCTGGTTGCTGTCGTCGATGGTGATGGAAATATAGTCGCGTTTTTCCAGTGTTGCGGTTCCCGCCTTGGGCAGCTCAACCTTCAGCCCGCGATGTACGACCATTGAAACCATGGCGTAGATAAAAAAGACGAGCAGCAGGAAAACCACATCAATGAGGGGGAGCATTTCCACTCGTGCCTTTTTAGATTCGTATCCGGAACTTAGTTTCATGGTTTGATAAAATTATCCGGTCTAATTTCCTGCCCTTTCAGGACGGTAACTTCGTAGCAGGTGACGAGCTGTTCGAGATAGCGCGTAACTTTTTCCACCTTGCGGGTGAGGGCGTTGTAGGGGAGCAGGGCAACAATGGCAATGGCCAGCCCTGTCGCAGTGGTGATGAGGGCCTGGGCAATGCCGCCGGTGACGGATTTTGGATCTTCGATGCCGGCCGCACCAAGGAGGTCGAATGAGATGATGATACCGGAGACCGTGCCGAGGATGCCCAGCAGCGGCGCAAGCGTAATAATGGTGTCGAGCACGGAGAGGCTGCGCTTCATCTTTTCGATTTCCTGCATGGCAGCAGCTTCAAGCGACTGGACGAGGCCATAGTTACGGTGCGCCAGTCCGGCGGTCAGGATTCGGCAGACGAGGCACTTGGAAGATTCGCCTTCCTGAATGGCCTGATCAAACTCACCCTCTTCGGTGAGCGTAAAAATACGGTTGATGAGAGATTGGTTTTTGTGTGCGTTCACGCGCGCCCAGAAAAACAACCGCTCCATCACCACGGCGAGTGCCACAACGGAGCAGGCCATCAGCGGCCACATAATGATGCCGCCTTTTATGATTAGTTCATACATTGTGCTTTCCTCGGAAATTTAACAGGGGGACAAGATAGTTCCTTTTCCCATGCTTGAAAAGCTCCATCCGTTTTCGGCGAGGAGAATTGTTGGGCTCTTGAAGACAAATCCTTTGTAGATTATCGGGTGAAGTTCTGTATGCTCACAAAAGTTAAAGGGAGGCGGCATGAAGATCATATTTAAAGTAGTGGTATCGGTTTTGGCACTCGGAATCGTGATTCTGGTCGGTTTGCACCTGTTTCTTCAGTATGGTCTCACTAAAACCATGCGGGAAGTTGTACTCCCGCAGGTAAAGGAGCAGACGGGGATTGATGCGCGGGTGGGCGGTTTGTCGCTCAATGTACCCAACGGAATTCTCCATCTCAATGACGTGGTCATTAAGAACCCCGATGGCTTTCTGCTCGAAAATCTGGCATCGGTGGACCGGGTTCAGGTCGAAGTGGATATCCCGTCCTTGTTTAAGCAGAAGTTGATCAAGGTTAAAAACATCGAAGTAAAGAATGCGTTGGTCAATGTTGTCCGCAACAAGGATGGCGTAATCAATGTTAACAAATTGCAGGAAGGTTTGCTCACGCCTCCCGAACCGGCACCTGGGGAGCCAGTGCCGCAGGTTGAAGTACCAGAGCCGCAGGAAGTGCCGCCTGCAGGAACACCGGCGAAGCAGAAACCGCTGCCGGAAGTTTTGGTCGAGGCCCTGCAATGTCAGGCCATGGTGCGGTATGTGGACTTTAAGCTGAATCAACTGGATATTGCCCTCGACCTGAATGTGAATGGCATAAACCTCTCGACCCAGAGAGATCCAGAAACACCCTGGGGAGACATTTCTGTTGTGGGTTCACTTGGAAACGATCGGTCCAGCTTTATTACCGACCTCAATCTGCGCCTTGCCCCGGTTGTCGATCCACAGGCGCCTTCGTTCGACCTGACCGGAAAGGTGCTGGAGATTGATCCGCGTATTATGGATGACGTCTACGATAGTCTGGGCATTCGTTCCGCGCCGTTCGGTCTTGTTCCGAATCTGGAGTGTCGCGATGGTTGGCTTCAAAATTCATCGATATCGTTGAACCTTGTTAAAGTGGAGCTCGAAGACAAGCTATCCAGACAACTGGGCGGCATGGGAACAATCGAGTCGCTGCGTTTTGCGGTTCCGATCGAGGGGCCGCTCAATAAACCCCGAGCCGATATTTCAAAGGCCTTTACCGGTGCCATTGGTGGCAATGTGAAAACCCTGCTGGACTCCTTCCTTAAAGGGGCCGCTGCCAAAAAAGCCGGACTGGACGAGCAACCCTCAACGCTGGGCGATGCCGCGGTGGAAGCGCTGGGCGCGCAGGTGGAGGAAATTGGCGGAAGCGAAACGATTAAGAACGTATTAAAGGATTTGGCAGATGGAGAGCCATCCGCTACAAACGCGCCTTCTCCGGTCAGTTCGGATACGATTGTTGATATCCTGGGAGAACAGGTTAAGGAAATTGGGGAAAGCGAAGAACTCAAGGATACGTTGAAGGGTCTGGGCAAAAAACTTTTCGGTAAATAGGGATATATATATGATGATTGCAATTTTAACCGTGTTGGCCTACCTGCTTGGCGCCGTTCCATTTGGTTTGCTGGTGGCAAAGTCACGCGGGATCGATATCCGGACGCAAGGCAGCGGGAATATTGGTGCCACCAATGTTTTTCGCTGCATTGGTAAAGGCTGGGGAATATTCACGTTTGTACTCGATGCGCTCAAAGGATTTGTTCCGGCATTCTTTTTCCCGCAGTTAGGACATGTCAGTCCTGAATTTGGGGTGCTGTTTGGGATGGCCGCGATTGTGGGGCACAGCTTTCCGGTCTATCTTAAATTCAAAGGTGGCAAAGGCGTCGCCACGAGCGCGGGCATGCTGCTGGGCGTTGCTCCGGCGGTTGTGGGCATCGGGTTTTCCTGCTGGGTGCTCTGTCTGGTGATTTCGCGTTATGTTTCGGTCGCCTCCATTGCGGCCTCCATTACCGTGGCCGTCAGTGTGTGGGTATTGAATAAAGGCCTCGTTGTGAATATTGCGCTGACCATCCTTTCCGTGCTGGTGATCTGGCTGCACCGTTCAAACATTAAAAACCTGCTCAATGGAACTGAAAACCGATTCGGTAAAAAGAAAGAGGCCAGCGCATGAAGGTTACGGTGATTGGCGATGGCGGCTGGGGAACGGCCCTGGCGATGGTGCTCGACCGTAACGGCCACGATACCACGGTATGGGGGCCATTCCCGGAATACCTTGAAGAGCTTCGGGCCTCGGGCGAAAACAAAACCTACCTTCCCGGCGTAGAAATACCTGCGTCCATTCAGTGGACCGCCGACCCGGAGTCCGCGGTGAAGGATGCCGCACTGGTGGTGCTGGTGGTGCCCTCGCGTTTTTACAAACCCACGGTCGAACGCTTTAAACCCTTCATTCCGGAAACCGCGCTGGTGGTGAGCGCCACCAAGGGCCTCGACGAAAATACGCATGAGCGGATGAGTGAAGTGGCCGAAAAAATAATATCGCATTCGGTGGCAGTCCTCTCGGGGCCAAGTCATGCCGAAGAGGTGGCGCGCGGTGTTCCATGTGCGGTGGCTATTGCGGCGAACGACCATGCCGTGGCCGAACAAATCCAACAGCTGTTTGTGAATGAGGCCTTCCGCGTTTATACATTGGATGACGTCATTGGCGTTGAACTCGGCGGTGCCCTGAAAAATGTGATCGCCGTGGCGGCGGGGATGGGCGACGGCATGAATTTTGGCGATAATTCCAAGGCCGCATTGATGACGCGCGGCCTTGCAGAGATTACCCGCCTTGGCGTCGCACTCGGCGCAAAGCCGGAAACCTTTGCCGGTTTAAGCGGAATTGGTGACCTGATGGTCACCTGTATGAGCCGGCACAGCCGCAACCGCGGCGTCGGCGAACGGCTTGGCAAAGGTGAAACCCTTGAGCAAATCATGGGCAGCATGAAAATGGTGGCCGAAGGGGTGTGGAACTGCCAAGCCGCCAAGGAGCTGGCCGATGCCCTGGGGGTTCCGGTGCCGATTACGGAACAGGTGAATGCCGTCGTGCACGAGGGCAAAGATCCACGGCAGGCCGTCATGGATCTGATGACCCGCGCACCGAAGCCGGAACGCGAACATTAAAGGTTCTTCTGGGGTTTTTGTGGCGAAACCCTGCTGCGGGACGGCTTTTGATGGGT
>CAZWZW010000069.1:0-5146 GCA_964639125.1 uncultured Verrucomicrobiota bacterium
ATGGTAGAAGCGCAGGGGCTCGAACCCTGGACCCGCTGATTAAGAGTCAGCTGCTCTACCAACTGAGCTACGCTTCCAACAAAAGAGGGACGAAAGCTAATGAGTTGCGGATTCCAAATCAATCAAAATTACACAGAATTTTTCGACCCGGTTTTTGCCGATGTTTTCTATTCCGACTGCGGCGGGATAAACCGGATTTTCCGAAAAGCCTTTATGCTCTTTTTGGTTGACTTGCCCCCCTGCGAGCCCCTACACACTTCGAGCTATGTTATACGACGTGCCAGTAAATCTAGGTGAGCGCTCCTACAATATTCATATTGGAGCGGGGGTTTTGGACCGGGTCGGGCAACTTTGCGTCGATGTCGGTTTGAAGGGGAAGTGTCTGATCGTAACCGACGAAAATGTGGGTGCGCACTATTCAAAAACCGTGTTGCATTCTTTGGAAACCGCCGGCTTTTCTGCCTGTGTGGCTACGTTGCCTCCGGGTGAACAAACCAAGTGTCAGGAGCAGGTTTTCGAGCTGTACAGTCGCTGTCTCGAATGCGGGCTAGACCGCCATTCGTTTATTGTTGCGCTTGGCGGCGGAGTGATCGGCGATCTGGCGGGCTATGTGGCTGCAACCTACTTGCGGGGCATCCCGTTCGTGCAGGTGCCGACCTCGCTGCTGGCGATGGTCGACAGTTCCGTGGGCGGAAAGACCGGAATCAATCTGCCCGAAGGCAAAAATCTGGTGGGTGCATTCTACCAGCCGGAACTGGTGCTCGCGGATTTGCACACCCTTAAAACGCTACCGGAACGCGAGTACCGCGCCGGGCTGGCGGAAGTGGTGAAATATGGAATCATCTATGATGCACCGTTCTTCCAAATGCTCGAAGAAAAGGTCGCCGAGCTTTCCAATGTCGGGAATGTCGAGTTGCTGGCCAGGATCGTCGGGCGTAGTTGCGAAATCAAAGCCGATGTCGTTGCGAAAGATGAGCGGGAAGGTGGGTTGCGCGCCATTCTTAACTTTGGCCACACGGTCGGGCACGCGGTGGAAAAGGTGGCGGGTTATGGCGAATATGTGCACGGTGAGGGCGTCGCCATCGGTTCTATATTTGCGACTCGCGCATCCGTTGCACTGACTGGCTTGTCACAAGCGGAATGCGATCGTATTGAACACTTTTTCCAATCCTTGGACCTTCCGGTCAATGCCCCCGGCTATCACTGGGCAGATCTGCGCGCGGCGTTATCGGTCGACAAGAAAACCGTCGGTGGGATGCCTAAATTTGTGCTCGTTTCCGAAATCGGGAAATCGAGCATCGGTAACGAAATTCCCGAAGACCGTATGGAGAAGCTTTGGAGGGGATTATAAACACAAAGACACCAAGGCCTCGAAGATTCACAAAGCGAATCAACCGGAGTCTTCGTGTTCCTTTGTGTCCGTCGTGTCTTAGTGGTTAATATCATGCAGGATCGAGAAGCATACATAGTTTTGAATATGATCGAGGGGCTTGGACCGGTAAGCGTCCGCCGCCTCATCGATACGCTGGGTTCGCCCAAGGCTATTCTTGAGGCGGATCGGGATGCGCTGATGGAGGCGCGCGGGGTCGGCGAAAAGCTTGCTCTGAAGATTATCACGCAGCGCGACGGCATCGACGCTCAGGCGGAAATTGAAACCGCCGCGGAGATGGGCGTGCGCATCATCACACCGCTCGACGATGAGTATCCGACTGGATTGAAGGCCATTCACGATCCGCCGTTGGCGTTGTACATTCGCGGACGGCTTTTACCTGAGGATGGGAAAGCCATTGCGATTGTTGGATCGCGTTCGAGCTCGCACTATGCGCTGACGGCCGCGGATCGGCTGGCCTATCAACTCGGGCAAACCGGCTTTACGGTGGTGAGCGGACTTGCGCGCGGAGCCGATACCGCGGCGCACAGCGGCGCAGTTAAAAGCGCCGGCCGTACCATTGCGGTGCTCGGGGGTGCGCTCGACTGCCTGTATCCGCCGGAAAATGCGGAGCTGGCGGAAAAGATTTCAAAGAACGGCGCGGTCATCAGCGAATACCCGATGGGCCGACAGGCCGACCGCATGACCTTCCCGTATCGCAACCGCATTATTAGCGGGTTGAGCATGGGCGTGCTGCTGGTCGAGTCAGCCATCAAGGGCGGATCGATGCATACTGCCGAGGCGGCAATGGAGCAGGGGCGTACGGTCTTTGCCCTTCCGGGACGGATCGATACGCCCGGCGCGCGCGGCCCGCATATGTTGATCAAAAATGGCGCCAAGCTGGTCGAACGGATCGATGATATTTTAGAAGAGTATGAATTTTTAATACCGCCGTCGGAATTGGAATCCCCGGAGCCGGCCTCTGCCGCCCGGCCCGATGTGCCGATGTCGGAGGAAGAATCGCAGGTGGTGGAAGCGCTGTGGAAGGAGCCAAGGGATATTGATTCGCTGGCCCGCGAGGTCGGTATGCAAAGTCATGCGCTCAGCGGCATACTTTTGGGATTGGAAATGAAACGGGTCATCAGAACGTTACCCGGTAAAATGGTCGAACTCGCAGATGATTTACGAACAGGAAAGTTTTAGACAGGATTTACAGGAAGGACAGAAATAGATCCTGTTAAAAATGATTTTAGAAAAGGAAGTGAAGCAATGAGCAAAAATCTAGTGATTGTGGAGTCGCCGGCGAAGGCGAAAAAGATTAACCAGTTTCTGGGCAAGGATTATACGGTAATGGCCTCGGTGGGCCACGTACGCGATCTCCCGGCCAAGAAGCTGGGTGTGGATGTCGAGAAGGCGTTCGAACCGGAATATGTCAGTACGACGCGCGGCAAGAAGGTGCTGAAGGAGCTCAAGGCGGAAGCCAAGAAGTGCGAGAACGTCTATCTTGCGCCCGACCCCGACCGCGAGGGGGAAGCCATTGCCTGGCATTTGTTTGAAGCGCTGAAAAAAACCGTCCCGGAAGAAAATTTCTATCGGGTAACGTATAACGAAATTACCAAGCCCGCCATCCTGGCTGCGTTTGACTGCCCGGAAAAAATCGATATGGACCGGGTCAACGCTCAGCAGGCGCGTCGTATTCTGGACCGCCTCGTTGGTTTCCAGGGCAGTCCGGTGGTGCGTAAGCAGATTCGGGGCGCCAACAGTGTCGGTCGCGTTCAGACCGTGGCACTGCGTCTGGTGGTTGAACGCGAAAACGAGATTACCGGCTTCCAGCCCGAAACCTATTTCACCGTCGGCGCGGAAGTCCGCAAGCAGGAAGCTCCGCTCGATCCGTTTGCCGTCAAGCTCGCTCGTATCAACGGCGAGCCGATCGGGATCAAGGACCGCAAGTTGCTTCCGGGTGCCGTCAAAACGATGGAGCAGCTCGAAGGCATTCAAAAGGAGCTCGAAAGCAGCCCGCTGAAAGTCAGCGATGTAATCACCAAGGAAGTGACGCGGCGAGCCCGTCCGCCGTTCATCACCAGTACGCTGCAACAGTCCGCCTCCGGCTCGCTCGGCTATGCGCCGGCCCGCACGATGGGGATTGCGCAGAAACTGTATGAAAGCGGGCTTATCACCTACATGCGTACCGACTCGTTTAACATTGCCAAGACGGCGTTGGACGAATGCCGTACGTTTGTTGGCGACAGCTACGGCGCGAAATATGTTCCTGAAAAACCCAACTTCTACAAAAGCAAAGGTGCCGCGCAGGAAGCCCATGAAGCCATCCGCCCGACCGACGTGGCCGTCGAGCCCGGCAAAGAGGGCATCAAGCTTGAAGCCGCAGAACAGAAGCTCTACCGGCTGATCTGGGAGCGGTTTGTGGCCAGCCAGATGGTGCCTGCAAAGATTGCGCGCCGGACCGTGGAAATTGAAGCCGGTTCTGAAAACACCTATCTGTTTCGGGCTACGGCTTCCGATATCGTATTCCCGGGGTACATGAAAGCCAGCGGAATCGAGGCTGCGGCCGACAAGCCGAAGGGTGGCGAAGGAGATGATTCCGAAACCGATAAGCTGCCCCCGTTGGCGTCGGGTGAAACTCTCGATGTGCTTGACTGGCTTACCGAGCAGAAGGAAACCAAGCCGGTGGCCCGCTACTCGGAAGCATCGCTCATTCGGGCACTGGAAGAAAATGGAGTGGGGCGTCCGAGTACCTATGCGGCGATCATGTCGAAACTCGACGAACGCGAGTATGTGGTAAAGGAAAAGCGTTCGCTCATTCCTACCGATCTGGGCAAGGAGCTGGTTTCGCTGGTTCTGAAAACCGAGGAAAAGCTTCAGTCCAACAACAAGGTGGATCTGTTCCAGGTGAACTTTACCGCGGACATGGAAACCAAGCTTGATAACGTCGAAGAGGGCAAGGTGGAGTGGACGCAGATGATGGAGGCGTTTTACCCATCCTTGCTGGAGTGGATTGATCATGCCAAGGAAACCGCCGAGCCGGCGTTTGTCGCGAAATGTTTTGATGCGCTTTCCAATGTATCCGAGTGGGCGGAACCTGTGAAGTCGGGTCGTCGGACCTACGACGACCATAAAACCTTCGTGGACCTTCAGGAAAAGGTGGGTGAAGGTGAGTTGCTTTCCAAGCGCCAGGGCGAGATGCTGCATAAGATGTGCTGCCGCTATATCAAGCAGGTTCCTGATGCGCTCATTGCGGAGTTGGAACTGGTCGAGCCGGAAGCCGTACGCGGCGACACCCCCCGTAAAATCGAGGTGCTGGCCAATGTCCAGTACGAGGAGCCGCGCAAGGTGGGCAAGCGCACCTACGACGACAAGAAGTTCGTCACATCGCTGGGTGATCAAATTTCCATGGGCAAGCGCCTGAGTGACCGTCAGGTGGCTTATCTCGACACGCTGCTCACTAAATATTCCGATCAGATTGAAAACTTTGATGCGCTTAAGGTTGAGTTCAAGCTGGACGAGAAAAAGGAAGTGGAGGCCGATCCTTCCACTGCGCCGATTCTGGAGATGATGGAAAAAATCACCGAGTGGGCCGAACCGACCCTGCGCGGCAAGCGTGAGTTTAACGACAAGACGTTCTTCGATTCGTTGGCGTCGCAGTTCAAGGGCAAGGGCGCGCTGTCGGATCGCCAGCTCGCGGCCTTGAAAAAGATGGCCGCGCGCTATGCAGCGCAAATCCCGAACTATGCGGAGATGCAGGATAAATATGATCTGCCC
>CAZWZW010000069.1:5246-13837 GCA_964639125.1 uncultured Verrucomicrobiota bacterium
GCCTCCGAGCATACGGTCAGCAACTACCTGATCGATATCCGGCAGTTCTGCGAGATTTCGTGGGGAGAGGATGCGCGACCGCCATATAAATGGCGGGAAGCCGATCGCTTCACGGCGCGCAAGTTCCTCGTCTTTTTTCAAAAGCTTGAGCTGGCACCGACCACGACCGGTCGAAAACTTTCTGCCCTCCGTTCGTTCTACAAGTTTCTGCTGCGCGAGGAATATGCAGAGCAAAACCCGTTCAGTGGTTTGAGTCTGCTGAAGAAAGGAAACTATCTGCCGCAGATTCTATCGGTTGCAGAGGTCGGCAGATTACTGGATGCACCGGGCAAGCATGCTGAAAAGCAGGTGCCGAGCAAAAACCCGAAGGTAAAGCTGTGGCGCGAATACATGGTTGCCCGCGATTCGGCCATCCTTGAACTGCTCTACAGTACCGGCATGCGCATCAACGAGCTGGTCCAGCTTCCGGAGGAGCGTGTTGATTTGTTGTCCGGCGTGGCACGCGTCCGCGGAAAAGGGAAGAAAGAGCGGCTGTGCCCGCTGGGTTCTCCAGCGACACGAGCGCTCATGAAAAATCTGGAACTGCGCGAAAACGTGTGGTTGCTGGCGGGAACGCGTGACAGTCGAAGCCCGGTTTTTCTGAATAAAAACGGCGGACCGATCACCGCTCGCTCCATCGAGCGGATGATGAAAAAATATGTGCTCTTTTGCGGGTTGAATGCCGAACTGACGCCTCACAGTCTGCGTCATAGTTTCGCGACCCACCTGCTTGATGCGGGGGCTGATTTGCGCAGTGTGCAGGAACTGCTCGGCCACGCTTCGCTTTCCACGACCCAAATCTATACGCACGTCTCCGTCGAGCGTCTTAAAGAGGTCTATCAGCTTGCGCATCCCCGCGCGTAGCCCACTTCGGATTTCTAAACGACATCTGTTTGGATGCCGGTGGCGAATGAAGGGCTGTCATTTTAGGAGGGGTTTTGGGGAAGCATCTATTTAGTATATGTATATTGAGCATTTGCGTTAAATGAACGCTCCTTGCTTTTTGAGCGTCAATGGCGTATACGTTGCGGGTTAATAAGTAGCAGACAGAGGTATGTTATGGAAGATCTGAAAACAACGAGCACGTTAATTTGGAGTGACAGGTGGCGACTTGGTGCCTTGTCGAAGAATGAACTGATGAATATTGGTTTCGTGTCGGTCATTATCGGGTTTTTGTTTGTGCTGTTCCACCTGCTCGGAAATACGGTCGAAAATGTGGGAAGCCGTTCGGCATTCACCTGGATGATTGCTCGTTGGGGGGATAAAGAGTCGTTTGGTGCCGACTATTCGCATGGTTATCTCATTCCCTTTGTGAGCCTTGCCGTGATCTGGCATAAGCGCGAAGAGTTTTTTGAAGCCCCCAAGCAAATCTGCCAAGCTGGGTTGTATTTAATTATTGCGGCGCTTGTCATGCATTGGGTCGGTGCCAAGATGCAGCAGACCCGTATCTCTTTGATCAGTCTCATTCTTTTGATTTGGGGCATGCCGCTGTACTTTTTCGGATGGAAAGTCGCCAAGTTGTTGATCTTTCCCTGTGCATATTTGATTTTTTGTATTCCGTTGAACTTTCTGGATGCGCTATCGGGACCGCTGCAACGTATTGCGACTACGGCAGGCCATGCCGCGATTCAGGGTTTGGGAATCGAGTGTCAGCGTGTGGGTACCATGTTGCGATCGCCTTATTTTGATTTAAACGTTGAGGCTGCGTGTTCGGGGCTTCGTTCGCTGCTGGCCATGACGGCCCTTACTGCGGTGTATGCATATTCTACCCAAAAGACGCTCGTGAAAAAGTGGGCGTTGTTCCTCGCTTCAATTCCAATTGCGGTGGCCGGAAATATCGGGCGCATTATTTCAATTGCGCTGGTTTCCGTGACCTCCGGGCAGAAGTTTGGCGCGGGTCTCCACCATGACTGGTCGGGATATGTTTTGTTTACGGTATCCATTAGTCTCATGGTGGGCACTGGCAAACTGCTTAATCTTAATTACCGGGAGATTTTCTCAACATGGAAAAAAACTTATTTAAGCCCTTCCTGAGCATTGTGATTCTCATGACGCTCTCCATTTTTGCACTGGCCTTTACGGTTGGGGTGAAGTTGGACTTTGTGCCTGGAGTGGTCATGTCGCTGCCGGAAGAGGTCGATGGCTGGGTCGGCAATGAACTGCGCTTTTGCCATAATCCGGACGAATGCGCAAAGGGCTACCGAGAAGCGTCCTTCAATGTGCGAGAGCTGGAAGTGCCGGATATTTGCCCGAATTGTGGTTCCTCGCTTTATAAGATGAGTCGCGCCGAAAAGGAGGCGTTGCCGGAAGATACGGAATTCGTTAAGTCCGCCTACACCAACGATGCTGGACAGCGGATATTTACCTCAATCGTTTTGAGTGGTACGGCGCGCGACAGTATTCACCGCCCTCAGCGTTGCTTGAAAGGGCAAGGCAACAACCTTGATGATGAATATACGCTGGAGGTTCCGCTCGAGGGGCGTGATCCGCTTAAAATCAGAGTGATTCTGGCTTCGCGGATTTTCAATACGCCTGATGGTCCGGTTCCGTACTACTCCTACTATGCCTATTGGTTTGTCGGGCAGGACCGGGAAACGCCCTATCACTACGGCCGCATGTTCTGGCTGGCGTGGGACCGCGTGGTGCGCAGCAAGGCCAACCGTTGGGCCTATATCGCCTTTTCTGGAAAGCGCGAAGCCGAAGGGAAGGAATATGAGCAGCAAATCATAGACTTGGTTGGGAAGGTCTACCCGCACATTCTGGCAGATACCATGAAGAGCAAAGTTTACAACTAATCTTCCACCTGAACAAGGGGAGAATATTGGCAATTCTTGGAAGTTGCGCATGCCCGCAGTTTATCTATACTGCGGGCTTTGTTTTTGTTGAAACCGAGGGGTTTGAAAATGTCCGATACAAATGATGGCATGGATGTGGGGTATGTGGCGCAACTCGCGTGCATAGAACTGACCAATACAGAAACCGAGTTGTTTCAGGGGCAGCTTAATCAGATCTTGCATTATGTGGAACAGTTGAATGAATTGGATGTGAGCGAGGTCGAGCCCACGGCCCACGCAATTCCTGTTTATAATGTGCTCCGTCAGGATGAGCTTGGAAAAAGCCTTAACCACGCCGATATCATGGCCAACGCACCGGCTGAGTCCGACGGCGAAATCCGCGTTCCAAAAATCATCGATCAATAGGATTATCATGGCTGATTTACATAAACTTACGATTGTCGAACTCGCCGGAAAATTATCGACAGGGCAATGCACCTCGGTGGATATCGTCAACGACGTGCTGGCATCTATCGATGCTACTGACAAAACCGTTGGAGCCTATTTAACCCTCGACCGGGAGTCGGCATTGAGGCAGGCAAAAGCGGCCGACGAAGCCCGCGCAGCGGGGCGCAACAACCCCCTGCTGGGGATTCCGGTGGCGATTAAGGATTTGCTTAATATGAAGGGGCAACCCTGTACCTGTTCGTCAAAAATTCTCGAAGGTTATACCGCGCCCTACGATGCCACCGTGATTGCCCGGTTGCGTGATGCCGGAGCCGTATTGCTTGGGCGCGTCAATATGGACGAGTTTGCGATGGGGTCGAGCACGGAAAATGCGGCACTGGGCAAGACGTCCAACCCGTGGGATTCCAATCGGGTTCCCGGCGGATCTTCCGGCGGATCCGCAGCGTGCGTTGCGGCCGATGAAGCGATTGCTTCCCTAGGTTCCGACACCGGCGGTTCCATTCGTCAGCCCGCCGCCTTCTGCGGGTGCGTGGGTGTCAAGCCAACCTATGGCCGGGTTTCGCGTTATGGTTTAACAGCCTTCGCTTCGTCGCTCGATCAGATCGGGCCACTCTCCAAAACGGTTAAGGATTCGGCCCTGCTATTGGAAGCCATCTGCGGGCACGATAAGATGGATTCATCATCCCTCGAGATCGATGTCCCCTCTTTTTCGGATCAGCTGTCCGGCGACACTTCGTTGACCGGAATGAAATTGGGCTTGCCGAAGGAATATTTTGTGGAGGGCATGGACCCCGAAGTTGAAAAGGCGGTACGCGATGCGGTCGATCACTGCAAGAGCTTGGGCGCTGAAATTGTGGATGTCAGTTTGCCGAATGCAAAATATGCGATCGCGGTTTATTACATTATCGCCACCGCCGAAGCCTCGGCCAACCTGGCTCGCTTTGACGGCATTCGATATGGGTTGCGGCTCGATGGAAAAGATCCCGCCGAACTATACAGAAAAACCCGTGCGGCTGGTTTTGGGCCGGAAGTGAAGCGCCGCATCATTCTCGGTACCTATGTGCTCAGCAGTGGATACTACGATGCTTACTATCTGAAGGCGCAAAAGGTGCGGACGCTCATTCGTAACGATTTCACGGAAGCCTTTAAAGAGTGCGATGCCATTCTTGCGCCGGTTACTCCGACTCCTGCCTATAAAAAGGGGGAAAAGGCCGATGATCCGCTGAAGATGTATCTCGACGATATCCTCACCACGCCGATCAACCTGGCCGGCAACTGCGCGCTGTCGTTGCCTTGCGGATTTTCCGAAGAGAGGCTTCCGATCGGCCTGCAGATTATCGGCGACGCATTTCAGGAAGAAACCATTCTCAAAGTCGGGCACGCCTACGAACAAACCACCGAGTGGCATAAACAACGCCCATCCCTGTAGGGTAGGATTACGAATTACGGATTAAGCATTATGAAATATGAAGCTACAATCGGTTTGGAAACGCATGTCATGCAGAAGACGAAAACGAAGATGTTCTGCTCCTGCAAATATGAATACGGTGCAGAACCGAACACCCACGTTTGCCCGGTTTGTCTCGGCTATCCCGGCGCATTGCCGGTCATGAACGAAAAAGCGATCGAGCTCTGCTGCAAGGCGGGCCTGTTGCTGGGGTGCGAAATCAACCCCTACAGCAAGTGGGATCGCAAAAACTATTTCTACCCGGATATGTCGAAAAACTACCAGATCACGCAGGCCGACGAACCGCTCTGCCTGGGCGGAAAGGTGGAGGTGGAGGTGGATGGTGAAATGAAAACGTTCACACTTGAGCGTATTCACCAGGAAGAAAATGCGGCGAAAAACACGCATGTGGCCGGGGCCAGTCTGGTTGACTACAACCGTGCAGGAACCGCGCTCATGGAAATCGTTTCCGACCCATGCATGAGCTCCGCCGAAGATGCGCTGGCCTACATGACCGCAGTAAAACAGATTATGCAATATGGCGGAATTTCCAACTGTGATCAGGAAAAAGGACAGATGCGTTCCGATGTTAATGTTTCGGTCCGCCCCGTAGGCCAGAAGGAGCTGGGCTCGAAGGTGGAAATCAAAAATATGAATTCCTTTGCCTTCATTAAAGATGCCATCGAATATGAAATCGACCGCCAAATTTCCGTGCTGGAAAGCGGTGGAGCAGTGGATCAGGAAACGCGGGGTTATGACCCGGATCGCGGCGAAACCTTTACGCAGCGCACGAAGGAAAATGCGCACGACTATCGCTATTTCCCGGAGCCGGATCTCATGCCGGTCAAGATTTCTGAAGAACAGGTCGAGCGCTGGCGCTCTGAATTGCCGGAACTTCCGGCGCAACGGCGTACCCGCTACGTTGCGGATCTCGGACTTCCTGAATACGACGCTGGAGTGCTCACTGCCGATAAGGCGACTTCGGACTGGTTTGAGCAGGTTATGCAGCACACCCGGAATGCCAAGGCGGTTTCCAACTTTATCATGGGCGAAATGATGCGCCTGCTGTCCGAGCAAAATCTCTCGATTTCCGAGTCGAAGGTGACGCCTGAAAAGCTGGCGGAAATCATTGCTTTGATTGATGCCAAAACCATCAGCACGGGTGGAGGAAAGCAGGTCTTTGAGGCGGTCTTTAACGACGGCGGAGAGCCGAAAGCGATTGTGGAAGAAAAGGGACTGGCGCAGGTGTCCGACGATTCCGCACTTGAAGGCTGGGCCGACGAGGCCATTGCCAACAACCCCAAGCCCGTTGAGGAATACAAAGCGGGCAATGCGGCTTCAATCAACTTCCTGATGGGACAGGTCATGAAGGCCAGTCGTGGCAAAGCCAACCCGGGTGCCGTTATGCAGATGCTCAAACAAAAGCTGGATGGCTGATTCCCTTTCCTCGCTTCCCCGGTTTTCCGAAGGAATTGAACGGAATCGGGGCTTTGTGGTCGAATTTCTGAATTTATGAGCGTTAGGCTTCCAATCTTTGGAAACAGTGGTATTTTCTACTAGTTTTGTTTGACGACAACAAAGGGGTTTTTTTTATGACCGCAACACACAGCCTTATCAACCAGATGATCCAGTTGCAGGAACTGGTTGTGGCAAACATGCAGAAAAGAGTGTCGATGCCGAAGGTCCGGCTAGACGAATTGGAAAAGTCGATTTCCGTCCTGAGCGCGGATTTGCCTCAACAGGTCCGGTCTCATTTCAACCGCCTGCTGCAAAAACATCCGGAAGCCATTGTCCCGATCGCCAATGAACTCTGCTCGGGGTGCGGCATGGCGCTGACCAAGAGTTTGGTGCAAGGTGTGCACCGGGCCGATGGGATGCATCGGTGCCCGAACTGTGCCCGCTATCTCTACTATCCGGAGCAGCTCGTGGTGGCCGAGCGCAAAAGCCGCTCCTACGGCGAAGCGCGTAAGACCGGAATTTCCCGCTTTACATCGCCCGAGCTGATGATGATTCCGCTGAAGGGCAGTACGCCGGAAGAGGTGCTTGGGGGAATGTGTGCCCGCATGGCCGATGAAGGATTTGTCGAAGATGGTGACCACTTGCTCGATATGGCGTTGCAGCGCGAAGCCATCATCAGTACGGCGGTCGACAATGGAATGGCCTTCCCGCATGTACGTGGAGTTGAAGGCGGGGGATTGTCCATGGCGGTGGGTATCCACAAGAAGGGCATCAAGTTCGGAGGCCCGGGGCGTTCCCTGACACGCATCTTTTTCTTCGTGGTGATTCCGACGGCGACGAGCGCGTTCTATCTTAAGCTGATTTCGGGATTGTCGCGAACCTTCCGTGAAAAGGCGTCCAGCGGAATGTTGCTGGCGGCCAAGACCGAGGAAGAGCTCTGGAAGGCCCTGATCAAATCGACCAGGAAAACGTTTAAGTAGCGATCGGTGGTTCTTCAAAATAGAAGGTCGGCACGCGCCGGCCTTTTCTATATATAGTCCTCATGGTTTCCATCTACAATACAGAGGCGATCGAGCAGCTTCGCAGTCGGAATGCGGTTCAGCCGCATCGAATCAGGCATTTCAGAAATGCCCTTTTCAAAAATGCAGGGGAGTGGGATGAGGCCTTGGCCACGCTCCCGGAGGAGGCGCGCGCGAACTTTGATGCCAATATTAATTTTCAATGCCTGGAGCTTCTCGAACGCCATGACTCGGAAATTGATGACGCGAGCAAGCTGATCGTGCGCACCTCGGATGCGAACCTGATTGAAAGTGTGATATTGCGCCCCAAAACCGGTCGGACATCACTTTGCATTTCCTCGCAGGTGGGTTGTGCCTGCTATTGCAGCTTTTGCGCAACCGGTCAAATGGGGTTTACTCGTAACCTGACCGCCGACGAAATCCTGGATCAGGTCGCGCTGGCCAACCGATTGGTCCGGCCGGAAGGGCGTACGATCCGTAATATTGTTTTTATGGGGATGGGCGAGCCGTTGCTGAATCTGGAAAATGTTTTTGCGGCGTTGAGTTTCCTGACCGCACCGGCCTTCTTTAATCTATCGGGTGCGAGGGTTACGGTTTCCACCATTGGAATTCCGCATGCCATGACGACGCTGGCCGAACGCTTTCCGGGTGTGCAGCTTGCGCTCAGTCTGCACAGTGCCCGTCAGGAGGTTCGCGAAAGACTGATGCCGCAGGCTCGGAAATATCCGCTGGATAGCTTGCGTGAAACGTTGGTCGAAGCCTCGCGTCGCGGCAAGGTAATGATTGAATATTTGATGCTGGCCGGGGTGAACGACGGGAAAGAGGATTTGCAGGCATTGGAATCCTATCTCCAGGGAATACCCGCACACATTAACATTATTCCCTTTAACGAATATTCAGGAAGTAACCTGCGCGGTACGCCGCTTTCGCAGCGGAAGAGATTCGCGAGCCGTTTGAAAGCGGCCGGATTCAGTACAACCCTACGCTATTCGTTCGGGTCGGATATCGCTGCCGCCTGCGGGCAGCTGGTTCAGCACAAGCGGTGGAGGGAGTAGTTTGCGGCGAAACTATGTGGTTAGCCCGTTGTAGATTACCTGCCACTCATCTTTAAGCGAGGTGTGGCATTCCGGTTTTCGCGCACGATGATACCAGTAGCCCGCGTTTGCCCGGTCGCCCTCGACCCGGTGGAGGTAGGCATGGATCCATGCCGATTCCTTGGTGGAGATTTCCTGAACGATTCGATGCGCCCGTTTCCAGTCGCCCGACTTTTCAGATTCTAGAGCTCGAATGCATTTCTTTTTGTTTTCCATGCAATCCATTATAGCTTCATCTGCTTGGATTTATATCATTTTATGTATTTATCTGTCTTACGAATAGGTTCCGATT
>CAZWZW010000070.1:0-2160 GCA_964639125.1 uncultured Verrucomicrobiota bacterium
CAGCATTCCCGAATCTAGGCTAACCGTCGTTTCCACACCCACCGGCACAGTTGCAGCTATTGTTGTCCTGAACGAAGGGCGATAGCTCGCGCAGCCGATGAATGATGGCCGGCATTTGTTCGAGTACATAGTCGACATCCTGCTCGGTATTATAGCGGCTCAGGCTAAAGCGGATCGAACCGTGCAGCGCCGAGCGCGGAACATCCATCGCACGTAGGACATGCGAGGGCTCCAGCGAGCCGGAAGCACAGGCCGAACCGGTCGAAGCGCAAATGCCGACATCGTCGAGCATCAGCAGGATCGCTTCGCCCTCGACATATTCAAAACTGATATTGGTCGTATTCGGCAGACGACTTCCACGGTCCCCATTTACGCGCGCACCCTTGCAGGTGGAAAGGATGCCCTCTTCCAACCGGTCGCGCAGCTTGCGCTCATGATCGGCGTCCTGCTCCATGCGCTGCATCGCCAGTTCGCAGGCCTTGCCCAGCCCCACGATATAGGGAACATTTTCGGTTCCAGCCCGGCGACCCCGCTCCTGATGTCCGCCCATGATGTGCGGAGTAACCTTGGTGCCCCTGCGCACATATAACGCACCGATCCCTTTTGGCGCGTGCAGTTTGTGGCCGGAAATGGAGAGCAGGTCAACGGGAATATCCTTTACCGAGAGCGGAAGCTTTCCGGCAACCTGAACGGCGTCGGTATGGAGGATTCCGCCCCCTTCCTTAATAATGCTGCCAATTTCGGGAACAGGAAAAATTACGCCGGTCTCATTGTTCGCCCACATGATGGAGGCGACGGTCATTTTTCCGGACCGTGATTTCTCCCGCACCTGGTCTAAATCCAGATTGCCCATTTCATCGACATCCAGAATAGAGAGACGAAAGCCCTTGTCTTCGAGATAATGACAAGGCCCCAGCACAGCAGCATGCTCAACACGGGTGGTGATGATATGTGGGTGACCGCCCATGGCATCGATCACGCCGCGAATGGCCATGTTGTCGGATTCCGAGCCGCAGCTTGTAAAAATAATTTCATTCGGATGTTCTGCACCAATCAAGGCCGCAACTTTATCGCGAGCCTCGTCGATATGTTTTTTCACCCCACCCCCAAAGGTATGCATGCTGGATGGGTTGCCCCAGTGCTCGGTAAAGAACGGAAGCATCGCTTCGGTGACTTCGGGTGCCACAGCAGTCGTGGCATTGTTATCAACATAAACTGATGTATTCATTTCCAATCCTCGGAATTTCATTTGGCAAAACAATTAAGGACAAAATGATTCCAGACCGTGGTACGGAAATTATTTTGTTCATAATCATTCTGTCGAAAAAACTACACCGCCTTCACCACGATAGCATCGGACACGGCTTCGCGCAGCTGGGTTTCAACGACATCCTTGAGTGTGACGGAAGAAACCGGGCAACTGACGCACGCACCGACAAACTTAACAAAGACCTGATCACCATCAATATCGTGCAGCTCAAGATCGCCGCCGTCGCGGCGCAGAATCGGTCGTACCTGGCGATCGATCGTTTCTTCAATCAGCTTGATTTTCTGGAGCTGGGTCATCTTGGGCATCACCTCGACTTTGGCTTTTTCCTCGCCAATTACGCGATTGATGATTTCCTCGATCTCAGGAATGCACTGTCCGCATCCGCCGCCGGCTTTGCAGGCGTTGGTAACTTCCTCGGCGGTCGTCAGCTTTTGCTCGCGGGCCACTTTTTCTATTTCCTTATCGGTGGCACCAAAGCAGTGACAGATCACCTCGCCATCCAATTTTTTATCGAGGGTTTTTCCGGTGCGATAGTTATAGATGGCCGCCTCGAGGGCTTCACGCCCCATGACCGAGCAGTGCACCTTTTGTTTTGGCAGATCACCAAGATAGTCGATGATTTCCTTATTGGTAATTTTTTCGGCTTCCTCAATGGTCTTGCCAATCAATATTTCGGTTAGCGCAGAGGAGGACGCAATCGCGCTGGCGCAGCCAAAGGTTTGAAATTTGGCCTCGGAAATCTTCTTTTCATCATCGAGTTTGAAGGTAAGCCGCAGTGCATCCCCGCACGCCAATGATCCGGCCAGCCCGTCGCCGTCCGGATTCTCGACGGCGCCGACATTGCGCGGATTCCTAAAATGATCGGTTACCTTCTCTGTATATTCCCACAT
>CAZWZW010000070.1:2260-13837 GCA_964639125.1 uncultured Verrucomicrobiota bacterium
TCGATGGAGCGACGGGCCTTGTTTGCAATTTCTTCGGGTACGGTAATCCGGTGCTGCATATCCTCAAGCGACCAGAGCACCTTTTCCAGATCGATTTTTTTCATGTTCGGGCACAGTGCACGATCGCTGACGGAATAGAATTTCTTTTCCGGGTTTTCGTTGCGCAGGCGATAGAGCAAGCCCATTTCAGTGGCCACAATAAACTCGGAGGCATCCGACTCTTTCGCAAAGGTGCACATCTGGCCGGTCGAGAGCAGTTGATCCGCCAAATCCCGAATACCCTGCGGGCATTCCGGGTGGGCCATTATAACAGCATTCGGATGGTCTTCCTTCTCGCGGAGAATATCGACATCGCGGATGCGGGCATGCGTCGGGCAAAAACCGTCCCAGATAATCATTTCACGGCCCAGTTCCTTCTGCACATAGTGCCCCAGGTGCGTATCCGGTACAAAAATAATTTTCTTATCCGCCGGAACCGAGCTGACAATCTTCATGGCATTCGAGGAGGTGCAGCACAAATCGCACTCCGCTTTCACCGCAGCCGAGCTGTTTACATAGCTGATGACCACCGCACCGGGGTGCTCCGCCTTTTTCGCGCGAAGTTGTTCGGCGGTAATCATATCCGCCATCGGACAACCGGCAAACTGGTCAGGAAGCAGGATGGTCTTTTCCGGGCTCAAAATGGCGGCGGTTTCCGCCATAAAGTGGACGCCGCAGAAAACGATTACCTCTTCATCCAGCTCGGCCGCCTTGCGGCTGAGTTCCAGCGAATCGCCCGTAAAGTCGGCAATGGCCTGCACTTCATCCGGCTGGTAGTTGTGCGCAATGATAATTGCGCCGCGCTCGCGCTTGAGTTGTTGTATACGTTCTTCGATTGATTTCATGGTTTTTCACCTCTAAAAGGCGCGTATATAAAACCAACGACCTCATAAAAACAAAACAAAAAGAAGACCAGTTCGGTCGACTTTGCACGGCTTATGCGGATGCAGCGTCTACCATCTGTAGCGGACACCGAGATCAAAGACCGTTGAGTCGGCAGCATCGCCACGGGTGGTCATGAGCCCGCCAGAGAGCGTCCAGGTTTTTGTCAGCAAGGCGTCTGCATAGATGGAATAATAGGTCAGCGACAAGCCATCCGTCTCTGCTTCCGTATCCAGCCAGCGCATTCCGGAGGCGGGGCGGATGACAAGTTTGCCGTTCCACCATGGAAGATAGGCAGATATCACGCTGCCATATCCGTCGGCCCCTTGAGCTTCAAGATTGTAGAGCGATGCCCTGAGGCTGGCATTAGACCAGGAAAACAGCCCCGTTCGCGACAGTCCGAATCGCCACCGCATAGCGTTGTTACCTGCGTCCGAAACAGTCATCGCGACTTCTTCGTTTAAGCGTAGGTTCCATGGCAACTTGTGCCGCCCGCCAACCCAGTAGCGCCAGTATCCATTATCGAACAACCGGTCATCGACGATCACCAGCAAGGCGCGTTGCGCTAACGTGTCGGGTCTTTGCCAATGGTCAAAGCCAGCGCGCAGGGTAAAATTACGATGCAGCCGCGCTGAAGCCGTCACATCCACCCGCGTGAGCTGGGTGGTGCTATTGGTTGTGTCTGCAATGCCCACATCCACCTCGGCCGTTGAATACAGATTATACTTCGAACCATAACTCGCGCGCTGATCCAGCAATACTGCCAATCGATCAGCCTCCCCTTTGAAAAGGGAACCCAACACGCCCGCCGTCCCGGAATAATAAGCACCCCGGCGCTGGCCGGCTTCCAATGTGATGTATCCCCCGGCGGTGAGTTCATCGGCAGACACTTCCAGATTGTTCAGACCGGGTTTGAGCCCCCCGAACATACCGAAACGCCATGGTCCATCGCGATGGATTTCCAACTGGGCACCATCGAAATAGCCCACCCCCGGTAGCTCCACCGGCAGAAAACGCCCCAGCCGGAGAAAGCCCCCCTGATCCAGTGGATACTGCAGCTTCGCACTATAAATTACCGGCTGGACCACTTGATAGTCGGGGTGGTTCTGATAGGCATCGCCCGTACGATATCTGGCACTGCCGGACCACACAAAGCTCCAGGCGGTACTCTGAATCCGATCCATACTGCCGGAGGTATCGAGCCGTGTGATGGCATAACCCTGCTGATTGTCGGTGCCGCTTTGAAATTGATGCCGCAAACCCACCGAGCCGTGGCTGATATTCTTTGACGAGGAGCGTTCTGCAATGCGTTTGACCGGCGCGAGCAACGGCACAAAAGGTTTTGCTTCAACCACGGTTGAAGCACGGTCAACAATCGTAGATTCCGGCTCAGATGGTTCTTGCCGATCAAAGAGCAGTTCAACCGGCCTCTCTCGGAGATTTTCAGGAAGTCCCTCTTCGAGTCTCGCCAGGTGAAGCAATGCCGAGTTTCGGGCCACTTGCCGCACCTCGAACGAAACAATCTGCCCATCATCAAAAACAAGCGACCCTGTTGTCCCTTGTTGAAGGCATTGATCCGTGCCGACATTAACGTAAACCCCCTCGGGGATCTCATAGGTGATGCGGGCATGAACCGCAGCGTCCTCGTTGGAAGCCCGTGCCGCAGAAACCAGCGAAACCCCGATGAAGCACATACAAAGCCAATACCAGGCTTTGGGCAGAAAACTATTCTTTTTTCTCATTGTATAAAACATCACTTATCCACGTCCATTCGGATGGCATCTCACGCAGGCTGGCGAAGCATAGCTATAGCCACTCACCCCGCTGTGCTTATCGGCCATTTTATTTCGTGAATGCTCATGGCATTCCAGACAGGTAAAGGTTTGTGTTGTACCGGTCGTGTGGCACTCGGTGCATGAACGATTGTGCGGGCCCGACAGCGGGAAGGAGTGTCGGAAGCTGGATGGAGTCCACGCCGTGATGGAATGACACGCAGCACAATCGGTCGGAAAGCCCAGGTTGGCGTGGTCTGGCGCCGCTTGATAATCGGCACTGTGACAGGAAAAACAGTCCGTGGACAGGCCGGTATAAACGCCACCACCATGGCATTGGGAGCAATCCAGCCCCGCATGCCCCCCTGTTAGAGAGAAGAACGCGTGATCAAAGGTCGCGGGAAGCCAGGCCGCGGTGCCGTGGCACTGCTCACAATTCCGTGGATAATTGCCTGCAACGTGGTTCGGTGCCGTTTGATAGTTGGCGCTATGGCAGGAATTGCAGTCCGACGGAAGCCCGGTATAGACCCCGCTGGCATGACACTGGGAACACGCCAGCCCGGCATGTCCCGCCGTCAGGGGAAAGAGCGTGTGATCAAAGGCGGCTGGAAGCCAGGCCGTTGTGGCATGACACTGTTCACAATTCTGCGAGAAATTTCCGGCGATATGCCCCGGAGCGGCCTGATAGTTTGCGCTATGGCACGAATAGCAATCTGTGGGCTGACTCGTAAATACACCGCCGGCATGGCACTGGGCACAGTCCAGCCCGGAATGCCCGCCCGTTAGAGCAAACTGGGTGTGATCAAAGAAGGCCTGATTCCAGTCGTTTATATTATGGCACTGCTGACAATCCAGAGTGTAGTTCTGCGCCACGTGGTTGGGTGCGGTCTGGTAGTTGGCGCTATGGCACGAATAGCAATCCGTTGAAAGGCTTGAATAAACACCGCCGACATGACATTGGGCGCAGTCCAGCCCGCCATGCCCGCCCGACAAGGCGAAGAAATCGTGCCGGATCGAGGCACCGGCCCAACCGACGGGACCGTGACAGTCCTGACAATCCCGGACCCACCCATTGGCCACATGATTCGGGCTCGTGGCTTGGGCCAAATCTTCTTGATGGCAGACCTCGCACTGAGTGGATGCTCCGCGGAACTGGCCGGCAGCAGCACCCTCATGGCAGCTCTCGCAGGTGGCGATGGCATGACTTCCGAAAAGCGGGAAACGCGTACGCGCATGCTCGGCGACCAGTCCGATCGGTGCCCAGCTAAGCGGACCATGGCAGCGCTCGCAATCCATGCCCAGCGACGATGCATGCGGATCCTGATGGCAACCACCACATCCGCGCACCACATAAGCCTGCACCGGGCCGCGGTCATTATGGCAGCGGAGGCATGCAGCTGCGGAATGGGCACCTTCCAGCCGATAACCGGTTTCTTTTTCGTGATCATAGCTAAAATCGTCGCGGAGTTTGTCCCACCGATCGGGTACATGACAAAGGCTGCAGTCGCCCGGGAAGTTCTTATGCGCAACCAAGGGTCCCTTTTTTTTATCCCAGCCGTATCGGGGAATAAAAAGTTGGCAGCCGGCGACCATCAGTCCACACAGAACGACGGCCCATGCAATGATTCTTACATACTGTTTATTTTTTAAATTCATGACAATCCTCACAGCGTGTATTTAATGGACGATATTGAACCACGGACTGTCCATCCGGTTGCGGAACAGACAGATGACAGGCTGCACATGCAACCTTGAGATGCGACTTTCCCAACGAAAACGTTGAGTCTTGCTCGTGCGAAAATCGATTGGCCGACCACTTGAGTGTCGAGTCGTGGCAGCGCTCGCAGTCGGTCTGCCCATTCCTCAGGAACTGCCCACGGTGCACATCCTGATGACAGGCCGCACATTCCGAGGGGACACCGCGATACTGAACCACCAGTCTGTCAGGTCGGTCAACATCCGCCTGTGCGGTATGACACCGCTGGCATGCGGCTTTGGAATGCCCTTCGCCGGCAAAGAAGGCTTCCTTGGTTTTATGCGTGTACGGGCTGATCTTGAAGGTGGAAAAATCAGAAAGATGGCATGCGGTACAGTCACCTTGCTGGAGTTGCTCTCGGAATTGTTCACCATGGGGATCGGTATGACAGGCCTTGCATTCCGTGGGGGTGGAGGTGAACTGCCGCACTCCGGACACGGAATCGACACGGTGACATTGAATGCAGGCCGCCGCTTGGTGCCCCCCCAGCAAGGGATAGGTTTTGCTATGTTTCGATGGCCCGAGGATTGAGGGCTTGAACCGATCTTTCTGATGGCAGGTCAGACAAGAGGGATGGCGGTCCAGGAACTGGCCGCCATGCGGATCCTGATGGCACCCGCGGCATTGATCAGGCCGCCGCAGATAGTCAGGACCGGAGGGATCGGGATAGCGCAGAGCATAGGGTAATTCCGGAGCATGGCACGAGGCACACTTCACGTTGACATGTGCACCGTCCAAGGCAAATCCGTAGCGGGCATGTTCGACCGCATTCACACCCCGTTGCCCGGCCACCCATTTTTCATCGGCTGCCTGGTGGCATTGCAGGCAATCGTTCATTGGGATCACTTCAAAGCGATGCGGCGTTTCGTGACAATCGGAACAAGCCTTGCCCTTGACCGGACCAAAGGCGAACGCCCCATCGCCGGAAAGGTCTGCCACCGGGCGCTGAGCATCCGTCACTTGGTGACACGCTGAGCAGGCAATCCGGGCATGAACGCCTTCGCGTACATAATATTTATCATGATCGAAATAAGGAGCAGGCTTGAAGGCATCCTGGTTGTGGCATTGGGTACAATCCCGGGTCAGGTCGCCGCTTTTATGGATATCTTCATGGCAGCTGATGCAATCCTGTTCCAACCCGAGCATGGTTGACGTCCGTTTTTGCTTGGGAAAATTGGTAAGGGCGAATGGTTCTTTCAGTTTGGTAGCGTGGCATTTTTCACAGCCGAGCGTTTCGTGCTTCCCTTTCAATTTAAACTCCACATGGGGATGGTTGAAAGTGTTCGTGCCCTGCTCCGGCCAGGCCACCTCGCTGACCAATGGAAAATCCTTTCCGTGATGTTCCGGATGGCACTGCTGGCAGGTGTCAGAGCCGGCCTTGAACAGGTAGGCGTGGTAACCGAGGTCTTCATCGAGTTGCCGGGCAATCTCCTCATGGCAGTCAAGACAGCCATGGGTCAACCCCTGCTTTGTATGGCACTTGCTGCACGATTTAATGAATGTTCCACTGATCGCCTTGGCATGCGGTGCCGATAGCGGCCCGGGGGAGCTTTGATAGAGCGTAAGGAAAGTCGCCAGGGCTGCAATCATGGAAATTCCAAATATCCACATGCAGATTCTCAGGAATTTTGCATTCACTGCGCACTTCCCCACAAGTGCAGGTCACCATAGCGGATCGCGACGACGACATGGCAGAAGACCACACAAAGCATCAGTACCGCCAGCCATCGATGAAAGAAACGCCACGATGCAATCAGGCTGCGCAGTTCATGGTAGCGCGTAAACCATTGCCATTGCAGACAAAATGCTTTGACCTGGGGAAGGATCGTTCGGGCCGCGGGTTTTAGAGCGGGAGAATTCAGGATCTGGCGCTTGAGGGAGCGGTAGTCCTGACGCCGCTGGCGATCCCCCGCAACCAAGGCCATAAAGCACCCTATCAGCCCTGTACGATGGGTGCGAACCGGAGGCTTGGTTTGATGTAGCCACGCGGAGTGTACCCCCGCTATCTTGAGGCGCTGGCGACAGGTTTCCAGTTGGCTCTGGACTTGTTGAAACTCCAGTTCCCGCCCCTCTAGCGATCGCGGAACCCGGATATATATGGTGCGTCCTACAATACCGGTTATCACGGTAATGACCAGAGCTGCGAGCGCGAGGATACCCAGAGAGCTGGAAGGAGCCATCGCGGAATGAAAAGCAACAAGACCACCGCCAAACAATCCGGTTAGCACATGGGCATTCATCCAACCCCGCAGCGGGCCCAGTACCGTCAGCTTTATCAACCGCTTGCGCACCAGATAACCCAGGTTCAGAACAAACAACACGGCGGCCCCAGTGCCCGCCGTGAGGCCGACCCGTCCAGAAGACCGAAGCCAGCTATGACTTGGATGAAAGGGACGCTTCAGGCGCGGCAGCCCATAATAATCCCAGTGACTGGCCAGCAGTAGAGAGAACCCGATAAAGATCAGCATTCCAATCGTCCAGACAAGCGGCGACCGAAACTTCACCAGGTGCTTTGACAAAAGAGGCGTAATCACCCCGCCACCTTTATCGAATCTGCCGATGAGAAGTCGGCGGAATCGTCCGATCCACCAAATTGCACACCGATTTTTTTCATAAGAGGAAACGGAGGTTCACCGCCTGCAAATACAAATACAAATTGGGCGTCCACGATTCGCTCTTCAGCGGGCTCATTCTCACCCCGGTTGATAAACAACAACGCCTGCCCCGACTCAATCTCCTGTACTTGCGAGTTGAACAGGACCTCAATTTTTCCGGACTCCCGCATGGCTTCAAGCCGTTCGCGGTTTCGCGGCTTGAGGCGGAAAAAAGCATGACGACGGTAGGAAAGCGCAACCCGGTTTCCCGGCTGGGATGCCAGGGCCAGCGCCGCCTCGATGGCACTATCCCCTCCTCCAACCACCAGCAGACCCTGGTCCGTATAATCCGCCGCATCAACCAGCTGATACAGTACCCGCTCGGAGTCCTCTCCCGGTACGCCAAGCCGACGGGGCGTGCCGCGTCGGCCAAGAGCCAGCACGCAGGAGCAGCAATGGATTTTACCGGCGGAAGTATTGACCGAGAGGGTTCCATCCACAAGGGGATCCAAACCGGAAAATTTGATACCCGAGTGCACTTCGATACCGTTTTTTTCAAAGATGCCTTCCCATATTTCGATCAGCTCTTCTTTTACATATTCCGAGCGTTTCATTTTTCCGTAGATCGGCAGCGTCACCGGCTGGGTCAACGTCATTTTATTCCGGGGATACTTCCGTACGGTTCCCCCCAATTCGTCCTGGTCGATGATCTTGTATTTCAATCCCAGCTCATGTGCCTTCAATACCGCGGCAATGCCGGCAGGACCGCTGCCCACAATCAACACATCAATGGGATTGTCAATGTGCATGGTTCTTTTGCGAGCTTTGAGACGGCTGGCGATGGTCTCGATGATTTCGGTGCCCTGTGCAATGGCATGACGAATCAATCCGATGCCGCCGAGCTCGCCGGCAATGAAGACGCCGGGCACCGAGGTTTCTCGCTCCTCTGTCAATATCGGGAGGTCGGTTCGTTGCGAGACATCGCCCAGACCCACCGTCAACGCGCCAATGGGACAGACCTCCTCGCAAAGGCCGTGTCCCACACAACCCGAGGCGTTAACCAAACGAGCCTTCCCCTCAACCAGAGCCAGAACGCCGCTTTCGTGACAGGCCTGCGCGCAGCTGCCACAGCCCATGCAGCGATCAAGATCAATTTGCGGGTGTTGCGTGAGGGCCTGGTTCGAGCCGTCCTCTTCCGCACTGCGGATCTTCTCTGCGAGCCGTCGATTTTCGGCGGCATGGATAGACCGATGCAAGTATCCAAGCACCGCGAAAACAACCGCAAGAAAGCTCGCAACACCAATAAGTAACGACATATTCATAATAGTATAAATTCTTCGATAATCCCTACTAATTCAGGCAGTTACACCATGCAGATAGCCTGCCAAAATTTTGCAAATGACTAATGCAGCGGAGAAACAAAGTCACTCATGAAGTCAAACAATCAAAGACGTATAACCAACCTTTGATTGTGGTGTTTAATCACTTAACAACCGATCACTAAGGCCTTACAAAAAATCAAATCGTCAGAGTACAACCCCCTTTTCGCTATACGAACAGGCAAATTTGGCCGGTAAAAAATAGAGCGAACACATGATTCAAGAATCCCATTTTTAATAATTGGAACGTTCCTGTCCCGATCGACAGGCGATATCTTCCTATTCCTGCAAAAATCCGGGAATGGAATACGCCCGTGTCACTGCAAAGGTTGCGCCTGAAGACGGTAGAAGACGGCGGAAGCATTATGGACGGTATCTGTGTAGATATTGGCGGGTACGGTGGCACTGATTCCGTTGGACAGGCTGGTGAAACTTCCGGAAGTCAGATCGAATGAATATTGCAGATCGTAAACCGTATTGCTCTTGCTGTTCCATTCAACACAAAACTGGTCTGGAGACGGGCGACGAAGGGTCAGTGTGGGAGGTGCTTCAGCTGGAAGTTTAACGCGTGTATGCGGATCGCCCAGCAGGTTTAACCCCAGATAACACCACCGATAGGGCATGTTTCCGCTTTGTTCAACCATCCCCAACAGTTGGTGTTTGGAGCGTAGCAATGCTTCGCCGACATGAACAACGGCCTGATCGAGCAGGAGGTCGAAAAACGCCTGTTGAAATTCCCCGCTGTAGACGGCCTCGTCCGCAGGGTCGTACCACCCCAACCGTGAATTCATGATGACTGCATAGGCACCACCGGTCTCTTTCTTTACGAACTCTTCGCCGATGCAGTCGCTCAAACCGTCGAAGGCTCCGCAGTCGCACCCGACGCTGTTGAGGAGGAAAGGCGTGGCATTGGAAAGCGAGGTGATATCGCTCTTGCCGAGGCGCATCATATATGTTTCATCCGCATGCCCGTTGTGGGCGACAATCTGCGGAGAACGGTTAAGCCGAGCGAGCACCTCGTTCTTCCCCCAAACCATTTGATTTTGGGGACGGTCGTCGAGCCAGTCGGCCTGGATGTAGCTGTTGCTGATCCCGGAAAGAAGCGGATCGAGTCCATTACCGCCCTGGGCGTATATATCGGGGGGAAATTGCCCAAGAAATTCAGCAACCATTTGAGTTCTCGGCAGGACATCCAACCCGGTGGTCTCGTGTTCAACAATTTTCCCAACAAAGCGATCGGTTTCGGCGATGGTATCAACGGGAGCACGGCCCACATAGACTTCGCCAACGAGATCAATTTCTCCGCCGCCGACTCCGTCATCCGGCTCACCCCACAAGCTGTTTCCATTGCTGTTCCAGGATCCATCAAGGCAGGAGAAGTAGAGGTCCGAGGGCATATAGCTGACGGTTTCACCACTGGAATAACCATAGACTCCGCGATAGGGCACCGTCCACGCATCCCCCCCGAGCAACACATAGCGGATACCCCAGGTGGTGTATGCGTCTCGAATGTAGTTTCTTAGTTTTTCTGCAGAATCAATGCCTGACTGAGTACTGAGAATCGTTTCGATGGTTTCGGTTTTCACCGCAAGGCCGGCGGCTGTTTTTTGATCAATCAAGGGTTGGAATGCGGGCATGAGAAAGGCTTTGGTGACGAGTAGATAGTCGAAGGTTTCGGCTGCGGCGCTGGCCCCCATGGCGGAGAATGAGCGTTGAACAGACGGGGATTCGGGCGGGTTGTCGACAAAGTTTTTTATACGTTCCGAAGGGGTCCCACTGGAATTCAATCCGCCTGTTTCAAGTTCCAACTGGACATGAATCGCCGGGTAGTAAGTGATGAGACTGTTGGTAGAATGATATTGGATGGGAAAAAGGTGCAACACGGCAATGTCCCGGTCCTCCATGCGTTGCACGGCCATCAGTTTAACAGGTTTCTGCGGAAAAGGGTCCGCAGGGATCACGGCGGGCTCCGGTTCGGGAAACGCAGTCATCACTTGCCCGGGAAATGGAATATGCCGGGGAATGCGGCCCAGGCCCAGCTGCCAATGTCCGGGGAGTATGCGACTGGATGAGGGAAACGTGACGGATGTTTTCGCAATACGGGAACCTGAAGGAAGAAGTATGCGTGCGGTTTTAAATGGAACCGTGGGTTCGCCTACTCGCTGATGATTTCTACAACCGGGAATGTTGATCGTGGTGATGCCGCCCTCGGTGGTCAACCGAGGCTCTTCAAAGGTGTAGGTAATGGAAACCGCCTGTTGCGCAAAAGCTGCTGGAGCCAGAACGAGCCATACCACAATGAATGAGCACCATGTTCTGCGACATTCCCCATGTTGAGCAGGTGTCATCTTGCTGTTGCCCTTCCGCGCCTTTTCAGCGGGTTGAAATTTATTGAACCATCAGGTTACTGGCCCGGAAATCACCGGCGACGAGTGTAACCCGGTTCCCGGACTGCACAAACCGTCCGGGGTTGGAGAAAAGGACGAAATAGATTCGTCCGGGCTCAAGTGCCACGGCCGTCTGTCGCAGCGAGCCGGTTTTGGGGAAGCTCGGAACAGGCAGTTTATGCCCGGTCGCTTCATCAATTAAGTATGGTTTAATCTGCCGATCCCCCAGAAAGCGTGCTTTTTGCGGGTCATTAACACGATAGCGCAGATCAATGAGCGTGTTCGCCGCGCTAAGCCGAAGGCTGGTTATAGTGATCCCCCAGTGCTCTGCATCGGGCGAAACCGAGGTGCGCGTATCTGGAGGGGCCGGTGTCCCGCATCCCACGGCCAGCAATAGGGCTGCGGCCCCAAAACAACGGAAGATTTTCTTTTGAATGCACTTTTTTTTCATAGCTCAGGTTTAAGGAACCTCTACATTCACACGATAAAATATACTATCGATATCGTTGGTATCGATGAGCGTCATCATGCCGGGCGCACCCGGAACATTTGTAAAGAGCGGCATCCATGATCCGGAAAGGAGGTTGGTCTTGTAGTAGAGACTATAGACACGCTGATCCGAAGTCTCTGCAAACGACACCTGAACAATGTGACTGGTGGCACTTACTGAATCAATATCAATCAGTTTAAACAGCGACGCCATATCATTCGGATTGGTATCCGCAATGCACTCTTTCAGATTCGAATATCCATCGCCATCGGTATCTA
>CAZWZW010000071.1:0-1202 GCA_964639125.1 uncultured Verrucomicrobiota bacterium
CCCCCCTGCGCCCGCCGCGCAGGGGTAGAGCGGGTAGGCCTCGACCGCCTCCTTATAGCGTTTTGCCTGCAGCAGTGCGGGGGTTTTTTGCAGTTGCAGTTCGGCGGCGATGGTTTCGTTCGGGGCCTCCGCCCGACACTCTTCGAGTAGCTTGAGCGCCCCCTCCGTATCCCCGCCGCGCAAGAGCATTCGGGATAGCGAGAGCTTGAGCGGGACGCGCTGATGGGCATCCGGCGAGGCCGAGATGGCCTTGCGCATCGAGGCCGCAGCACCCGTTCGGTTTTCTGCCTTTTCTTCCAGAGCGGCAAGGTCCACATAGGCATCAATCCGATATGCCAGTCGCGTATTTTTATTCGTTGCCAGACCGGTCAATAGATTCCTCGCCGCATCAAAATTTTCGGACGCGCCCTGCGAGTAGAGCAGGTGTGCCAGCTTCAGCTGCGCCCGTTGGGTCGCGCGCCCTCCGGCTTGCTCCGCCATCGTTTCATAGAGGGCAATGGCTTCGGGAATCCGTTTTTGACGGGTATAAACCTCGGCCAGGTCGAACTGGTTTTCAGTGCGGTCGCGCTGGTTTGGGAAGCTTTCTGCAAACTGCGTGAAGGAGCTCTCTGCAGCGGCAAGCTGACCAGACACCTGCTCTATATGTCCTTTCAGCCGTAATGCTGAGGCCGCATAGCCGCTGTCAGCCATCTTGTCCACGGGGTTTCCCAAAATCTGCAGCGCGGCATCATAGTCCTTCAGCTCAAAGTGAGCGCGAGCACGCCAATAGACATAGCCCGGCGCGCCATTGTAGGCCTGCAACAGGTTGAGCATTTCGGAATAGCGTTTCTGACCCCAGAGCGAATGAGCCAGCAGCAAGACGGCCTCGCGTTGCTCCTCCTTACCGGGGTCGCCGCGCAATACGCCGCGGGCCTGCTGTTCAGCCAATGAAAAAAAGCCATCATTCAGCGAAGCCCGTATGTTGGGGAAGCGGGCACCGGCCGGTCGCGGAACCGGATCCTGGGCCAGTGCTTTCGTCGAGAACAACAGCAGTACAATAAATAAAATGGGTGACCGGTTTTTCCGCATGCAGATTTCCAATGGTTGAAGCGCATTATTTCCAATGCCCCGAAAAGATAAAGCCTATTTTTTACAGCATTGAGACAGAAAAGCGTTTCCCCGGGATTGAACGCCCGCTACGATAGCGCGTCATATTAAACCAA
>CAZWZW010000071.1:1302-13751 GCA_964639125.1 uncultured Verrucomicrobiota bacterium
CGTTCCGCATCTTGTTGCCCGAACAAATGGAAAAGGAGATTGCTCGTTCCGCAAAATCCTATCCGGACGCCCGTCGCATTTTTCTGGCCGATGGTGACGTGATGGCTCTTGGATTCGACAGACTCAAAGCCGTGCTCGAAATGCTCAACACCTGCTTCCCCCGGCTCGCACGCGTCAACCTCTATTCCAACGGCCACTCTATTCTGCAGAAAAGCGAGACCGAGTTGCGCGAACTAAAGGCATTAAAGCTCAACACGCTTTATATGGGACTGGAAAGCGGGCACGAGGAAACACTGGCTGCCGTCAAAAAGCGGGAAACCGCTGAGCAGATGATAGAAGCCTGCGCCCGTGCGCAGACTGCAGGACTGAAAATGTCGGTCATGATTTTAATCGGACTCGGAGGACAACAAAATTCACGCCAGCATGCCGCCGCCACGGCCGATGCGCTAAACCGCATGCAACCGCGGCTCCTCTCCGCCCTGCGTGTCATCCCCATTCCAGGCACCGAACTTTATAACGCGGAGCGGTCTGGGGAATTCAGCCAGCTCACCGAATTTCAAGCGGTGATGGAACTCAGGGCGATTCTCGAAGAACTTGAGCTTGAAAGCACCGTCTTTCGTGCCAACCACGCTTCCAACATTCTACCCATGGAAGGCCGCTTCCCGAAGGACCAGAAGCGCCTGCTCAGCGATTTCGACATTCTCCTCGCCTCCGGAACGCTTGATGTCGACTCTCCGGGCCCGGCACCGTTGTCATTATAGTCCTGCAGATTGATGGCCGCACTTCACATCGTAGCCTCTGCAGTAGGATTTGATTCTGCATCTCGGCCAAAATCCAAGTTTTATCGAACTTGCACATAGACTTACCATTATTTTTTATGAAGGAAAGCCTTTGCAATAAACCTCGAATCCCATAATTATAAACGAACAACGCAAGACTCATCGTCAGGCTTTAGGGAAGGGAGGCATTATGATGAATACGAATACTCTAAACGACCGCGAATTACCGGATAAGGATTGCCATTTTATCAACCTCCTCAAGACCCGTCAGAAACTCAAAAAACTTGGCCTCCAGGCAAACGGCATGGAAAAGCGGATTCTTGATAAATATCTATCCAAACTTGAAGATAAAATCAACGCGGCCGCTGAAGGCGCACATGGTTTCCCCAATATGTGCGATACATGTACAGATGCTGCAATATGCCTGAAGGGCGAACATCAAGAGGCCTGCTGATCGCGATCAAATAACGCACGCTGAAAATAAAATGTTCCAGCGGCGCAATCACCGAATTCAGGCATACCCGAATTTTTTGAGCATCCAGAAATTCTTGCGCCAGTTTTTTTCGACCTTGACCCAGAGCTTGAGTTTGAAGCGGACGCCGTACATTTCGTAGAGCTCCTTCTCGGCCTGCTCTCGGACCCATTTGAGCTGTCGGCCCTTTTCCCCGATGACGATGCCTTTCTGGGAGTGGCGTTCGACATAGATGGTGGCATCGACCGTCCATTTCTTTTCCTGTTCGCTGATGTCTTCGATCCAAACAGCAACGGAGTGCGGCAGCTCGTCGTGCAACCGATAGAAAAGCTTCTCGCGGATGACATCGGCCATGTTGAGCTTTCGGGGATAGTCGGTGAGGATATCGTCGGGGAAGAGCGGCGGCCCCTCCGGTACGATTTCGAACAGGGTATCGAGCAGCCCGGTCATGCCGTCGCCATGCAGAGCGGATACGGACATCCAGACCGGCTCCTGACTGCTTTTCTTCTCTTCCTTGATTTCCTCCCACAGGGTTTTGTAGTCGGCGGAGCGATCATAATGGATGTCGGATTTATTGAGCGCAATGACCACCGGCACCGCTTCGCGGGAAATGCGACGGAACCAGCCGTCGTCTTCAAGCTCGGGCTTTCTGGAGCCGTCGATCACGAGCAGGATCGCATCGACGCCCTCGACGGCGGAGCGGGCCGCCTTGTTGAGATTTTTACCAAGATCGCCCTTGGCCTTGTGCACCCCGGGGGTATCGAGAAATACAACCTGCCCGCGCGGCTCCGTGAGAATGGCGCGGATGAGATTGCGCGTGGTCTGCACGGTATCGCTGACAATGCTGACTTTTTCGCCCAGCAGGTGGTTGACGAGGGTGGATTTGCCGACGTTGGTTCGGCCAACAATCGATACGATGCCGGCTCTGCCGAATTCCGAATGAGGTTCAAGGTTTTCTGTCATAGCTGCGGGTTGTAGCACAGGCGGCCCTCAAAGCGTAAAGAATATTCGTGGACCGGCTTTTCGACGTTGCGCCGGAGGCGGCCTTTAATTATGCTGTTCTGATTATGAATAAAACCTATCCATTTATGGCGCTCCTGCTCGCAACAACGGTTTGCGGGCAGACCAACACCGGCCCTGAAAATGTCTCGATTCAGATCGACGGCTATGCCGCACGGGTCAACGACCGGGTGATTACCCGGGGTGAAGTTCGCGAATCACTCGCCCCGATGCTGCCCGACCTCTACCGGGCATTCCAGGGCGCACAGCTCGAACAGGAACTGGAAAAAGCCTATGTTCGGGCGCGCGACGAAATGGTCGAGCGCGCGCTCATCATGGAGTCTTTCAAGACGCGGGGCGGCCAGATTCCCGACCAATATGTGAACGACGAAATCAAGCGCATCATCCGCGACCGCTTCAAGGGCGATAAAGCGCTGTTTGAACAGGTGCTGGCCGAGCAAAAGAAGACCCGCACGGAATATATGGATATGATCCGCGAACAAATGGCGGTTGGCATGATCACCAACGAGGAAGTATCCCGCCGGGTGCGCGTGACACCCAAACAAGTGCGCGATGAATATGAGGCCAATCGGGAACAATTTTTCATCGCTGAAAAAGTGAAATACAGCGTGATCGTATTGAACAAGGGCGCGACCCCGGAAGACCAGGTGGTCAAACACGCTGAAGCCGTAGCGGTCCGCAAACGACTGCTCGACGGAGCCGACTTTGGAGAGGTTGCAAAGGACGTTTCCGAAGGCAGCCGCGCGGCGGATGGCGGATCGTTCCCATGGATGCAGCCAAAGGATGTTCGGCCGGAGCTGCAGGAAACCCTGGCAACCCTGCCTGCTGGTAAAATCAGCGAAATCGTTGAAGCCGAAAGCGGTTTCTATATCGTGAAGGTGGAAGCCCGCCGCCAAGCCGGGTATAAAACCTTCGATGAAGTGCGGGATGAAATTAAGAATTCACTGACCGCCAAAGAGCGCGCCCGCCTGAAAAAACGATGGATCGCCCGGCTCAAGGAAAACAACTACGTCGTGATCTACGACTAGCTGAACCGCAGGGCTACTCATCCGGACGGACGCGTCCGCGCAGTTTTTTCTTGGTGCCCTGCTTGGTTTTGGCATCAAGCATTTTGGCTTTGGCGCGACGGGAGCGGCGGCGCTTCTGTCGGCGGATTTTTTCAGCGGCCTGCTGCTTTGCACTTTTTTCGCCGAGGATCTTTTCTTCGATTCGCTCGCAAAGATCGCGACGCGCCCAATAGCGGTTGTCGGCCTGCGACCGCGTTTGCTGGCACCGGATTTCGATGTTGCTGGGCTTGTGGATCAGCTGAACACAAGAGGAGGTCTTGTTAATCTTTTGACCGCCGCTACCGGAGCCTCGGATAAAATGTTCCTCCAGCTCCTGTTCCAGGATTCCGAGTTTTTCCATCCGTGCGCGCAGTTTTTCATGCTTTTCCGCCGTAATCATGGGGACATCTTAAGCGCGGCCCCGAGCTTTCGCAATTGATTTCAAGTACACACGGGCTATCATGCCCGCCATGGAAGAACTGCTCGCCAATGCCGACCCCGAAAACCAGTTGCTCTATAGCATGATCAACTGGGCATTGCTGCTCGGCGGGTTGGTGGTGGCATTTCTGCTGGTACAGCATCAGCGCTACAACCCGCCCGACCGGAAGGCGCTGACGCAAACCGTTGCGATGCGCTCCTGGAGCACGCCAGAAGTTGTCCTGCTGCTGTCCGTACTTTTTTTGCTCTATTTCATGGCTTCGTTTGTTGGCTTGTTTTTCTACGAGGATCAAATTCCTCTCGCCCGGCTCGGAAGCGCCATCGTTATATATCTTATCCTGCTAAGCCTCATCGCCGGCATAAACCATCGCCACAAAAAAAACCGATTGCTGGAATCCGGCATGGGCCTCGACCGCGTCAAAGCGGTGCTTTTGGCTCCGGTCTTCTACCTCGCGGTCATTCCGTTTATGATGCTGGCCTCCCGGGGATATCAACTGCTGCTGGAATACTGCTTCGACAGGGAAGTGGAACTACAAGAGGTGGCCCAGCATGTTGTGTTGAAGGAACTGACCTGGCTGGAGGTCGTATATATCCTGATGGCCATTTTCCTTGCCCCGCTATTCGAAGAGCTCGTCTTCCGGGGTGTCGTGTTTCCCTATCTCGTTAAACGGATCGGAGTGGCCGGAGGATCCGTGCTGGTTTCAATCCTGTTTGCGGTAATGCATTTCCACCTTTCGTCGGCCATTCCACTGTTTCTGCTTTCGGGAGCCCTCTGCCTCGCCTACTGGCGTACCGGCTCTCTGTGGGTCAGCATCGGAATGCACGCTATTTTCAACTCCATAACGGTGCTGGCTCTTAATATCGTCAGTTAGTCCTATATAAACAATGAATCCGGCTTTCAATTCCTTTCAGGAATACCTAATGTTCAGGCTATGGAACCGATAGCACTTTACATCATGCTGCTCCTCGCCGGCTTTGTTCTCATTGGAACGGAAATCTTTATCCCGGGCGGAATCCTGGGCATCTTTGGATCCGTTGTATGGGTAACCGCCGCCATCGTTGGTTGGCGTAACTTCCCCGCACCGTGGAACATGCTCAGTGCCTTTGCATTGCTGTTTGTCGGCATCCTGACCTTCGTCGTCTGGATCCGCTACTTCCCGAAAAGCCGCGTCGGGAAAAGCCTTTCGCTTGAAGAAAGCTCGACCGACTATAAATCCCACAGCGCGGAGAGCCTGCCGGTCGGAACCGTCGGCGAAGCCATTTCCACCCTGCGGCCATCCGGCATTGCCAAGTTCGACGGCAAGCGCCTCGACGTTGTCGCCGATGGTGAATGGATCGAGGCCGGTCAGCCGGTAAAAATTTCAGCCAACTCCAACGGGCATGTTTCCGTCATCAAAGTGTAATGTTTATGCGATTCATTAAACCGATTTTTCTAAGCGCTCTGTTCATCGGCTCGGCGCATGCCATTGATTTTATTGCCACCAATACCTACCTCGTCGCGGAAGACCAAACCGTTGCCGACGAACAGTGGGTTGCCGCCGGCACGGCCCTGACCGAGGGTATATTTAAAAACGATCTATTCATTGCCGCCGGCACTGAGCTGACGCTCAACGGCACCTATGAAGGCAATATCTGGGGCTCTTGCAGCGGCAATATTACCCTGGCCGGAAGCTGCGGGCGCAACCTCCGCGTAGCCGCCAAGGCTGTGCGCATCGAAGGCCGCGTGGACGGCAACGTTCTCGCCATGGCCGAAACCGTGATGATTGCCACCAACGCCGTGGTAACCGGCAACATTACCCTGATCGGGACCAGCATCATTCAGGAAGGCACCATTGGCGGCAACGCAACGATTTATGCCGGGCGGGTCACGACGCTCGGCGGCGTAATCGGCGGCGACACCAAAATTGTGTCGGCCGATGTTCTTTTTACCCGCGATGCGCAACTCAAGGGCGACCTTACCTATCTATCCGGCAAGGAACTGCTGCCGGACGAAGGCGTGGTGGCCGGACGGGTTGAGCGCACCATTCCGCAAAAACAGCCCCTGTTTTCCACCGCGAAGTTAATGTCGCGCGGCCTCTGGTTTCTGGCGGCCCTCATGGCCGGCATTCCGTTTATTGCCCTGTTCCCATTAACCACTGCGATGGCCTCGCAACTGGCACGCACATCCCCCTGGAAATGCCTGTGGGTTGGTTTCCTTTCCTCGGGCGCACTGCCCATCTTTGGCTTCATGTGCATCTCCTCAATCATCGGCGTTCCCCTCGGCGCATTGATTCTGGCCTCATGGGGGGTGCTGGTCTATTTGAGCCGCATCATTGTCGGGCTGCTCATCGGCACCCTGATTCTGCGATCTACCCAAACCTCCATCGGCCGCATACTCTTGGCCATGGCCCTCGGTTTGGCCATCATTTATCTGGCCTCGCTATTCCCGGCCATCGGCATGCCGCTACAGCTGGCCGTCATCTGGATCGGGATGGGCGCACTCCTGCTGGCCCTGTTGCGCAAGCGCCGCCTGATCGTCCAACTGCCGCAAATCCAAAACCCATCTGAAACATTGAATCCCGATCAAAACCAACCCAAGGAGGAATCGCCATGATGTATGTAATACTTGTCCCTGTTGCCATCATCGTACTCATTTTTATGGCACTGGCCATATCCGTCATCGACCTGTGGGTCCGCGCCCTCTTTGCCGAAGCCCCGGTTCGCATCCGCGACCTGATCGGCATGAAGCTGCGCCGTGTTCCGCCGCACCAGGTGGTGCTGACCTATATCTCCGCCGTCAAGGCCGGGCTGGAAAGCTCCACCGGCATGCTCGAAGCCCATTATCTCGCGGGGGGTAGCATGCAAAACGTTATACGCGCCATGATTGCGGCCGACAAAGCCAACATCGAGCTGAAATTTCAGCAGGCCGCCGCGATCGACCTTGCCGGCCGCAACATTGTCGATGCCGTGCAGACCAGCGTGAACCCGAAGGTGATCGACTGCCCCGATCCATCAAAAACCGCCACCGGCATGCTCGATGCCGTGGCCAAGGATGGTATTCGCCTGCTCGTCAAAGCCCGCGTAACCGTGCGTACCAACCTCGAACGCCTCGTCGGCGGTGCCACGGAAGAAACCATTATTGCCCGCGTTGGCCAAGGTATTGTCAGCGCCATTGGCTCGATGGACTCCTATAAGAATGTGCTCGAAAATCCAGACTCGATCAGCCGCAAGGTGCTCGATAGCGGGCTCGATGCGCAAACCGCATTTGAGATTGTTTCGATCGATATCGCCGATGTCTCTGTTGCGGGCGTCGGACAAATTGCCAACGTCGGAGCCAAGCTCGAAGCCGACCGTGCGGATGCCGATAAGATTATGCGCCAGGCTGAGGCCGAAGGTCGCCGCGCCATGGCGATCGCCGCCGAACAGGAAATGCGCGCCCGCGTTCAGGAAATGCAGGCTAAGGTGATCGCCGCCCAGGCTGAGGTACCGCTGGCCTTGGCCGAATCGCTGCGCTCTGGAAATATCGGTGTGATGGACTTCTACAAAATGCAGAACATTGTGGCCGATACCGCCATGCGCGAGTCGCTCTCCGGTGGTGACGAGGAAAACTCCGATAAAAACAAATAGTCATTAAACGAATGTTCACGGATTCCTTAGATCCGTGAACATTCGGGAACACGAACCAAGGTTATGCTATGGAAGATCTGGCTCCTCTGCTCATCTTTGTGGTCATAGTAGTGGTCAATCTGCTCAAGTATCTCGCCGAAAAGGGCGGGAAACAAAAACCGACGCCAGACCAGTCCAACGGCGTTCCGCCTCGGCGGACGCCAACCGCCATCGAGGATTTTTTCGAAGATTTCGTCGAACAGGCGGCTCCGAAGCCTCGAAAGCTGCCCGACTGGCCAGAGGGCTATGAACGCCCGGATTATCTGGAGGAAATGAAGCCGTTTGAACAAGTCGAGATTGAAGAGGAGCAAACCGCCGAAATCATCCCGCTGCCCCCTCAACAACCCTCCGCTCCTGCGGCACCGGTTTGGACCCCCGAGGCTCCGGATTTCCATCCGCAGCAAAAACTCCCTGCGGTACAGGCTCCCCGGAAAGCGAGCCAAGCCATCTTGTCAGGGTCCCAAGGCATGCGGATGCCCGGCATGACCCCCTTTGGCCACAGCAATGCGGCGGGGCATATCGACTTCCAGATCAAGGGCAAAAAGAATCTCAAGACGGCCCTGCTCGGCCACATTGTATTCAGCTCGCCGCGCGCATATGACTTCGGGTTCGAGAATACGATCACCCATCACTGAGCCATATGAGGCGAGGTTGTTTCCATTCAATACGATTGCATTGCAGAACTCGATTCCGCTTAATAACGGCATGAATGAACTCTCGTTAACACGCCTGCTTGACACCGCCATCTGCGCGGCGAGAGCGGCTGGTACCCATGCAATGAGCCACAAGGATCGGCGCACTGAATCCACGGCAACCTTTTCACACGATGTCAAACTGGTGCTCGATATGGAGTGTCAGAAAATCGCCGAAGAAGTCATCGGCCACGCATTCCCCACGCACAATATCCTGGGAGAGGAAGATACCCGTCAGCATAGCGAGTCGACCTATGAATGGGTCATTGACCCCATCGACGGAACGATGAACTATACGATAAATTTCCCCTATTGGTGCTCCTCGGTGGCCGTGCGCCGGAACGGCAGGGTTCTGGCCGGATGTGTCTATGCGCCTGAATTCGAGGACGTTTACACGGCCCACATCGAAGAACCTGCCCAGCGCAATGGGCTCCCGATTCATGTATCCAAAACAGAACAGCTGCAGGATGCCACCGTTTTCACGGGGCTGTCCAAGCACATGAGATCGGCCAATGAGCCGCATATGGAAATGTTTCAGTGCCTGGCGCTCAGCACAAAAAAAGTACGCATTAACGGATCGGCAGCGCTCGATCTGTGCCACGTGGCCGCAGGATCCGGCGATGGGTATTTCGAAACAGGCATCTATCTGTGGGATTATGCCGCCGCCGGACTTATCGCCGAACAAGCCGGTGCCGTTTTGTCGGTTTATCCACAACAGGATGAACCGCATAGCTGTTCCGTGCTGTGTGCCAATGAAAACCTTATTGGCAACCTTCAGGACATCTACATCAAGCATATATAAACCATGACTAAAAAGAAAAAACCCAAGCCCGATATCCACTGGCTCTATGAAGCCTCCGTCCAGAATGTCGATACCGACCTCGACTTTGCCAAACGCGTCTACACCAAACACTGGAAGCGCAAACCCGTAACCATACGTGAAGACTTTTGCGGCACGGCCAAGCTGGCTTGCCGATGGGTGCAACGCGGCAAGAAAAACGAGGCGTGGGGGATCGACTTACACCCGCCGACACTCGACTGGGGCATAAAATATAATGTTTCCACGCTGTCGGAAGAGCAGAAGCTGCGGCTCCATCTGATTTGCGGCGATGTGCTCGAATCCGAAACACCTAAAATTGATCTGGCGTTTGCGCTCAACTTTTCCTTCTGCGTATTCAAGCAGCGCGAGCTGTTGCGCAACTATTTCAAAGGCGTTCATCAATCGCTGAACGATAAAGGCCTTTTCGTGATGGATATTTACGGCGGCACCGAATCCGGAATGGCCAAGAGCGACGATGTCCGCGAAATCCCCGGCTTTACCACCCCGGAAGGGCTGGAGATTTCGGACTTCGACTATATTTGGGAGCAGGCCGACTACAACCCGATCAACCACCACACCACCTGCCACATCCATTTTAAGGTGCCCGGCTATGGAAACATTAACAAAGCCTTCACCTATGATTGGCGGCTGTGGACATTGCCCGAGCTGCAGGAAATCCTGATGGAGGCCGGATTCTCCAAAGCCGAAGTCTACCTGCACGACTTCGACAAACACGGCGAGTCCGACGAAACCTTCCGCCTCCGCAAGACCTATGAAAACGTTCAGGGCTGGGTTGCCTACGTGGTCGGCGTGAAATAAGACCGGCTCTTTTCGTCCCCGCCCGCGCGGTGTCTCAAAAAAGTATTTATGCCCCGATTCTACCCTTGCTGGAAGGAATCAGGTCGAGGGCGCGGGGATCGGATTCGCACGCCATGCGAAGTGCGCGCGCGACCGATTTAAAGATGGCTTCGATGCAGTGGTGCAAATCTTCGCCAAACTTCAGCTCAATATGCAGGTTCATCTTGGCGGAGTCGCAGAACGACCGCCAGAAATGTTTGATGATGGTCACATCAAAATCGCGGATATAGTTCTCGGCATGATCCATTTTGTAGACAAAATAGGGGCGGCCGCCCAAGTCGAGGCAGACATCGGCCTGCGCCTGCGCTTCATCCATGGGAAGCACCCAGAATCCATAGCGGTTGATGCCCTTGCGGTCGCCGAGTGCCGTGTTGAATGCTTCGCCCAGCACAATGCCAACATCTTCGACGAGGTGGTGGTAATCCACATCGATATCGCCGGTGGCCTTGATCTCCAGATCAAAGAGCGCATGTTTGGCCAGCAGGTCGAGCATGTGGTCAAAAAACGGGACGCCGGTTGAAATCTCATAGTTGGCCTGCCCATCGATATTGAGGGCCAGCTTGATCTGCGTTTCCTTCGTATTCCGTTCAATCCGGGCGGTGCGCTGCGTATCCATATGGAGATCCTTTGGTTGCGCCTAATCTACGAGCGCGTCCCATCGTCATCAAGTCAGAAAGAGACAGGGATCTGACTCGTCCAAAAAAAGACCTGCATGCGCGGAGCAATACAGGCGTTTACAAAACGAGGAGCTACCTATTCAGCCGTCGGGGCAACCGACGTGTCAGGCGCGACGATTTCAATCGGTTCGTCCAGCTCGACAGGCTCGGCAGTCGTTGCAGAAGCACCATTGGCCTTCAAGGCTTCTATGATGGAGCTGGCACTATCAATGAGCATCTGGCAGTGATCGATCAGAACGCTTTCGTGCAGCTTATCAATCGCTTCATTTTGCTCCAGGTTTTCTTCGATATAGGAGCGGGTCTCATCCATTGCGGCGGACAGGTCCGAAACCTGTACCGTGTTGGCGGCACTCATAATCTTCGAGGCCTCGGCATAGCCTTGAACAAGTTTCAGTTGCTCCAGCACGGTATCAAGCTGCGTTTTTAACTCGGATAGCACAATGGCATTGGACTTTGTTTTCTCAAGAGCAGTCAGAGAGGATTTTTTCAGAACCTCAATGGAGGCTTGCTGCGCTGCGCTGCTTTTCTGGTAGTCACGATTGGAAGCATCGATCATTTCCTGCACCTGCGACGAGGTGGTACAGCCAGAAATGGCGGCGGCCAGCACTGGAACAACAGCAAAAAACTTTTTCATGTATCCTCCTCGGGGTTCTTAAACCTTATTTTTAATCTGAAGAAAGGCTAGAACCTCTGGCCGGTGCGGTCAATCTAATAACACGGACCCTGAGTACGCAATGCCTTGCAATGGGGATGCGGTTACTTCTCCAAAAATACTCTCGCGCCCTGTTCTGAAAATAGGACCAATTTTGTACTTGATATATTCCGCCTTGCCTCCTAGCTTACATGCAAGCTTTGAAAACAAAGGAGAATCAATGGCTTCAATTACTCTAAAAGGAAATCCGGTTTCAACCGTTGGCGAACTCCCGACCAAGGGGTCCGACGCGCCCAGCTTTACTGCGGTGAAAACCGATCTTTCCGAATGCGCATTGAGCGCTCTTGCCGGGAAAAAAGTGGTGCTTAATATTTTTCCGAGCATTGATACCGGCGTTTGTGCCGCCTCCACCCGCCGCTTCAACGAAGAAGCGGGCGAGTTGGATAACACCGTGGTGATTTGTGTGTCGGCAGACCTGCCGTTTGCACTCGGTCGGTTCTGCGGGGCCGAAGGACTGGAACGTGTTGTTCCCGTATCCACCTTCCGCGACCCCGAATTTGGACTCGATTATGGTGTAACCATCGCGGACGGTCCGCTGGCCGGGCTGCTATCGCGCGCGGTGGTCGTCATCGACGAAGCCGGCAAGGTGGTCTACACCGAGCAGGTTCCGGAGATCACCCAGGAACCCGACTACGAGGCCGCATTGGCCGCGTTGTAACCCTTTACCCCAAACACCCCACCCCGAACGGGTCGCCCTTCCCCCTTGGGCGGCTCGTTCACCTTTTAAGAAAAACCGGCGCTCTGAAAACAGAAGCGCCGGTTTTTCTTTACCCTGGTTCGCGGTCGACTATTTTACCTTTATCTTTCGCGCTTTCAGCGCCTTCGCCTCCGGTTTTTTCGGAAGCGTCAGCCTGAGCACGCCGTTTTCATACTGAGCTTCAATTCCATCTTCTTTCACGGTTTCCGGCAACTGGAACTTTCGTTCAAACGCCCCATAGCGTCGCTCACTGAAGAGGTAGCTTTCCCCCTCCTTTCGTTCCTCCACCTTCTTTTCTCCATGAATGCTCAGCACTCCGTCATCAATCATAATTTCGACGCACTCTTTTCCGATGCCCGGAAGTTCTGCGGCAACGGTGTATTCATTCTCCGTTTCCGCAATCTCGAACTGCGGATCCAGCCTGGCCTCCACCTGACGGGATCGACCGGGACCTCCGAAAAACTGTTCGAAGATATGGTCGAATGGATCTGAATAAACAACTCCGCTATTTCTCTTCACTGGATAGAACATAACATACCTCCTTTATTTGCTGTTTGTTCCTGTTTCAGTTATACCTCCCTTATTGCAACGCC
>CAZWZW010000072.1:0-7235 GCA_964639125.1 uncultured Verrucomicrobiota bacterium
AAATAAACAAACTATGGTTCGTTGCGAATTTGCTGATCATTTCCGTGGTTCCCGTGGAGGCGCCCCAGGCCTGCGGATGGTGGGGCGATGGGGAGATGCAAACGCATAACCAACCTTCGAACCTTACTACGGCTGATGGCACGCCCCCATCGGCAACCCTCAGTCTGCGATCGGCAAAGCTTCCGGGGCGGATGGGATATGGGGTTGCCGTTCCTGATCCGGGCCAGGCGGTCCCTTATCTAAATGCCACCGGCGGACACCCCATTACACGTATCGGCGACTTCAAAATTTTTGGATTTTTGACCGTAATCGACCTTGGTGCGTCACCGGAAACCGAGCCCCTGCACCGGGCCGAAACCGAGTCCGTGGGAATGCGCTATGTTTCCATCCCGATCAGGAACGACATGCCGAACCGTGAGCAAACAAAACGCTTTGCCCGAACGGTTATCGATGGTGGAACCCCGCTGTTGGTCTATGCGCCCAGGGCGGCTCAACTGGGAGCCGTGTGGGCGTCCTATCGCTTGTGGCTGGGATCACCATCAAGCTACGCCATCGCTGAAGGCAAAACCCTGGGGCTTAAACCTGAACAAACAGCGGCACTATTGGAACTTATACCAACGACCCATGAATAATCCCAAACATGTTGTTCCTGGCGCCATGGTTAATCCAAACCCGGATCAATGAGTCGGTCGGGAAGGCGATATTCTTCTCCGCCACCGTAGTGTCGACAACGGCGCGGGTGAAGTCGGAAGGCTTCGTCGCCCCGATCTTTACCGCCACATGCAGGCTCTCCTGCAACAATGCACTCAACCGTTCTTCACCCATGTGCTGGCAGCATTGCGTCTTCGAGGAGCGATCCAGCGGTAGCTGGTGACAAAAGAATTCCTCACCGCAAAAGTATTGATAATACCGGTATTGATAATACGGGTTCTCCAACCAACGTGCGCAAACCTCGTCACCCGACAGATTGTCCACATACTAAAGAATGTGCAATCCGGCCATCAGCCGGTTCGACAACGGCGGCTGACCAGGGCCGTCCGTAGAAACGTCACCCATCTGTTCCGACAAAAACCGCCAGTCAATTATGTCGGTATGTCGGCAAGAATGACCTTCTCGTGGCCCAAATCGAGGATCTGGTCCAGTCGTGAGCGGAACATATCGTGCTGACCGCCGGAGGAATGACACGCGAGACATTACTTCTTAAGAATCGGGTAAACTTCATACTTGAAACTTGCGTGATCAACGAGAGCGAACGTCGCCCACATCAAGGCGAAGCTCACCGTTATGAAGCTGTGACTAATAGATCTAATTAGTCATGGCTTTATGGTCAAACTCGAGGAAACTTTTGGCGACCTTCGCCATATTTTCATAGAACGGGCTTTCGCTCATATCTATAACCTTGTCACAGAAACCGGGTCCCCAGAGCATTACATGCTCATCCATGAATTTCCTCTGAACCATTTGACTGCCTAAGGCTTTTTCCTCGTCGCCCTCAGCCCATTTCTCGGCTTCCCATTCGGTCATCTTCTGCATGAATTCCAGTTCGACGGAGATATGATCGGGAAGGCCGGTGAACTGGTCCTCATAGTTTAACCCCGCCGCTTCGATAAACTTTTTCACCTTGACGGTTGTGGCTCCCCAGAGACCGCCTTCATAGCCATCAACCTCTAGATGAACCGACTCATGGGGGGAAAGGTGAGGACCTGGTCCGATGAATAAACGCGCATATTCAACAGCCAGGTCCTCGGCAAGTTCCTCGTCGGGGGAAGACTTGAACTCATCGCCCAAGCTATATCCAAGGGATTTCAGTATCTCGGAAAAGCCAGGGGTTTTGAGCTGGACGAGGAAGTCGACCGCGGGTTCGGCCCGGAAAATCATGGCCAACAGGCCGTACACACTACTTCTCGCGTTGGCCGTCATGGTCTGATCTTCGCGGACGTTTGTCACCTTTTACTACCTCTTTCTATACGATTTCGTAGATTAAGCCTTGGTGACACGAACAACAGTGTCCATCCACCTTTGACCCCCACTAATCGGATCCGAACTGTTCGGAATGATCGAGTTGGGATGTTTACCGTGCTTGTTCCACCAGATAAGTTTGGCATCAGGGTCAGTCGACGCGTTTCCAGGAGTAGTCGGGGAAACCTTACCCGAACCAAAGATGCCCGAATGTTTGCGACCCAGATGGTGTGATATGGCGATGACCCCGGGGATGATCCCCTCGGTGACATGTGCCGTGGTGGTTATCTCACCAATGGCACTGGACACCTTGATACTGTCACCATCCTTGATCCCTCTGGCGGCGGCAGTCTTGGAGTTGATCCACGCCGGATTGTCGTGCTTGATCTCGACCAGCCATTTGCAGTGGGCGGTGCGAGAGTGAGTATGCACAGCATACTTGTAGGTGGTCAGGTGCAGATCGTCCTTGCCCATCTTCTGATGCTCCGGGATCGGGGTATAGGTTGGGAACGCCGGGAATCCCTTGGACGCAAGGTTGTCCGAGTAGAAATCAATCAGCCCACTCTTGACTACCGGGTTGTTAGGCGGATAGGCCAAACGCGGTGTGCCCTCTATATCCTGGGCAACATAGGCGTTCTTGGCACCTTTGGTGCCGAGATAGCCTTTGCTTTTGGCTTCAGCCTCGCTGACCCCGGCCTTTTTATAGTTCCAGTAGACGCCGGTTTTTTGGTCGAGAATGACCCCGTCGCCGGAAACGTCCGCCTTAGCCTCGTAGAAGCCGAAGTTTGGCTTGGCGTTCTTGTCGTGCCAGACACCATGCTTTCTCATGTATTCGAAGCCACCCGCTTCCTTGACCCCAGGGGTCATCTCACAGGACTGACGAACGAATTCCTCCTTGGTCGAATAGGACAGCGCAAAGCCGCACCGTTTCGCCAGATCGGCAAATACATCCGCCTGATCCCTGGCCTCGCCAAGCGGCTTGATCAGGGGTTGGCGAATATAGTACTCGGCGACCCCGGTCGGCGACACCATGTCCTCGGTATCCCACCTTTCCAGATAGGTAACGTCCGGCAGTATCAGGTCGGCGTATTGCGACGACTCGTCATAGACGATGGATGTCGTCATCAGGAAGGGAATAAGTTTCTCATCCTTATAGACAGCTTCCGCTTCCTTATTGTTGCCGTTGATAAAGGTCGGGTTGTTGCAGCTCCACCAATAGACCTTGGGCCGACCATTCCGACCATCCTTGATCATCGGAATATTCTGCTGGCTGACCTCATGAAAGGGGAACGCAGCCTCACCAGGGAAACCTTTTGTTATGTCGAGACCTTTTTGCACCCCGGCCTTTTCCGAAGAGGGATGCTTCCAGCTGGCCCCGACGCCCAGAACCCGACCACCTTTCGTATCAAGATTGTTGGTGATCGCTGCCAGCAACATTGCGGCACGCTCATTATCGGCACCGTAATAATGCATGACCAGGCCACGGTAGCTAATTATGCAGGCCGATTTGGCCTTGGCGAAACCACGGGCTATTTCACGGATCTTTTCGGCTGAAACACCGCTTTCCTTTTCCGCGAACTCGGGCGTGAACTTAGCCACTTCTTTCTTGATCGCGACGACTTTCTCGTCGTCGGAGGCGTGATAATTTGCAGACACGCGCATATACTTAAGGTGATCCCTGCGGAACAACCCTTCGTTCATGATGACGTTGATCATCGACAGTATGACAAGACCGTCCGTGCCGACTTTTATCGGAATCCACTCGGTCGACTTGGCCGCGGTGTTGGAAAGGCGCACGTCGAAAGTGTAGAGCGGAACGTTACGTTCGACCATTGCCCTGATCAGGCGCTGCGATGTCGGAATGTGGTTGGTATGAGTTTCGAACTGATTAGATCCGAAATTAACGACAAAGTCAGTGTTGTCATAATCCCAGTTGTCGTACATGCCGGTCCAGATGAGCTGTTGGCCGACCCATTTCGGCCCCTCACAGACAGAGGTATGAGTGCCGATGGTGTGGGAGCCATAGGCGGCCATGAAATCGTGCATGGTCGTGGACTGACTACCCTTATGGCGACCGTACTGATACATGAACAGCTCCGGCGTTCCGGCGTCACGAAGCGGTTTGATCTTCGATGCGACCAGATCAAGGGCCGCGTCCCACGAAATCCTTTTCCACTTGTGCTCTCCACGCTTACCAACGCGCTGAAGCGGATAAAGTATGCGATCCGTGAAATAGGCCTGATTTACCCCTGCCTGACCCTTGGCGCAGATCTTGCCGAGGGTTCGGATGGAGTCAGGATTGCCTTCAAGTTTTTTCAGGCGGCCATCTTCGACGTGACCGACAAGGGCATCACGGGTTACGCATTGCCAACAGGCTGTTGGTATTGTCTTGCGCTGTTTACCTGTTGTCGGCGAGAAGTCGAGTCCTGTCGTTATCTTGACCGACCCGGCAAGTGCTTCCCGAGAGCCCACGGAACCGACCGCTAAGGCGGCAGCGCTGGCGGCAGCCAGGGTCATGAAGTTACGACGATTTAGCTTATTCATTTTCAATTCTCCTTGTCCTGTTGTCTGTGCCCTAGGGAAGTTGGTCCACGTAATGATCCAGATTGTTCGGCTTACGCTCTTTGTAAACGATCTTCAAGATGTTATCCGGATCAATGTAGAATACATTCGGACGCGTTCCCTCCTTGGGAAGCAGGACATTGTGGCTATCATCACTGTAGTCTTGCAACTTGTGCTCTTTGACCAGTTTCGAGACCACGCTGTTGGGATCATTGAGATCACCGAAGATACGAGCCCGTCCCTGGCATGTGTTGACGCACGATGGATCGATGCCTTTTTCGAGCCTGTGGGTGCACATGTTGCACTTGTCGGCGGCCTGCTTGGACGGATCCTTTCCGGCCTTGACCCAGGGGTTGAATGATCTGACGCCATAGGGGCATGCCTTGATGCATTTGCCGCAACCGATGCATTGGGCGGCGTCAACCATGATCAACCCATCGGGGCGTTTGTAGGTACCACCGCTGCGATAGCGGATTTTCTTCCCGTTGGGTGCTACGTAGGTTCTGCGCTCACCGGGGAACTGCGGGCAAATTTTGACGCAAGGCGGCACTCCGTCTTTTTCGTTGCCGCTGCAATGGTTGCACATCAGCGGAAGAAATGCCTTCTTGGTGCTGGGAAATGTCCCCCATGTTTTTTCCTGAACCACGGTCCTGAAACGACCCAGCGAGACATCGTTCTCGGCCTTGCAGGCAACGGTACAGGCGCGGCAGCCTATGCACCTGCGCAGGTCCATGACCATGCCCCATCGAGGCGCACCCTTGCGCCTGGCTTTTGCTTCCAAGCCGGTTTTAGTACCGAGGGCCGAGGCCTCCTGGGTCGATACGGCGAGGGCCGCGACACCGGTAATTGCCGCGCCGGACCCGGTCAACATATCCCGACGGCTGACCTTTGTTTTCATAATTTCATTCATCTTGCTAACCTCCAAATCATATCTAGTTCTCCCTTGAATTTACGAATGAACCTCGGTACTTAACGCAAACATTCTGTTCACTTTCCGCTTTCTATGAGGTCGATACTGTCTTCGAAATTGCCGTAGACCTCATCAATTAACATCATCGAGTATTTCTTGTTGTGGGCTCCCTTGCCGAACTTGATTACTTTCAGGATTTCCTGGCCCTTGGCGATCATCTCGCGGGCTTCTTTCAGCTTATCCTCGGGAAGAACGCCTTCCGCGTCCTTAAGGGCTTGAAGTGCCGTGGTTTCAGTTTCCTCGGCACCCTTGACTTCCTTATCAACGGCGTTCTTCCAGTCAGAAAGCATCTTGCTATGCTCGCCATTCTTATCCCCATGGCAGGCGTCGCAGGCCTTGCCGGAACCGACCTTTACATCGTGGCCGGTCTTGCTGAGAACCTTCTTGGTGTGGCAGCCAACGCAATTCAGATTGACCTTGTCCATCAGCATAGGGATTCCGGCAACGCCATCAGTTACCGTTAAACCGGCAAGCAGGGCTTTCTGATACTTGTGCTGGTTCTTGTCATGGCAGAGCGTACAGTCGGCGGTGACGAGATCCAAATGGGCGGAGCGGGCCTTGTGATCAATCTGTTCGTGGCAGTCGAAGCACAACGCATTTCGATCGTCGATATGCTTGTCATGCATTAACTTCTTATCGTTCGCCTTGGCCATGATATCCGGGGCACTATTGTGACATTTCAGGCATCCACCAGAGTTAACCCGCCCCTTAATCACTGTTCCGGTGCCGTGAACTATATCAAAATGACAACTTTCACAGGGAACACCGGTTTTTTGTATGGTCTGGTGAGAGATAGGCGTCCTGTTCTTTTCTCCTTCGGTCAACTGAGACTGAAGAGACTTGGTCGGGATCGTGTGACAATTTTCACACTTTGACGGCCCCTTGGTGAAATTGACCTTCTGAAGCTTCAGGGAACCGACACCCTGCCCCGGATTCCTGGGTTTGAAATGGCAAAGAAAGCAAACTTCCTTGGGAACCTCGAAGTGCTTTTCCTTTGTAACCTTGATATGGCATGTATTGCAGTAAAGCTTTTTTCCATCCAGGGCCTTATCACTGAAATGAACCTTGTGCTTGAAGCGGATATTCTTCTTTTTCGCACCGGAAAACTTGATTTCCTTATTCTGTAGCTTCGCCTTGTCGTGACAACCGGACTGCAGGCAGGCACCATCAGGAACCTTTGGGTGAATAGGCAAGGGGGCCTTTGCGTCATAAAGATAGGCGGCAAGATGCCGCAAGCCTTCAAACTGGGCCTTCATGGTTAGCTTGCCACCAGGCAGAAAATGGCAATCTATGCATTCCGCCTGTTTGCCTGACTTGTTGTGCTCGGCGTGGTGTTTGTTTTTCTTCCAGGCGGCGTACTGTTCGTCCATCGTGTGGCAGGAACCACCGCAGAACTCTGAACTGGAGGTGTAGGCTTCTACACCGAAAAAGCCCCCGACAACGACAACAAAAACGACCAAGACACCAGCTATCACCATACCCCATGTGAAGTAAAAGCCGTTTTTCACGCCCCGATCTCCTATATTTTTTAAGCGGAGCGCCATTCCCGGAAATACGGAATGGCTGTCGCCGCCGATACTTTATGTTACAAGCTCAGACGCATATTCCGTGCCATGAAGGTCAAGTATTTGAATTAATGATTAAATATTATTTTTATCCCCATAAAACTACGGAATCAAGTATCAAAAGTGTTACTGAATGGTAACGTTGGCTGTGAATGGGTAACGGAGGGGGAAGAAACATA
>CAZWZW010000072.1:7335-13512 GCA_964639125.1 uncultured Verrucomicrobiota bacterium
GCAAAAATATCAGGCTCGTTCGGGACTTCTATAATGATCCGGAAGTGGGCGTCGTACCTGGGTCTCATCCTGGGGATGTTTGTTAATGTCCCCAGCCTTGCCTACGCCGATAATGTCATAAACGAGGGCGTCGACAAACCTATCCAGTTCGGTTTGACCGCCGTAGTTGTCCGGGAAAACATTCGCTTTTTAGACCAGTGGTCTCACTATCTAGGTAAGAAATTGGGACATCCCGTTGAATTTGTCACACGAAGATCTTACCGGGAAGAGATGAACCTGCTAAAGAGCGGACGCATAGATTTCGCCTGGATATGCGGCTATCCCTTCGTCATGAAGCGCGATCCCGAATTTCTCCAGTTACTTTCCGTCCCGATTTACCATGGCAAGCCGCTTTATCACTCCTTTATCATCGTTGCCAAGGACAGCCCCTATAAGACTATTGATGACCTTAAAGGCAAGATTTTCGCCTTCTCGGACCCGGAGTCTAATTCCGGATACCTGTTTCCACAGTATCTGCTTGCCAGCCAGGGAAAAACTCCGGAGCGCTATTTTCGTGAGATATTTTTTACTTACAACCACGCCGAGACCGTGGAAGCGGTTGCCGAACAGGTCGCCGATGGCGGAGCCGTCGATTCCTATATCTGGAAATTCGTTAACGACAAGTACCCCGAATTGGCCGGTAAAACTCGAGTTATAATGCAATCACCGGCGTTCGGATTTCCACCATTAGTCGCCCGTATTGGCGCCGATCCCAAGATAGTTCGAAAAATGAAGGATATTCTGCTGGGAATGTCCAGCGACCCCGAGGGTAAAAAGTTTCTGACGGGCCTTGAATTGGACGGATTTGGCAATTCACCGGCTACATTGTTCGACAGCATTCGGAATATGGTGGCAAAAACCCGCAAGGCACTTCCCTGGACCAACGGATCGAAACGGAAACAGAAAGAGATAGCGGCAGATAAATGATGAAAATCGGCGTTAGACGCTTTTCCGGTCTTTCCTTTAAGTTAGCTCTCACCATTACGGCCGTAGTCGCAGGCGTTTCCTTCACGATAGCTGTTGTAATCGCAACCCTGGACTGGCAGCGTTTTCATCACGAACTGGAGAGCGAGTCCCTTCTATTGGCCCATTCGGTTTCCGTTACCGCCGCGGACGATATCCTGCATAAAGATTATTGGTCACTGTTCAAAAGCCTGAAGAAAATAACCCGGAAAGGCCAAGATAAATCGCGCGAAGCCATAATAATCACCGCCATGGTAATCGACCCCAAAGGACTGGTGCTGGCCCATTTGCAACCGAATAAGAATCCCTTGGGAATGCCCCTAGCGCCGGATGATAAAGTTGAAGAAAAGCTTTTGAAATCAGTTAAGAAACTACGTGCCCCCAGCGTTCTCGAAGGCGGTTTTGGAAGTAACGGTTTCCTTGAGGGTGTCGTTCCTATTTTATCCGATGAACAATTATCCAATAAAAAATTACTTGGCTTCGCCCGGGTTCGCCTGTCCTATCATGAACTGTTCCTTAAGGCCCTGCGCTCGATAATGATTATTCTCGGCTTGACGCTTGCCCTGGCCGCCATTGGCAGTTCGTTGGGCACCGCCATTTCAAGAAGAATTACAAAGCCGCTTACCGCGATGACCGAAGGAATAGAAGCCGTCAGCAGAGGAGAACTCTCGGATATCAAGCCAATACCTGTCAGCAATGACGATGAACTTGGCATTCTGGCCTCTGCCTTCAACAAAATGGCCAAGGAGTTGGCGGAAAAAAAATCACTGGAAGAGCAGATCGCGGTCAGTGAAAAACTGGTTGTGCTTGGACGGATCAGCGCCGGCGTCGCTCACGAAGTCAACAACCCCTTGGCAGGCTTGATAAACTGCATCGACAATATAAAAAAACATCCAGACAATCCGGAACTGGTGCAACGATATCTTCCCCTCCTGGATAAAGGGCTGAACCGGATTAAGAATATTGTCGAAAGTCTGTTGATAGAACTTCGTACCGAAGACGCGCATATTACCGGCAATTCCACCTCCCTTGAAGACCTTCGCGACATTATCGAGTCGGAAATTAACGGTCGGAACATCAATGTCGTCTGGAACAATCACCTGGGCAAGGATATTTTGTTCAACCAGCGGCGAGTTCAGCAGATTGCCCTCAATCTTATGAAAAATTCTATCCAGGCCCTCGGCGATAAGGGTACAGTGGTTTTCCGAACGTTCGAAAAAGACAATTGTGTTACCCTTGAGGTGCGCGACGATGGCCCCGGCATTTCACCAGAAAACAGGACCCAGCTTTTCGACCCGTTTTTCACGACAAAAAATAACGGTACCGGGCTCGGGCTGTGGATAGTTTACCGGCTGGTCGAAAGCATGCGGGGGGTTATTAAAATCGAGAGCGAAGTGGGCAGCGGAACGCAGTTTCAGGTTATCCTGCCGTCGCTTGAAGAGAGAACATAACGGCTATGTCAAAGGCTCAATACAACCTGGGTAATCCAGAGTCCGATGTATCCGACCTCTGTGTCCTTGTTGTCGAGGACGACGAGATCATGCGTCTGCCCCTTGAGGACAGGTTGCGGCTTGAGAGCATTCCGGTCAGGGGGGCCTGTGATGTCGCCGGGGCTCATAATCAGCTTAAAAAAGGCGATGTCGATATGGTGGTTACCGATATCCGCCTACCTGACGGTTCCGGGGCGGACCTGTTTTATGACATCTTGCAACACTATCCAGGCATACCGGTGATCCTGATGACAGCCTATGGAGATATCGCCGATGCTGTCGCCCTGGTCAAGGCGGGTGCCTTGGATTATCTGACCAAACCATTCGACATGCAGGAATTCATTGAGAAAATACAGCGCAACCTGTCGCGCATTCAAGACCAGAATTTATCCTCTAATTTTCTTGGCATGGATGGTGAGACATTCCGTCCTGGCAGCGGTGTACTCGGTAAAAGCACCTCGATGCGCCGTATTGAGCGCCTGATCGCCCGCTTGTCCACCGTTGACAGTTCCATTCTGATTACCGGTGAATCCGGTGTCGGCAAGGAAGTGGTGGCTTCCCTACTGCATCACAACAGCCGTCGCGCCAAAAAACCGTTTATCCGGATCAACTGCGCCGCGTTACCTCAAAACCTTGTCGAGAGCGAACTTTTTGGCCACGAGAAAGGCGCTTTCACTGGTGCGGCCAAGCGCCACATAGGTCGTTTCGAGCAGGCTAACGCGGGAACTATATTTCTCGACGAGATCGCTGAAATACCTCCCGAAACCCAGGTCAAACTGCTGAGGGTGTTGCAGGAACAAGTCGTTGACCGGGTCGGCGGCTATGAACCGGTCCCACTGGATGTTCGCATCATTGCGGCGACCCAGGTAGAACTTGACGAGGCGGTTAGAGATGGCCGTTTTCGCTCGGACTTATATTGGCGTCTCAATGTCATAAAAGTTCATATACCCGCGTTACGGGACCGGCGCGAAGACATTCTATTCCTTGCCCGCATGTTCGTCGAACGTCACGCCATTGAGATGGGCATCCCAGTGAAAAGAATTTCTGCGGAAGCCGAGAGCACCCTTCTGTCGATGCCATTCCCAGGCAATGTGCGGGAGCTTCGAAATATTCTTGAACGGGCGGTTGCCTTGAGCGATGGGCCGCTCATCATGGCCCATGATCTGATGAGCATTGATGAGGATCACGATGAGCTTACATCCCATCATACCTTGAGAGATTCCGTGGAAAGTGCAGAGCGCCAAGCGATTCTTCAAGCCCTGACCAAGAGCGGTGGAACCATTGGTCAGGCCGCTTATGACCTGGGTATTTCTCGCAAGAGCCTGTGGGAAAAAATGAAACGCTACGGTATCGAGAAGGAATAACTACAGTGTCAATGGTCGCCGAACAGTGCTCGATGTGCTGATCCCAAAACCTGGTGCTTTCTACATCATGGATCGGGAATATGTGGATTTTGCCAGATTATATCTCCTGGCCCAATCCTAGGTGTTCTTCGTTATTCGGGCCAAGTCCAACCTCCAGTTTCGCCGGTTATATTCCTGTCCGGTGGACAAGAGCACAGGGCTCCAATGTGACCAGACCGTTGTTCTGACCGGCTAAATCACAGTGGAGGCGAGCAATATGTCTAACCAGTTAAAATTGTTCGATTTAATGTCGGGACACTAGTGATCCCATAATAAAGCTCAATATTAATATCCGCCCAGTCTATAGTGTTTCCCACAAGTCACAAAAGCTACTGCGCGTCATTGCCGAACAAGCGCGCGCACAGTCGTAACCCCTCCGCCATCGTCAGATCAGAAAACGGTTGATCGGCTACATCCCGCACGCTCATGTGCGCTCCGAGGGCGACAGCGGCGGTCTGGATGAATTCGCCCGCTTGCGGCATTACCGCCTGCACGCCGAGCAGGCGCAGGCTCCCGGCTTCCGCGACCACCTTGATGAAACCACGGATATCGGAGTCAACCAGTGCGCTCGGCAAGCGCTCGAGTGGCAATATCCGGCTGACGGTCTCGATTCCACGGCTGGGCGCTTCCGACTCAAACAAACCCACAGTGGCCACCTGCGGGTCGGTGAACGCCGCTCGTGGCGCGGTGTTGAGATCAAGGCTGGCATCATCGCCGGTCATAATATTGCCAGCCGCGCACCTGCCAGCCTCAGCGGCAATGTTGGCAAACGGCGGCATATCGGCGCAATCGCCGGCGGCATAGATATCCGGAACGCTGCTTCTCATGTGGTCGTCAACCTGAACATGTCCTTCGACACCGAGGTCCACGCCGATCAAATCCAGGCAGAGACTGTGCGTATTGGGCACGCGCCCGGTGGCAACGAGCATCCGCTCGGCACGCATCTCGCCACGGTTGGTGGCAAGCACAAACTCACCGCCTTCAAAACTGACTTCATTTGCTTCAGTATCGCGAAAGATCGCAATCCCTTCAGCTTTCAACGTATCCGTTATTGCAGCGTCAACCAAAGGCTCCTCGGCAAAAAACACGGACTCGCCCGGCAGCATTGCCACCCGGCTGCCCAGACGCGCAAATATCTGCCCCAGTTCCATGGCGATGTCAGAACAACCCATCACAATCAACCTTGGCGGAATGCCAGGACTGGCCAATGCTTCGGTCGCAGTCCAGTAAGGCGTATCACCCAAGCCGGGAATCTGCGGAATTTCGGGGATAGAGCCTGAAGCAATCAGACAGCGATCGAACGGCACCTTGCGAAAGGATAATTTACGGCTGTCATCATTAAGACGCACGATGAGCTTGTCTTTATCGAGAAATCTCGCCTCGCCCTCCATCAGCTTGATATGCTGGGAGTTCTGCAGTGCTGTGAGCCGACGCTCACATATAGCCTCGACCTGCTGGCGTTGCAGCTCAAGCAATGCATCGCTCTGAATAGATGGTGTGGTTGGCGATATTGCAGCGTCGAACGGGCTGGATGATCGAAGATGGATCATTTGTGCAGCACGATGCAATACTTTGGTGCAGATCGAAACAGCAGAAGGACTCGTTGCATCCAGCCCGCGGTGCTCAATCAGTGTGACGCGCCCCCCCCTTTCAACCGCCTCCAATGCGCACGCCATGCCCGCCGCCCCGCCGCCAATAATGGCGACATGCAAGCGGCTGTCGGCCTTGCTGTCTTTTGTTTGCACCATATTCCGCACCTCGAATAGACATGAAACGTTGCATGACACCCATGGGCAGTCAATAAAGTATATTAAGCTTACATGAATAGTAGTTGAATTACATAGACAGGATGCTTACTATGCACGTAAAAATAGTAGGTATTCATTTTAGTGCTGCTTGTACATGCAGGAAATCGTGTTCTCAGGAGGGAGCCATGGCCAAGAAAAAAAACGAAACGGTGGATTCATCCAGGCGTTTGTTTTTTTCAAAGACAGCAAAAGCCGCCGGTGGCGTTGCTGCTGCGGGTGTTGCCGCAACAGGCCTTACAAAGGCCGCGTCGGCAGCCTCTGATTCGATAAATGAAATGAAAGCTGCGAAGGCAGGATATGCGCTGGATGATCGCGATCAGGCAAAAAAAATGACGAAACTGCAAATGGAAGTGATGTCGGACGATGAGAAGGATCAGATGCTTGCCGAAATTCTGAGCCATCACGATAAAGTTGGACGGGCATGAAGCATGACTGCTTTCAACTACCTGTAAGGGAGATATAGATGTCGGAAGG
>CAZWZW010000073.1:0-13400 GCA_964639125.1 uncultured Verrucomicrobiota bacterium
AGCACGCAAGATCCTTCACCCCGAGATCATCCGCCACGATGAACAGAATATTGGGGCGCTCCGCTGCGGCATCACAAGCCAGCAGACCAGAAAAAACTCCAAGCAGAACAACCGGTTTCAATATGGATTTTAGCATAATCATTTTTTCCCATGTTACAGTGCGGACGGTTCGGCGAACCGTCCCTACCCTACCTTTTCTTGCCGCTGGCGCAGTTCGGCCTGGATCTCGTGGATGCGTTCACGAGTGAGCGGATAAAACTTCATGATGAAAGCGGAAAGAATCAGGCACGTCATCGGGAAAAAGACCAGGAAGTAGCGCAACCGTGAAACCGTTTCCGGCGTCATTGCATCGGCACCTCCCTCATAACCGGCGGCGGCAAGCAGATAACCCATTGAAACGGTAATGACAGTAAACGCCAATTTATAAGTAAAACTAAAGGCTGCCGAAAACATGCCTTCACGGCGATAGCCAAAGGCCAGCTCATCGGCATCGCACACATCTGCAATGAACGCCCCATTCAGTAACCAGCAGCAGTTGAGTCCGAAGCCAAGCATCGCTGCAGAAATCAGCTGAAGTTTCGGAGTCGACGGGTTCACCAGAAACAGATTTAAGAAGTTTGCGATCGCACCTATAGAAAGTCCTAGCATCAACACTTTCTTTTTATCAAGCAACTGAACCAGATATGGCACAACAAACGAACTAATCAGCATCGTTATGGCCTGTGCGCTTCCGAAAAGCCCCGTAAGGGTTGCGCCGGCATCCTTATCGCCATCGTAAACGTAAAAAATATTCAGATACATCAAGAGCGGATTCACAAAAAAGTTACCTGTAATCACTAACAGAATCATGCCGAGCAAGAAGGCGAATGGACGGTTTTTCGAAACGAGTTTAATAGAACTGAACAGCCCGATTTTGTCCTTTTTAGTTATGCGCCCCCGCTCCTTGACCATGAAGGAAACCGGCATAATTGAGAGTATAATAAAGAACGCGCAGATCCATGCCATGTAACGGGCACCAAGCACTTCCGTTTTCACAGAAACGTCGGCTACCAACCCTGAACACATCGTAAAGGGCTTTTCATACCAAGCCAACGTATCCTTCTCGATCAGATTTCTGGACAGGTTTCCGATCATGAGGCAGATCTTATATATCCATGGAATGATAAACAGAGAAGCCACCGAACTGAAGATCAGACGATACTTCTGGATGTGCGCACGTTCGTCATAATCATCCGTTAACTCCAGCCCTAAAGCCGTGTATGGAACGGAGTAGACCGTATAAGCGAGATAGAACAGGATGCAGGCGACCGTTGCGTAAGCGAACATCGCCCATTGGCTCATATAGGGCGAAGCCATGAAGGTCAGCCCGAAGATCAGCGCCATCAGAATGCCGCCGATCAGAATAAACGGACGGCGGCGCCCGAAACGGCTGCGGCTGTTGTCGGACATGTTTCCGATCAACGGGTCGGAAATCATATCGAAAAACCGGGGAATGCCCATTGCCCAGCCTACCAGCTTGGAATCCAACCCCAGTCCGATATTAAAAATCGGCATGAACATATTGTTCAGGCCGTTCACGGCGATCTGCTCGCTGAAGCCCCCCAGCCCCCAGGAGAGCTTTTCTTTCATCGGCGGTTTATCTTTTACTTTTTCCATGCAATCTCCTTAGGGCATGACGATCAGGGACCGGACCGCCCCCAGCGATCGTTGTAGCGGCAACCGGACCGATTGTATTTCACCGGTCGATGGATCGAGCAGTTTGACCTGCCCCTTGCCGCTGATTTTGACAGGAAGCTCTTCCTGCATCCGGTTGACCAGAAAATAGACCGGCTTATCGTTTTGACGAAACCGGCCCACGAGCAGTTGATCGCTCCCCGGTGAAAATTTTAGATCAAAGTCATCCGAGTACGATGTTCCAATGGCTGGAACAATAGCTTCCATAGATATGGCCGCCGATTGGCCCAGCAGTGCTTTAACCTCCGCATCATGTTTTGCATATTCGGCGGCATAGGGCACCGAATCCACCCAGATTACTTTACCACCCGCTTCCTGAAAGCGGGCCAGTTGCTGCGCCACATCCAGCGGCAGAAAATCCATCGCCGGCATCACCAGCGTATGATACGAACCGTAGCCGATTTTCATACGGCCTTCGGTAATTTCCGCTTCGGCCACCGCTTCCGGATGTACGATCATGTAGCTGATATCTCCGTTGATCAGTTCCAGTTCGGTTTTATCCCAGGCTTCCTGTTTATCCAGATGAAGCTGATTGATTTTCCCCCATCCCATATCCGAAGCCAGCAGATCGGCCTGGAACATCGCAATGGGATAATAGAGGGCTACGCCGGCATCGCGTTTCGCGCTGCGCAGCACCTGAGTAATACGGCCGGTGTATTCGTTCACGAAGCGAAATTCTTCCGCCGAATACCCTTTAGCCGCTTCTTGACGACCGGTATCCCCTTTTCCACTCCGCGCTTCAAACGGCAAATACGAGGTAAAGTGGTTCACGCCATGAAACGAGGCCATGTTGATGGAGTTCAACAGCAGTGGAATATCCGGCGAAAGCCGACTGCGGCCATAGCCGCCAATGATGGGATCCAGCAACATCATCGTCAGATCCTTTTTCTTCCAGGCCGCGACCGAGCTAAAAAAGCGCGACTGCTGATAATTGAACTCCAGGAACTCGTCCGGATTAGGAATCGGAATATCCAGTGCGGGCACATCAAACTCGGACACAAATTTCATCAGGTCGCCATAGCCCTGCACATGCTGGGTCAGATAATCATTCAACAGGAAATGGCCGCTCGATTTGATCCCGCGCGCATTACACCACTCGCGGATCTGGCGCGAAAAACTATCCGTCAGCAGATCCGCGACCGCCTGCCGATAATGAATCCGCGCGCGCCGCGCGGCATCGTCTTCGCCCTCAAAGATGGCGGGCAATACGCTGAACAGATCATAGCCGTGCATGGCCTTAAACCGGGCCGGCAATTCAGCGCTCCACGGCGCGCAGGCATACGGGGCTCTTGTTTTCCGGTCCCAGTGCGTCTGCATGAGGTTGGGCTCGTTACAATAAAAGCCCTCCACCTTGCTGGCCGGATCATCGATCTGCGCCAGAATCGGTTCGTGCATATTGGCAATAAAGCGCGACACCGCCTCGCGGTTCATGAGATCCGGATAATGACCCGTGTGACCAAACTGCCGAACCGTGGATTGTGCCTGCGTATCTTTGTTGCGGGTGTAACGCGCAAAAACCCGAAGTTTCCAATCTCCGGAAATCCCTTTGCCCGAGATGCTCCGGCTCCCGGTTTCAACCGGTAATTGTACCGCACCGTTACTTACAGAATATAGCGAGGCATACACAATATCATACAGATCATCCGGCAGGGAAAAATCAATGGGAATTTTGCCCTGTCCATTCTCTGTAAGCATCACCAGGCTGCGCACTTCAAAGTCAGGATTTTCCGCGACGACCCGGCCGCCAGCCATGCCGCTCGGATACCCCCAGTCATCCGCCAGCCAGACCTTATAATCCTGAGCTCGCGCGGCATCGACCAGCTCGCCGATGATTTCCGGCCCGTTTTCGCCCAGCTTATACTGCTGCTTCCCGCATTCCGGGTAGAGGATGCTGTAAAAGAAGGCCATCACGCCGCCCACGCCGTATTGTGGATATTTCTTCAGCGTCTGCGAGGTCAACTGGTATTGGGTGATACGGTAATCGTTCGGCGGATTCTTAAACGTCTCCTCCTTCAGTTCACCGACAGGATCAGACATAACGATATGGGTTGACCACAAAATGCTCAGGAAACACAACGTACGGCCTGCTATATTATATGAAAAACTTCTCATTCTGTGTCCTTTGTGTATCCTGTGGTTAAAGTTCTTTTTTCAGATATGGCGGCACATACGGGTCGACGAACTTCTTACTGTTAAACCACTGCTTTTCCCACTGGCCGGCCAGCTCCGGATTGTTGAAATCAGGCGCGGGCAGTTTTTTCAAAATCTTCTCCAGCTTCTTGCGCACATACACCACGCGTTCATCCCGCGATTCCGTGACGTCTTTATAGGCGTCTTTAACCCATTCATTACGATTCTCTCCACAGTCATATATCCGGCCGCGCCCATCGATCAGCCAGTTTTGAGTACGTAGCCAACGGCAACCGTACCACTGAGAAAAGATCCATTCGCGCCCCTCGAACGGTGTGCCGAGAATCAACGGTGCAAAACTGTGACCGTCGAAGACATCATCGTTCGGCAGTGTACCGCCGGCCAGCTCCACACACGTCGGAATGACATCCGTAAAATCGATCAGCTCATGACTGGCGCCCGTCGGTTTGAGATAACCGGGTGCATACACCACAAACGGAACACGCGGCCCTTTTTCGGAATCGGGATTCGATTTTCCATAGAGGTTGGTTCCGTTGTCACCCGCATACATGATGATGGTATTCTCCAACTGACCCGTTTTTTTCAGATGTTCCACGAACTGGCCAATCTTATAGTCGATGTAGCGCACACACGCCCCAAAATCATTCTGCACCATCTCCCCGGTCTTTTCTCCGGTTGAATCCAGTACCGGCACCCACGGCGGCCCCCACTTGGTGGGATTCTCCGGATTACGCACCCAGTGCGGTAAATCGAGTGGCATATAAACGAACCAGGGATCATCCGATTTTTCGGCGGTGAAATCATACAGGTATTCAAATAGCGAATCCGTGCTATGCACATTTTTCCGGTCATCGATCTCGCCGTCGACATCGTTATACGTATGCCGCATGTCGAAGACCTTAAATTTTCCGACCCGTTGATCCGCATCATGGCTCACCGTACACCAGCGGGTGAAGCCAAAGCTTTTCACATCACCGGTCTGGAGCTTGCCCACCATCGCCGTGCGATACCCATTCGCCGTCATCAGAGAACCGAGCGTATTCGGAAAACGCTCGCCCAGCGGTTTAATGTATCCGTCCTCGCCACGCGGGTTAATCTGGTTCTCGAAGACCTTCTGCCGGAACGCATATTTTCCGGTCAGCAGCATCGCGCGGGTCGGCATGCAACGCGGCGTGGCCCAAGCGGTCTCAAAATAGAGCCCTTCGGTCGCCATTTTTTCCAGTGTCGGCGACTCCAACCGACCGCCGTAAAATGCATATTCCCGCGGCGAAATATCATCCGCCAGGATGAAGATGATATTCGGCCGCTCTGTATTTTTTTTCGCGTAACCGGTTTCAGTCAGCACCGTACATACGACCCCGACTGCCACTAAAAAATGCGATTTGATAGTCATACCACACAATATACCGCCAGCCGAATTGAGCCAATAGTACATTCCTGCCAATCAATGGCATTTCAACGCCATGCAAAGACACGAAAAGCCCCCATGCGTGGAGGGGCGGAGGTTCTCCGCCCGGTCGCGCGGCGCGCGATCCTCCAGCTGAGCGGACGGCGCGCTCGGCGAGCGCGCCCTACCTTTCACATGAACCCCATCGACAAATCCGATCCGATCCTGCTGGTCAAGTGGCACGACACCGCCGATGGGCTGCTGGATCGTGTGGATGGTTTTCCGAAAAACCAGCAATTTATTGCAAAGCTTCGGGTTTAATACCCCGCTGCTTGCTGTGTAATTTGTAGGGCTGGAATGGCTGAGGTACGATGCCTTCCAGCCGAGCGGAAGGACGGTTCGTTCTGGCCCTTCGGACGGAAATGTCGATAAGACGCTCTTTCGAGAAGAACCGTAAAATATAACGAAGTGGTTCACCCGCCGCACACTGGATCGACTTTGCGGACGGGCGGACGGTTCGGCGAACCGTCCCTACCCTGGGCTACGGATAGCTGACTTCCACTCGGTAGAAACCGGAGGTGGATGAGGTTGGCAAAGGCAACTCAATGAGCTGATCCGATGAGAGAATGCCGAGATTTGTCGCCACGTTCTAATTTACAGGATCGAGGGTCGGTGTATGCCAGCACGCGGCCGACCTGACGGTCCATACCGATCACCAGTCCCATATATTTTTTTCGCGGTTCAGCCACGCCTGCTGTTCTTCGATTTCATCAAAGTGATAAAGCACGTCCTGCGGATGCGCACCTTCGGGCGGCGTTTTTCCGGCCATATAATAGGTCGGCATGCCGTACCACGATGCCGTTGTGAACCCGAGACTCGGCGCATATTTTCCGGTGATTACACTGGCCCGGGTGGGCGAACAAAGCTGCGTGGCATAGGCGCGCGAAAAACTCAACCCTTCCGACATCAGGCGGTCGAGATTCGGCGTTTCGTAAAACTGGTCGGCAACGGGGGTCCCGGTCACATGCTCGGCATAGCCACCGATATCGACATAGCCCAGATCATCCGCGATGAATAAAAATAATATTGGGTTTTTGTTCTTCTTTACACCCGCTCAGCAATATCCCGATTGTCAGACTTGCGATTCCCACCCATAGATTTTTCATAACGCTCCTGTTCTCGCTCATAGCTGCAACTCACTTCAACCGGTTTTAACAATCCCGCCGGCACGAAAATGCATTCGTCGCTCCACTCATCCCCTTCGGTGATAAAGTGCTGTGGCCCGACCCAGTACCGGTCCTGTACTTTATCGTGCAACGGGCCGAACGTATTGCGGCGAGTCAACACCACCTCAACATCCACCACCGCATCCTCACCAGATAGCTCCGCTTCGAACGGAGCCCAACCCAGTACTTGTTCGCCCACCTTCGCACAGGCACCGCCGATTTCCGGCAATCGGATTTCCCGCGCGTTTTCAGGCACCGGAATATGGTAGGTGATCGCGGCGGAATAGAACGGAAAGCCCTGCGCTCCGATGTCCCCGACCTCCAGTTTTCCAACCATTGGAACCAGTGTTCGCTGGATGTTGCTTAGTTGAACGCCGAATTCGCCCAACAGATAAATCGCTTCGATATTGCTGTTTTCGGTGTAACGCGTTTTCAGAATAATTTCATTTTTTCCCATGACGGGAAGTTCCGACGGAATACGTATGCGGTGCAAGGCGATATCGATCCACGCCTCGGCCGCCGAGACGTCGACCGCCTGGCCATTGATCTCAACCGAAAAGTTTTCCGGCTCCTCAAAAACGAGATCCAGCCATTCCGGAAGGGCTTCAATATCAAAACTGAATTTCAGTTCGACATCGCACAGTTCCTGAACCGGATGCTGTGCCACAAACCAGGGTTGCAGCATCTGTCCGCCACGGCGCGGCACCTCGTGGCGATCCCGCACAATCTGATCGACCTTCAGCACTTCTTTGTCCGGATTCCATTCGCCTTCGTCCAGTCGATATTCCGCAAAATCCAGCACACAGATATTCGGTTCGGACAAGGAAAAGTCAAAAGGTCCGCTTAGCGTTCGGGGACAGGAATGTCCCCGCTCCTGTTCCCGCAAACCCAACGGAGCGGGGACATTCCTGTCCCCGGCACATGCAACCCAAAGCTTTTGCCCCCCCTTCGGGAAGTCGGTCGTAAACGATTTCCAACCCTTGGAAGATTCCGTTTCGACGGGGACGCGCTCGCCGGTTTCGCAATTCCACTCCATGATCGGAAGCTCGGTTTTGATTCGAACCGTCGCCCATTCCACCGGTTCGTCCCGGTTCACGTTCAGCGCCGCAAAGATCAGCCCATCATCCGTTTCGCGTAGCTGACCGAAAATGTCCGGATCATCCACCGAAGCGAGCGAGGAAGGCACATGGGAAAGGATGGCCTCTTTTGAGAATGCAATGCGGGTGTACTGCGTATTCCGTATTGCGTATTGCTTGGCGTCAACATGGGTGGGCGCATCACCGGCGATGACCACTTTTCCACCGGCTTCCACGAACTGATCCAAAAGCTTCAACGTGGAACTCCGAATGGTTTCAACACCGCTGACAAGAACGGTCTTATATTTCGCCTCTCCGACGCGAAGCAGGCCTTCCTCCACCGATCCGAGGCGGCTCAACATCTCCTCATCGCCATAATCAAAATCAACCTGCGAGCCGAGCAACCAGGTAAAGAGGGTTTGATAATGCTCTTCCAACCTTTGGATATGTTCATCCTGAAGCTGAAGCGTATTGGACCAACCGAGGTGAACCTGCGCCCAGACACTTTCCACCGGGTTAAGCACCAGCAGATCGCAGACGGGTTCACCCTGCGCCATCATGAAACCAAAGCGCGCAAAATAGTCTTCGACCTGTTTGTATTCCTTGTGCCAGGCCGACTGATGCAGAATGCTGGCCGGATAATCGCGCTTGGCTTCACCACGCATCGTATACCAGGAAAGGTGATGACAACGCAGATTGACACCGAGTAACGCCTGCCAATCGCCCACGGCCTTATGCCCAGCGAACGGCATCTGCCAGCCGGTACAGCCGTACAGTTCGGAAAGCAGCTGCGTCTTTCCGGTTTGCCGCGCCGCCGAAGCCAGCTGCTTGACGATCCAGTAGTTCAGGTTATGTTCGCCCAGCACATCAACCCCCGGCGACGTCATGTGCTCGTAGTAGCGCATCATGGAACCCGACATCGCGGTCTGCGCGGTCAGGTTATCCTCGTGCAGAATGTGCCCGCTCAGCACCAGATTGTGTTCCGCGCACCACGCCTTGCAGGGGATCGCGAAGTTTTCCAGAAACAACTGTTGCAGCAATTCCACATAGTGCCATTTCACCTGCGAGATTCGCTCGCCATCCACCTGAAGAAACAACTCGGGCAGACGTTCTTTCAAATCATAGCCGAACCGCTTTTCAAATTCCGCAAACAGCACCTGGGTGTAGGGTGCGCAAAACGCGCCGTCTTCACGATACATGGAAAAACCGTCGAGCAGCGCACCCCGGTGCGGTTCGTCGGTAAAAACACCTTTGATGGATTTACCCAGCCGGTCGCCGCAGTGCTCTACATACTTTTCGTGGGTCGATTCCAGAAACGCGTTAGTTGCGTCACGATTCATCGTATCGATGTAGGTATAGCCGTTGTAAAAACTGTTCTTGCCCTGCTCGGTAATCGAAAAACGAATGGTCTGTTCCCCGGAGCCGAGGTTGGCGCATATCGATCCATCCAGATCGCAGGCGAATTCCGCAACGACGTTCTCCCCTTCCCCTTCCGGGTCGATCTCGAGCAGAATCGCCTTTTGGCGGAATTCCGGATGTTTCGAGACAATGCCGCCCGCGAGGCCGGACGGCCAGCGGTCTTCATCGTAGAGCCAGGCTTCCATGCCGATGGATTCGCCATAGTCGGCGCAGGCGTTGATGAGCTCAAACCATTCATCGCCCAGATATTCCGTTTCCAGCCCCGTGCGGCTGTGCATAAAAAAGCCGCCCATGCCCATGTCCTTCATGACATCGATCTGTCGCAGCAGCTCGTCTTTTTCCAGCTTCCCGTTCCAACTCCAGAATGGCTTTCCGCGCCATTCCACACCCGGGTTTTTAAATTCGCTCAATTCCATCATCTTAAATTACCTCTTCATCATTATCTGAACTAGTCGTTTTCCGCCAACAAATGGCACTACACCGCCATTCAAGGCTGTTTTTGTTTCAGCCGCTCAAAGCGGCCCTTGATTTCGTCGAGGGTGCCGATTGTAAGATAGACATCATATTTCACTTCCAACCCTTTGGTAAGCGCAAACGTGCGCAGCGGGGCCACATAAGAGCAGGCCGATCCTTTCTCACCGGTGGTGCCATCACCGCGAGCGCGGTAAGCGGTGAATTCGGTCGTGCCGGGCGTATAGATGCCGACGCCCCACCCATCATCATCCAGGTAGGCCACCCATTCCGACGTCGAAGCCCCCAGGCCCAACCCATCAACGCCTTCTCGCCCGTTTTCCGCAAGAATACGCGGAGTTTCGTTCGTCAGGTTCCCGTCCTTCGTGTAATAAAAATTCGGCAACGCGCCATCGATAAAGACCGCGGGAAGTTCCTGATGACGAGCTTCGCCCTGATCCTCTCCGGCGTAGTTCATTTTAAACGAAATCCGCGCGACCGCGCCGTCCAGCACAATCGCCTCCTCCATCACCATTTCCGGGCAGAGTTTGCCGTTCGCCCAATGGCGCGGCTCGATCTTCGCGTAGAGTTTATTCGATGTCTTTTTAAAGTCGCGAACCTTGGAAGGAACCCGATCCCAGCTTCCGCCCTGGATCGGATTATAATCCCACGGCTTTCCATTCCAGTCGGAGCCGTCCGTCTGCCCATAATACGACTGTTGCACAAAACGCCCCTCATCATAATGGTTCAGCAGATTGCGCCCCGTCTTGCTTTCACCGAAATAGCCGATACACGCTCCGCGCGACCGATCCACCCCGATTTTGATGATTCCGTTATCCAGATATTCCCAACCCTCGTCCGACGACGCACTACAACCGGAAGCAACAGCCAAAATAGTTATGTAGACCCATTTCTTCATTCGATATTCCTTGTTCATGATTCGACATTCCGTGCGGCATCGCCGCACGTCGTTTTCCTTTGATTTAAAATTCGGCGCGTCTCTTCGGACTTCGCGCGGGTGATGGGATAAAAAACAAAGACCAGAATTCCAGCAACAAGGCCGACGGACTGGACCGATACAAACAGGGTTTTCAGGGTTTGCGCCACCTCCGGCGAAACGCCCTGCGCAGCATCCGACGCACCGGCCAGTTTGATCACCAGTCCCCCCGTGAGTCCGGTCAAGGCCACGCCAGCTTTGAGCGCCAGACTTTTAACGGCCCCGAACATGCCCTCGCGGCGCAGGCCGGTTCGCAGTTCGTCCTCGTCGCACACATCAGCCGTCATCGAATCAATCATCAGCCAGCAGGCCTGCTGCCCCATGCCATAGAAAAAGAAAGAGATAATCTGGGGATGAAACTTAAATCCGAATACTTCAGTAATCTCAAAGCCCGGACGCATGGTAAAGACCATGCTTCCAACCGAGAGCAGCGCGAGGCCGAGCCCGCCGATCATGGTTTCGCGCTTGCCGGTTTTTGCGGAAATCCACCCGGCCAGCCGAACCCCTAGATAGGCCGCGACAACGCCGGCCATACCGCCGAGCGCCGACACCTCAGCCGCCAGCTTTTTATCGCCCCCGAAGACATGATAGATGTTCACATAGAGCGCAATGGCACCCGAAGTCAGCAAGCCGGTGATGATAATGATGTAGCCGCTAAGCAGCAGCCGGAAGGGTTTATCCTTGATCGTTTCCAGGATCGCCTTCCCAAGTTTTATTTTCGGCTGTGGCTTCGCAATGACCTTTTCACGGCAGAGCAGCGCCGGCAGACAGCCGGTGATCAGCACGGAAAGGCCGACCAGGGTGGTGACCCAGCGTGCGCCCGTCAGGATGTCGCCGCCAAACAGGTCGTTCTGGCACCAGACATAGAGATTCGGGATGCACAGTCCCGCAATGAGGCCGATATACATGCGCCAGCTCATCACTTTGGTGCGCTCGTCATAATCGTCGGTCAGCTCAAAACCAAGTGCGGTATACGGCACCACAAACATGGTATAGGACAGCGCGTAAATCGTACTAATGACGCCGAAATAAATAATGACCGCAACCTTATCCGAAAACGGCGGCATCCAGAGCAGCGGCAGCAGCATGGCCGAAACCAGCGCACCGACAAATATCCATGGCCGGCGGCGTCCCCATTTGCTGCGCGTGTTGTCGGAAATATTGCCCATCAGCGGATCGGTAATCGCATCAAATAGACGTGGAACCATCAGCGCTAAGCCAACCCAGACCGGATCAATGCCCAGCTCAATGTTGTAGATCGGCAAGGCGAGGATGATGAGCACCTGGAAGATAAAATTATCCGCCCAGCCGCCCAACCCCCACGCCGCCCGCACCTTCATTGAAACTGTTTTTGTTTTTTCCATATCGACTTCACTTTTTTTCGCAGAATAATCTATTCAACCACAGTAATACTGATTTTCCGTTCCCAATCATTTCGCATCCAGCATTTCCTGAAATCGCTTAAAGGATGTGTGGTGATGATCGGCGGCTTCATCCTGAAGGCCCCAGGTATGCAAGATGACAGGCCCTTTGTAACCGACTGATTTCAGGGCATCGATCAGCCTGGATGAATCGTAGTCGCCCATCGTTAACGGCTGGATGCCGCGATCCCAGCCTTCCAGCTCGTTAACCGCATCCACGTCGGCGCCGTTAATCGAAGGCAGCCGAAGCCAGGGCTTGATCCGGGCCGCCACCTCATCGAGTCGATCCCCATTGCCCGCTTTGATTTCATGGCAGAGGTGGAGCGATATGAAAAGATTATCGCTTCCTATTTCCTCCACATAAGGGATGGCATCCTCCGCGGATTCGATGAGGCAGACGTTGAGGGGATTGTTCCCGGACCAGTGTGGATAGATAACCAGTTCGACCCCGTTGTTCTTCGTCCGTTCCGCTGCGGATCGCAGAAAATCGACGATCTGTTTGCGTTCGACTTTCTGTCCGCCCCGTACGCGCAGAATAACCCACAGTTTAGCATCCGATTTCTTAAGGGCTTTAACCACCTTATCAAGGTAGGTATTCTGGGCCGCGAGATCTTTTGCGAAATCGACGACAACATACCCGGCGTAAACCTTGAAGGGGTCATCGCCGATTGCCGATTGATACCGCTTCAGCGTCTTAAGTTCTTTGGGATTCGTTAAATTCATAACCAACCCACCATAGCCAATCGATTTCAATTCACTAATCTGACCGGCTTCGTCCGCGCCCAGCCGGGCGAAATCGAAATTAAAGACGCCCAACGGATAGTCAGCCTGACTCGACGGATTCGCCGAGAAACAGGACGTCGTTAATACAAAAAGTGTGAGCGCGATGGTGGAGATTCTTTTCATACACAATGCGTTGCTTATCGTACGATGCATAGCATAGTCCTTTTTATGATCCATAAGATTACTTAGTTTCCAAAACTCGCGTGATTCCATCGTAGCAACCCTGGTAGATCACACGCGCAAGATCCTCGGCCTCTTCCTTGCTTGAGCCTTCGACGTTGAATGAACTATTCCAGTATAGCGTGCAGGCATGCCCACCCGTTGCTTCGAGCCTGACCCAGGCCTGGTACTCTCTAAAAGGCATCGGGCAGTCGATCAGTTCGATGATTTTGTAGCTGAAGGTCATCGCGTCGTCATCGTAATTCACCAGTCGTTCGACCACGGTGCCCCCACCCGCCTCTTCTGAAATCGTGAGATAGCGAACGGCACCGCCCTTGCTCAACCGACTAGCCGGCACGGAGGCGTGATAGTCAGGCAGGGTATTGAAGCCGGCGATCAGGTCCCAGACTGCAGCCGCGGGAAGTTCGAAGTTGTGGGAAGTTTCAACCTTTACGTCTTTAGCCATAGCACTACTTTCAATCAGGGTTACTGTCGCGAAAATCACGACGATGCGGGTTACACATTGCATCAGCATAGTTATTTCTCCAGGTTTATACATCGATCAAACACATGATCCATCAGATCCTGCATCTGTAT
>CAZWZW010000074.1:0-13265 GCA_964639125.1 uncultured Verrucomicrobiota bacterium
GACCGAAGGTCAGCGAGGCCGCTGCCCCTCCACCATAAAAAACCCAGAAGAACCAAACAAAGACCTGTTTTTCAGGGTTCATTTGTGACGCATATGAGGTGGTCGTATTGCGCACATTACCTCTATCGCTTTGCCAGAACCTGAGTTAGAACATATACATCGGAAGAAGAGGAGTGTGCGTGTGAGTCATGCTCTTTGTGCTTCAGGATGGAATAAAAGATTGGGAGTCCAACGGCTTCTGGAGAACGAATAGAAAAGGGAGTATTAGAGAATGAAAAGAAAGCTAAGAATGATACTTATGCTGGCCATCGCAGGCTTGTGGTTTACCGCTGTATCCTCAATGGCGGCCATCACCGCAACCAGCGATGACTTCGATACCAGCCTCAACACCTTCTCGAACTGGGTGGACGTTGGAACGACTACCGCAGACATCAAGTACGACGGTAATAGCGCCCAGGATTGGTATGACGGGGACGATGGAACCTATATTACCAACTATGCCGGGGGTATGGAGATTACGGGTGATGGCCTCCTGAACGACGGCGGGCTCCGGCTTGATACGACGAATACGGTTTCCGGCGATGAAGCCATCGGCCTGACCATCGGCGGTACGATGGAATCGAACCGAGTCATTACTTTTTCAGGAAATCTCTACAACGACAATACCAGTTATACCGATGTGAATATCCAGTTGTGGAACCTGACCGATAGCACTTTGCTGGCAGAAAGTGGCGCCACAAGGGTGAAGAACTATAACAACGTTTCCTATAAAGCCGTAGATTTCAGCCTCGGCTATACCGTGCAGGCCAGTGATGATGGCGATACCCTCCAGATCCGTTTTCGCGATGCCGTCACGTCAAAAGCACGTGACATTTACGTGGATAACTTTTCCGTTTCCAGCGCCGCCCCTTCGAGCGACATACACCTGGCCTGGGATTTCAACAGCGATTCCGGCGTGCTCACAAACAATCTTGCTCAATATGATTATACCTCCAATCAGGAGTATGTCGGAAGCAATGCCGTGGTCAACACGCTGGCCTTCAATGCAAAAAGCTCTTCCGCCGACTACGACATTGCGAACAAAGGTACAGGACATGAAAATGCCTTGAGGATTAAACCGATTAACACCGTAAACGCCGACTTCGGGGTATATATCCAAAAGCTGGACTATACGCTAGGCGGTCAAAACGTCACAAATGTGACGCGGGTAACCTATTCGTTCGATATTCTGGGCAATGACACCAATGGCAATCTCGATCCCACCAACTGGACGGTTAAGCTGAATATCGATAACACCAGCCAAAACCTGAACGTCTCCGATGCTTGGTTCAATGGTGCAGGCAAGGTGACAAACCAGACCTTTACCTTTGTTGCTGATGACGCGACCTGGACATCGGTCACAGGCTCCTACGACATTGCGGTTGGTGCTGCAGGAAGCGTGGGCGGCATTCAGATCAGTGCCGACAACGGAGGCTACACCAGTGGCGGTGGTATCTTCCTCGACAACATTAAAGTCGATGTTGAAACGGTGCAGAACCCCGCAACGCAGCTGTCTTGGAATTTCAATGATGACGGGTCGGCCGGAACCGTGTTGACCAACAACCTTCCAAAATACGACTACACGTCCGATACGGGATATATTGGAAGCAATGCCGTGGTCAACACACTGGCCTTTAATGGCAGGAGCACCGGTACAGATTATATTATCCGCGACAAAGGTGGCGCACATGCCAAAGCGCTTTATTTGAAAACGATAAATACGGGGAATAGCGACTTCGGTATCTACATCCAGAAACTGGACATGACGATGGGTGGACAGAGCGTCAGCAACATTACCCGCGTAAGCTGGAGCTTTGATATTCTGGGTTATGACGCCAATGGAAATCTCGAACCTACCAACTGGACGGTTAAGGTGAATAGCCACAATACCGATCCGGGATTGAATGTGTCCGATGCGTGGTATGGTTTGGCCGCCCTCGCGCAAACCTTCGACTTCAATGACGACAGCACCGGAGAAACATCGACGGACGGAACATGGACCACGATCACCGGCTCATACGATATTGCCGTTGGTGCAACCGGTACCGTCGGTGGCATCCAGATCAGTACCGACAGCGGCGGCTATACCAGTGCGGGTGGTATCTTCCTCGATAACATTTCGGTGACCATTGAATCCATTGAATCCGCAGCCGTTACGTATGCATCCTGGGCCTCGGACTATGACCTGGTTGGAGGTGCACTCGGTGACGACGACAACGACGGTCTTTCCAATCTGGCTGAATACGGCCTCAATGGAAACCCGACCAACTCCGGCGTCAACGGCTTCAGCCCGGTATCGGTAACAGGAACAGACGGTGGGACCAACTGGCTCTACTACATCCATCCCGAGCGCAACGATCCCGGACTCAAATACTCCCTCGAGACCGACACCGATCTCGTGAGTGCGCCTGGCTGGACCAATGCCAACTATGAGGTGCGTGGTACAGCTGTAGACGGTTTCGGTACCGGCTTCAACGCCGTCACCAACCGTATCTCGACCGACGATGAAGCCAAGCAGTTCATCAAGCTGAGCGTTGAACAGCTCTAGCTGCAACTGAGCAGAATTCGAACGCCCCGGTTCATCCCGGGGCTTTTTTTATCATCACCTGAAATGAGGAACGATTGGTGTGGCGCATATAAGCACGTTCTTTTGCGCACATATATCATTTGGGGAAATAGCTTATCCTCTTACACTGGTTCCATATTGATCGACCGAAATAGTCAACCAAAGAAAACACCATGAGCAGAATAAAAATACTGATGCCCCGTCCTTTCCTGGCAATGCTGCTGTGTTCTGTTTCGTCGCATGCGGTCATCACCCCCATCAGCGATGATTTCAGCACCGCTACCAATACCTTTCCAAACTGGATGGATATTGGCTCAACACCTACCGTGATCGTGCACGACGGTTTCAGTGCCAAGGATTGGAATGATGGAGATCCCACAACCAACATTGCCAATTATACAGTCGGCATGGAGATTACAGGCGATGGTCTGCGCAATGACGGCGGCCTGATTCTCGACACGCAAAACGCGATCGTGGGCGACGAAGCCATCGCTTTGGATATCGGTGGAACAATGCAAGAGGATGAAACCATCGTGTTCTCATGTGGCCTGTACAACGACAATACAAACCACATCTTCCTGAAACCGCAACTATGGAACAAGACCGACAACCAGCTGCTGGCCGAACCGTCCCCGCCTCTGCTGATTTGGAATTACGATAAGAACGAATATGCCCCTGTGAATTTTGACCTCGAGTACACTGTGGCGAAAGATGATATTGGAGATACCCTCCAGATCCGTTTCCTTGAACAGTTTTGGGATTGGGATGGCCGGCCGGCCGGAGACATCTTTGTGGATAACTTTGCCGTGACCTCCTCCATTCCACCTCCTCCTGTACTGTATGCCTACGAGGGTTTTGATGGAACCCTTGGTGCTCGCGTGGATCAGACCGGAGCAACCGGATCTGGATTTACCCTTGCGGACACCAACTTCCGCATGGTTTACAAAGCCGGTCTTGAATATATGGATGATCAGGGAAACAGCCTGCTGACCTCAGGTAATTCCGCCGGCTTGGCTGAAACCGCAGGCGGCACCAAGAATCTGCAGCTTTCAATGAATGCACTTAGCAATGGAACGATCTTTGCCAGCTATCTGCTTAATTTTCAGGAAGGCGACAGTTGGGGCATGATGACGGGGCTTCAATCTGCACCTGTAGGCGAATCGGCAAATCCGATAACGACTATTGCCGCAGGATTCCGCTCCACATCAAGTAATTTCGGTACGTATAGCGACCCCATCATTGCCGGCATCGATGTGCGTACCGGTCCTGATTCCAGTCCGTATGCCCTTTCAGATATTCTCGTTGTCATGAAGGTCGACCTGGATGGCGGTGGGTTGACGGTTTGGTTAAATCCGACAGATCTTCAAGATGTTACCGGCTCAGCTACAGATACGATTACAGGAACGGGATCGGGCTTCGGAAATCTTACCTCCGTTCTATTCAGCCTGGGTTCGGATGAGGTGGCCTCAATCGATGAAGTCCGCATCGGAAACTCGATCGCAGCTGTGGTTCCGATGGCTTCGGGTCTTGACAGCATGTATGCCTCGTGGGCCTCCGGATTTGCATTGAGCGGAACGAATGCCAATAGCACCGCAAATCCGGATGGCGACCTGCTGAATAATCTGTATGAGTTTGGTTTGGGCGGTGATCCGACCAATTCCGGCGATACAGGATATGGCTCGGTATATGGTATTGAGGAACGTGGCGGAACGAATTGGCTCTATTTTATCCACCCCGAAAATAATGATGCCGCTTTGGCGGGGCTGAACTACTTCCTCGAAACCAATACCAATCTCGTCTCCGGCGCGGGCTGGACCAACACCGGTTATCAAGTGCTGGGTACTGCAACCAATGGCTTCGGGACCGGTTTCAATGCCGTCACCAACCGCATCTCGACCGAGGATGAATCCAAACAGTTTCTCCGTCTGCAGATCGATGGTCTTTAATCGGCTCATGGCCGGTTCGGACGTTCAACTTTCATGAATAAACCAGCGGCTTGCTGAGCACCACTTCAAATTCAATCGCCATGCGCTGGCCATCTGCTAGATTTCCCGCATGGGAAAATATGATGTAATCGTGGTGGGCGGGGGCCCTGCCGGAATGATGGCGGCGGGGCATGCGGCGGAGTATGGTCGGCGCGTTCTGCTGCTGGAGAAGAATCGCCGGCTTGGGGCTAAGCTTGAGCTGACGGGGGGCGGTCGCTGCAACATTACCAATGCCGAGTTTGATACGCGTGCCTTTCTGAGCTTTTTTGGCGATGAGGCCAAATTTTTGTTTTCACCTTTTTCCCGGTTCGCGGTGCAGGACACGTTTGATTTTTTTGAAGAGCGTGGGCTGCCGCTGGTTGTCGAGGAGCGCAAGCGCGCCTTTCCCGAGACCCAAAAGGCATCCGATGTGACGCGCGTATTGAGCGAATATATGCACGAACATGATGTGGCGGTTCATTTCGGAAGCGAGGTGAAACGCCTGCTGGTGGAGGAGGGCCACATTCGCGGGGTTGAAACCAATCAGGGTACCTTCCGTGCGGCGAGCATCATTTTGGCTGTCGGCGGGTCTTCCTATAAAGAAACCGGCTCCACCGGTGACGGACTCCGATGGTTGCAGAAGCTGGGCCATACCGTTCAGGCGGCTACTCCGGATATTGTCCCGCTACGGGTCAAAGACCCGTGGGTGAAGGATCTGTCGGGCACTACGCTGGAGCCTATGTCGATTACATTTACGGGGGCAGCTGGTTCCTCGATCTGCAAGACCGGGAAGTTGTTGTTTACCCATTTCGGTCTTTCGGGCCCCTTGATTCTTAACAGTGCGCACGAAGTAAAAAAACTGCTCAAGCAGGGGCCGGTAGCAGGGACGATTGATTTGTTTCCGGCTGCGGAGATTCATCTGGTGGACCGCCGAGTGCTGGAAATCTTCAATGACAACAAGAACAAGATGGTGCGCAATGTGCTCAAACTGCTGGCCCCGGTCGGTATGGCGCGCGCGGTGGGGGAGCATCTGCCTGCGGAGCTGCTGAGTAAAAAAGTGAATGGGGTGATGCTGGAGGAGCGTAAGCATATTGCCCGTGTGCTGAAAGGTTTGCCGCTGACGATTTCCGGTACGATGGGTTATGACTGGGCGGTGGTTTGCGATGGCGGCGTTGATCTGACCGAGGTGGATATGCGCACCATGCGGTCCCGCTTGTTTTCCAATCTTTACATTGTGGGCGACCTTTTGCACATCACACGACCCTCCGGCGGTTATTCGCTTCAGCTGTGCTGGACGACGGGCTGGGTGGCCGGAGAAAACGCTTAACCGGCATTCAAAGTTTGTCAGTTTCGGCTGGTAATTTTTTGCAGGGGAGGAAGAATGTCGGGTCAACGAGCGAGGTCATTATGGATGCACTGAATCACCTTTTGGAAAACAATCAAGCATGGGCGCGGCGGATCAACCGTGAGCAGCCGGGTTTTTTTGAGCAGTTGTCGAAACAGCAGAACCCGGAATATCTTTGGATTGGCTGTGCGGACAGCCGGGTGCCGGCCAATGAGATCGTGAATCTTCCGGCGGGAGAAGTGTTTGTTCATCGCAACATTGCCAACGTGGTTGTTCATACCGACCTGAATTGCCTGTCGGTCCTTCAGTATGCGGTGGAAGTGCTCAAGGTGAAACACATCATTGTCTGCGGACACTATGGGTGCGGCGGCGTTGACGCGGCGATGGATGCCGAAGACTATGGTCTGATCGACAATTGGTTGCGGCATATTCGCGATGTCTATCGCTTCCACCGCGAGCAGCTTGATGCCATCGAGGATGCCGAAAAACGGAAAGATCGCCTGTGCGAGCTAAATGTGATTGAGCAGGTATCCAACGTCTGCAACACCACCGTCACCCGCAATGCCTGGCAGCGTGGGCAGCAGTTGACCGTGCACGGCTGGGTTTATCATTTGACCGATGGGTTGATCCGGGATCTCGATATTAGCGTTTCCGGTTTGGGTTAAGACCTCTGAATCGCATCGTTTTTTCTGTCCTTTCCAACCTCAGCGCTTTCCGGTTGACATCGTTACGAGAAGTCCATAGCTTCCCCTCATCTGAAGCACCTGATGGAAGCCGGTGAAAATCCGGCGCTGTAGCGCAACTGTAATGGGATGATTCCCTAAGCCAGACCTTTCAGGCCTTCAAGATGTTGGACTCTTTCGCATTAAAGGGGGATCAATGGCTTACCGTTCCAGGCCCCCCTTGGCGCGGTTTTTTTGTGCCTGTGAGAGATAACTTAAATCAAAATCAATGCCTGCGATTTACAGGCGAAAGGAATGAAAATGAACAAAAAACTCGCACTTGCCATGGTGGCCTCCCTGGCGGGAACAGCACTTGCCGACACGGTCATCACATTTGACGGACTTGGCACAACCGGGAACAATTCCGCTTTCTCCGCATCCACGGATGGCAGCCACGACTGGACCGACAGTGGTGTGACGTTCAGTCACGAAGTCTCCTATGGCGGATTTGCATGGGACGGCATGACCTATTCCAGCGTAAACGACACGACCACCGCCGGTTTCGGAAACCAGTATGCCGTCTATGGCGACGGAAGGGGGATGGGTGATGGAGGGTCCTATGCAATTTATGCGCATCCGTTTACAGCTCGCTCGGTGATTACACTGCCCGTCGCAACGACCGTACAAGGTTTTTATGCCAACAACACAACCTATGCCGGACTCAGTATGCTCAACGGTGATGCGTTTGCGCGGCAGTTTACCACGGCCAGCAACGACTGGTTCAAGTTGACGATCGAAGGCTTCGACGACTCGGCGTCCAGTCAGGGTACCGTTGATTTCCTCCTCGCCGATTATACCGGAACCACCGGATCCATTGTCGCCGATTGGGCCTGGGTGGATCTCAGTGGCTTGGGAACCAATGTCAGTGCTTTGGGCTTTTCGCTCTCTTCTTCCGACAACGGCGATTTCGGCATGAATACGCCCGCCTATTTCGCGATGGATAACTTGACTGTGCAAGCCATTCCTGAGCCGGGCACCATTGTGCTGTTGCTGATGAGTTCCGCCGGCCTGGCCGTCGTACGCCGTTTCCGAATTTAAGGAAGCACCCATGTCGATCCGACCGTGGTTCATTGCTGCATTGTTGTTTGCGTTGCCTGCCTTTGCAGGCAGCAACACCATTGTTGTATCTGCTCCGCGGCTGGACGATCTGGATTTGATGGCCGTGGATACGGCATCCGATGTAACCGTAATTGATCGCGCCACGATTGAACAATCCGGCGCGGTTTCCGTTCCTGAGCTCTTGCAGAACGAGGCCAACGTCCTTATACGCAGTACATCGGGAAATAATACGGATGGCCAGATTTCCATGCGCGGCTTTGGCGACAACAGCCACCTGCGGACACTGGTGCTCGTCGATGGCCACAAAATGAACCGCCCCGATATGGGCGGTATTGAATGGCAGGACCTTCCGCTCGGAAACATAGACCGGATCGAGGTAATCCGCGGCGGGCAGAATGTGCTCTACGGAAATCACGCCCTTTCCGGCGTAGTGAAAATTACGACCCGGCGAGGCGCGGATTCCGGGGTTCGGGTTGATGGCGAGATGGGCAGCTTCGGCTATCTGGCCGGATCAACGGACTACAGCGGCAGTGTTGACGAGTTTGACTACCATGCGGGAGTAAGCCATTACAGCCTGGATGGCTTCCGCTCCAATTCGGCTACTCGCGCAACGACTGCATATGGCAGTTTGACATGGTATGCCAACGATACGGATACGCTAACCTTCCGCGGGTCCCTTAGCGATAGCTATATTGAATTCACTGGACCCTTGGACTATGATCAGATGAAGACAGATCCAACGCAGTCAACCCGTGCAGGCGGTGAAGCATCGGAGGATCAAAGCGGACAGTTTACCGTGCTGTATGAAACGGAACGAAACTGGGGAGCCGCTCGTGTCAGTTCCGGATTTAATTTTCGCGAACGAGATACATCCTTGGGTGGAGTATATCAACGATTTGATATATTCGGCGCTTCACTTGGGCCTCGGATGCGGGTGGGCTCTCGCGATGATTTTGTCATGACCGGCGTGGATTTAAATTATGATGCGCTGAGTTTGGATCGATATTTGAACGAAACTCAGGCTGTGGTGGATGCATGGGCGGATTTTGAGCGCCTTACGGTTTCGCCTTATGTTTTTGCTCAACACACGGTCATGAAAGATACGGTGTTGAACGGGGGTGCCCGTTTTGAGTATGCCGGCACGTATAATCGTTATGCAGAACGGGATAAGACGACGAATCGGGGTGATGTTGTTCCCGGGGATTCCTACGAGGGTACGGTAAATAAAGATGGGTGGGCGGCGGAGCTCTCTCTGGCGCATAAGCTCTCGGAACGGGGGGAACTTTGGGCTGGGTACAACCGGGTTTATCGATATCCCACGTTCGATGAAGTGGCCGCCTATCAAGGCTTTGATCTAGCTGTTCCGTTGAATAAAAAGCTGGAGCCGGAAACCGGTAATAATTTTGAGCTTGGTTTAAAGCACAAGGGGCAGGAGTGGGCGACATCCTGGACGGGATTTTATCTGATGCTCGACAATGAAATTGTCTTTGACGATGTGGCAAATCTAAATCGTAATATTGGGAAAACCCGTCGGGTCGGTGCCGAAGCGGACGTGGAGTGGGATCGGAAATGGTATGGAGCGACCACTCGCTGGACGTTTGTCGATGCCCGTTTGCGCGGAGGCGTAAATGATGGGAATCATGTACCGCTGGTTCCATGGGCCTACGGGGTATCCAGCTTTTGGATTAAGCCTATAAAAGAGATGCGATTGGCGTTTACTCATGTCTACGTTTCGGAACAGTTCCAAGGGAATGATGAACCGAATGAACGAAGAAAGTTGGATGCCTATGGCCTGCTGGGCCTGCGGGTCAACATTGCCATGACGGATTACGCCGAGGTCAATTTTTCCATCCACAACCTATTCGACGAGAACTATGCTTCCACTGCATACAGTGGTGGTTTTTATCCCGGTTCAGGACGCAGTTTCCGAGTTGGACTTACGCTGTTGTTTTAATATGAAAAGACGAATTCTATGCATGGTGGCAGGAGTGGGTTTGGCCTTGGCGGCAAATGCTTACCGCCCGACGTTTCCATTTGCAGGTGCCGCGAACCAGCCCGGTTCCACGGCCATACCTATGTCCAGCAATGCCATTGTGGCATGGGCAGATGGATATACGAATGTGCAATATGGAGCAGATGTTGCCGAGGGGTGGAAGACGCCGGTCAAGGCGCTAGGACCCGCGACAGGTACCTCATTCGATGTGGTCGTGCTGGGGCGTCGCGGGCAGATCACGCTCACCTTTTCTCAGGGTATTTCCGATGGGGCGGGTTTTGATTTTGCTGTGTTTGAAAACTCGGTGAGCGATTCGTTTCTCGAACTGGGGTGGGTTGAGGTTTCGTCGGATGGAACAAATTTTGTTCGTTTCCCCAGCTATTCTTATACAGACGATCCCGTAGCCGCTTTCGGAACGGTTGACCCAACGTTCATACATGGGTTTGGAGGAAAGTATCGGCAGGGGTACGGAACTCCTTTTGATCTCGCCGAGCTTCAGCTGGTTGCGGATGCGATCCAGGCTGGATCACACAGCTTTAGTTCCGACTATGTTTCTGCGTTTACGAACAATTTCCCCAGCCTCGATGTCTCGAATGTACAGTATGTGCGAATCGTCGATATTGCCGGGGATGGACTGGATCTGGATTCAGAGGGTTTTTCGATATACGACCCGTATCCCACTTCAATTACCGCCGGCTTTGACCTCGATGCGGTTGGGGTGATGAATCAACCGGCACCGAGTGGCTTGGCGCAGCATATTTCTTTCGATGCGATACCCCATCAGAAACTAACGTTTGGGTCGGTTGCGCTCAATGCTGTGGCCGATAGCGGGTTGCCGGTTTCTTTTGCGGTGCAGTCCGGCCCTGCCATCGTGCTGGGCAATGTGCTGTCCTTCGCCGGAACCGGGGTGGTGGAGGTGGTGGCGAGTCAGCCGGGCGACACCACCTATGCGCCCGCCTTGCCGGTGTTGCGTTCGTTCCGCATTGCGGAAGAGATCCAGCATATTTTTGTTGAGCCCGTTGCGAACCAGCTCCAGGGCGGGGGAGCGGTGCAGGTGAATGCCTATTCGAGCAGTGGCCTGCCGGTGCAGATGGAAGTCTACGACGGACCGTTCTCCGTTTCGATTGGCGAAACAAACCATGTATTGCATCTGGGCAGTGAGACGGGAAATATCACATTGCGCGCCTATCAGTCCGGCACATCGGCGGTTGCTCCAGCAGACGATGTCTTCGTGGATTTTAATATTGTGATCGATGGGGCCACCAATGCGCCGATCCTGTTTGATGATTGGCTGGCTGTAAATGAACGGCCGAATCTTTCCATTCAATCCGGGGTCGATGTCTTTGGTCGTTCGTCTGTGCTGATCGACTATGCCATTGACCGGCGCATGCTGGGCCGCTCACATGTGGTTGAGTCCGGAACCTTGTCGGCATGGAGCAATACCGTACCGGAAATTGTGGAATGGACGGGCGGGGCTTCCACGATTCACCTCAAGGTTCAGTTGACGGCTGAAGAGGCCGCTCGTTATTATCGGTTGGTTCTTGAGGAGCAATAAGGGATTCCCCTGATTGGTTATGGATATTTTTTCCACAGTTCTTTTTTGGGCGGGCATCATGTTTATGGTGGACGGCTCGCTTGGACTGCTCTTTCAGGAAAAATGGAAGAAGTTGGCGGGGGATCTTAATGTTCAACGCATCGCCTTGATTGAATTCGGAGTGGCCGCGCTTCTGTTGCTGCTGCATTATGCTCTGAGGTTCGGGCGGTAGGTCGAACTCTGCGGTTCTATCTGGGAACCAGCGACCTCTGAAATGACCTCTTTCAGGGTATTGAAGTCGAATGGCTTTTTGATGAGCCCGGAAAACCCTTCTTCCTTGAGCATGTGCGTTGAAGTGTGTTGCGCAGAGCCGGACGAGGCAATTACCTTGATGTCGGGGTTGATTCTTCGCAGCCCGGAAAAGCAGGTGGCCCCATCCATCAGCGGCATGACCATGTCGAGAATGACGAGTTCAATGTTTTCCTCGTTATCCAGGAATTTCCGGATGCCTTCTTCTCCGTTCTTTGCGGTGATCGTCATGTAACCGATTTCTTCCAGCATTTCCGGAACGATGGTCCGAATGATTTCGTCGTCGTCGACGAGCAGGATGCATCCGGTGCCCGACCGGGAAGCGGTTATGCTTTGGTTTGCTGTCTCGCTGTTCGGCATTTTGTTGGTGACAGGAAGAAGAATGGTGAAAGTAGTTCCCTTGCCTTCCTCGCTTTCGACGAGGACGGCACCATGATGACTCTGTATCGTGCCATAAACAGATGACAATCCCATGCCGGATCCTGTGCCGAGATCCTTTGGCTCAAAAATCTTTTGTTGCTGTGCCTTGGAAATACCGCACCCCGTATCCTGAACGGTGATGAAGGCGTGGTCGCCCGGCGCAATTTTAAAGGGAATGCCGTGGCAGTCTTTTTCCGAAAGCGTTGATCGGCCTGTGGTTACGGAGAGCACACCTTCACTATGCATGGCATCGCGGGCGTTAAAGGCAAGGTTGAGGACAACATTCTGGATCAATGCGGCATCGCCGGAGACCGGGTCCGGATTACTGCCATAGTTTTCAATAATCTGAATGCGTGGGTCAATGGTGCGCTCCAGAATGGCAATGGCACCGCGAACGGTGGCGTTGATGTCGAAGGGCACGGGGGACATAACCCCTTTTCTTGAAAAGTTCAGCAGCTTTTCCGTGAGATCGGAAGCCTGTTTGGCCGCGGAGAGAATAAAGCCGGTATACCGCAGACTTTGATCGCTTTCGGCAAGAATCTTCAATAGCTCGGCTGAGCTTACGATACCGGCAAGCATGTTGTTGAAGTCATGGGCAATGCCCCCGGCGAGTTGGCCGATCGAGTCCATTTTCTGGCTTTGCCGAAGATTTTCCTCGGTCACTTTCAGTTGCTCCTCCAGTTTTAAACGTTCGGTGACGTCGCGGCAAAACGCGATGAGCAAGTCTCCGGATGCTTGACTTGCGGCTACGAGTTTGATTTCGACAGGGCCGCTGGAATGGTCCTTCCGCAGCATATCCGTTTTGAGGATAGGGTGAGTTCCCGCGAAAGTGGTCCGCCATAGATCCTGGAATTTTTCGGGGGAGAATTCGGGGATAATTTCGCTGATATTACGGTGTAGCAGTCCTGTGCGGCTATCCCTCAGGCAGGAGACTGCCATCGGGTTGAAGTCCACAACAATCCCGTTTTGCTGAATAATGAGAATGGCATCCATGGCTTCGTCGATCAGGGTGCGAAAGCGGGTCTGGTTGCATCGCAACTCTGCATCGCGTTTTTGAAGCTCGGTCAGCATGTGGTTGAAGTTCATGGCCAACTGGCCGATCTCATCTTCGGCATGGACTTTTGTTCGCTGGCTGAAGTCTGCTGTGTTCGCAATGGTTTTTGCGGAGGAGGAAAGGGATTCGATGGGATCGCAAATACTGCGCTGGAATCGCCGGGCGATGAAGTAGGTCGCCAGCAGGGCTCCGGAAAGGCCGCCGAAAAGAATGAACGCGCCATGTCGTAATGTGGCCTCGAATTCCGACAACGAGTTTTG
>CAZWZW010000075.1:0-13061 GCA_964639125.1 uncultured Verrucomicrobiota bacterium
AGAAAGCCAAAACACAAGATGTAGTACCGAGTCCAGCGAAGGGGATACCCATAAAGTAAAAACCAACAACATGCATTTTTTTCTCAGAGCGCCCCCCTTTGGCCGTGGATGGGCACGAACGACCCCGGCCAAACCATACAACAAAACCAAGCCGGCCTTCACCGCAACATTTTTACTTTCAAAAATTTTCATTCGACCTATCCCCGATTTAAAAAGTTTGATGATTCGCATACCCACGTCCTTCATCACGGAACCACCACGATGTTGTTCACAGGTGAAGCGATGGATATCACCGGGGCCTGCCTGTCGTCGTCTGAGGGATCGGTCGGGGGTGAAGCCCCCACCTCGACGTCATCGTCTAGGCCATCATCGTCTGAGTCTTGATCGTCAGGCTCCGAGCCATAGACGTATGTTTCACGCCCATCGGCCAAGCCGTCTCCATCCGAATCCACATCGGAATTGCTTGCGATATAGAAGCACTTCGGCGTATTGGTGGAATCCCAGTTCATCCAGGAAAAATTAGTGGCACTTGAGGTGGTGATGTCCGTATAGACCACTTGCCACACATGCTCGGCAAGATCGGTAGTGGCAAAGATTTCCAACTCGTTGGTAAAGGAGGAAGGCCACCCGATCTCCAGCTCTACAGTCCCGTTGGTGGTGCTTCCGATGGCCATCTGGAGATTTGTGACTACTGCCGGCAACGACATCATCATGGACATGGGAGCCATGGCCATTGATTGCATCGCTTGTGCTTCCTGGGTAGCCAAGTAGTCTTCATGAAAAAGGTCAGGAATTAGAACAATTTCAGATGCAACATGTGCAGGGTCGTAGAGCCATTGCTCCCATTCACCGAGCTTTTCACCGTCCTCCAATTGGAAAAACACTTTTTGCCAAGCATACGGGTCATAATTTTTTTCAGCTGCCAGGCGGTACACTTCGGTATCGTAGGAATTTAAAAAGACCGTCTCACGGGTTATCGGATCTTCATAAATTAAGACTCTGTAGATCGGATAGCCGTTCTCATCCATCTCTGCATACATCTGTTTGGTGAAATCCTTCGGAAACTTTTTCCAGTCCACCGGAACTACGGTTTTAGAGGAATGAACATACACATCCTCGGAAGGAGGACTGACTGGAAGAAATAGATATTGCCGCTCAACGAACATTGATTCGAGTTCGGAGAGGCTTTCAACAACACCAACGACGGCCATTTCTGTAGGAAGAGGTGCACCAACTGCCATTGATAGTAGCAACGCAACGGATGGAACGAGTAGAGTTTTAACCTTCATGCTTCCCCCTATACACTATTTACAATTAGAAATCCGATAATCGTACTTTTTTATATATCACTCAATAATATTATATTTAAAAGTGTTTGCGGGGGATTTCCCCTCATTGCGCAGATAGCGAAGAGGAAAACCTTGTGGAGAAATATTAGTGCGGCAGGCTGCGATACCAATTTAACGATCTGGCCGGAGTCGGCCAATAAATTACCCAGGGTTAAGTGATGTGCTTATTCTTGACTGATCTCGACGCTCGGTCGGATGCAGGAAAAGAAGAAGTGCATGACTGCCGCCCTGGGATCAAGTTCCGCGAACTTGAAAGGGGAAAAGGTCAGCCGATGAATTTTAGAATCCAGTTTTTTCCTGATCCCTTTTTCTTATTCACAACCGACTCCTCACCAATTTCACCCTGAAAATATGCGTATCGTCATACAGGAATTTTGAAGCGGCAGGAGGGAGAAGTCTTTCGCCGACGCATCAAGCTATGGCGGACAAGCTGCGGGGCAACGCCCTCCTGTGGCATCCGTTTTCCGCGGATCACGCTGTCGGCGTTCGGATAAAACGTATCGCGATTTTTTGTGTGTGGTACCGCGGAAACGGTTGCGGCAAATGTCAGGATGAGGCCCATAACGGGAAGGGCGTGCACACCGAGCGCGCCGCACGCACGCAAAGCATTGCTGCCATGCGACAGAACCGGATCCTCCGAGCGGACGGCTCGGCGAGCCGTCCCTACCTTTACGTTCCTTTGCAGCTAAACCACCCCGTCCGCTCGTGAGCAACGAAGCTGGAAAGATTGCTAACTGCTGTCGCAATCACGTCTACACTATTCAATGGTTTGAGTGAAGCCGGCGCAATCTACCTTGAAGCCATCCTTTCCGGGTTTGTAGATCCCGTATTTGAAGTACGGCCCCTTCTCATCGTTCTTGCCGACGTCACCGGTCCAGTCGGCGACGAGCTCGCCATTGATCCAAACCTTCGCGAAACCCGACTCCAGCGGATCATCGTGATTGAGATCGTATTTCGAATACTTGAACTGAACCTTGAAATTGATCCATTCGCCAATCGGAATTTCCGCGATCGGCTTCTCGAAAATACACGCACCCGTCTTGTTGCCAATCGCCTGCTCGCGACGGACAACGGGTTTGGGTTTGATGCGAACGGTGTTGTCGGAGCGCGCGTTGGGGTCGTTCCGAACCAGCAGGCACATATGGCCGTCCTGGAACTTAAACGCCGCAATGGGACCACCCGCGGAGCCGTCGAATTTCCACCCGTTCGGCTTGCCGGTTTTCGGATCAAGTCCGATATGCTGATCCGTCACTTTCATTGAATTTCGAAGTGCAATGTATTCCCCAGCCGGCAGAATCTTCCGCTCCCCTTCCGGCGTGATAACCAGCGTGCGGTCGGGACGGCCGTGCCACTGCGCAAAGATGCCTTTTGCGTCGTTTTTTAATGGTTCAGGGAATCGCGCGTTCCATTCATAGGTGATCGTGTCGCCATAATGCCCCTGGTCGTTATTCACATAAAGATTTGCGATCGAGGAGAGCTCGGCGATTTCCTCCTCGCTTAATCCTTCGAGGTTGCTCCCGTAGCAGGTGGTCAGCTCGACGCGGTTGACCTTGGGCGAAGCCTCGAAGCGATAAACGGGATTCCCTTTGTAGGTGTTGATGACGTCGCGATAGAGCTTCCCTTCCGGTTCTCGATTTCCCACTACAATGAAACGTCCATCAACGATATCCTCCGGCTTCGGGACGTCGCGCTGGGCGGACAGGCGCGAGGTGATGCTTTCGCCCTTGCCGGAATAGGTGAAAGGATTTTCGTGCAGCTCATAGACTTCATAGTCGTCGTACCAGCCCTTGGCGGCGGCCATTAGCCGCAGCGAAAAGAAGCCATCGCCGAACGGCTCATCGTCGGTCCAATCGACGAGCGTTTTTCCATCGCACTTGAACACCACGCGGCCGTTCCAGCGGAAGATCTCCAGGTTCACCGGACGCTCAAGCGCGATCGAGGGCACGTCACCGGATTCTTTTGCGGTTAGTTTGCGGCCCGGTGCGCGGCGCATATTACTGGTACCTCGGGAACCGGCCCAGTAGCTGATGCGGTAGTTTTGGATGTCACCATACATATATTGCGCGGCGAGGCCGAACCGCGGTTTCAGCGCGGGATCGAGCACGTCCTCGCCGTTCACACCGCGGCCGCAGAAGGTGACCATATGCAAGGGATACGGGTTGGCGGCCTGAAACGTCAGCCGGATCAAAAAGTTTTCCGGATGGGCCTGCTTGTTCCAAAACTGGATATGACCGCCGGCAAACTTGCCCGGCTTCCACTTCTTCAGTACATACTTATCGAGGTTTTCCGGTTCGCGTTCCTTCACCCACTGCTCGATGAACGGATAATATTTTTCGCCGCCGTCTTTGAGCAGGTCCATTTGGCCCTGAAGGCCTTCCAGATCATCGGCCCACTTGGAATGGATGAACAACCGGCCCTCTTCAACCTGCGCCACGCCCGGCCCTTCCATGACCCAGTCGGACAGCGCTTCCGGCGCATCGAACGAATTTTTATAGAGGAGTGCTGCTGGTTGTGCATGGGCTTTCACGCATGCACAGAAGAGGCCAAGCAACATCAAGAATCTGTTTTTCATATCACCTTCTTTCAAGTGGAGGGACGGGCTCTGTTCCTCCTATACAAGCTAAGTTCTGTTCCGCTCTGGTGGTCATCCCTCCACAACATCACACTTAATTCGCTCCAGAGCATTTTCTTCTTAATTTGTCGTCTGGTATGGCAGGCGGGCCGCCTGCGATACGTATCGCCGCCGGCCCGGCGGCCCTGTCGTTGCGACAAATTGAAAGAGAGTTGCTCTAGTATGGTCGTTGCGCGTTGGGATCGGCCGCCACATAGGGCGTCACTTTCTTCAGCATTTTCAGATATTCAGCCAGCGGCACCGGATCTTGCGGCTTGTTGAAACGCGCCTCGGGTCCGGGATCGGCGGGCTCGAGCATGTTTTTGGCAAAGTTCGGGCCGTAGCGCATACGCTTGGTTTGCCGGACCAGCTCACCGTTTTTCACCCACTCCTCACCGCGCTCTTCAAGGAAAGCGACCATGCGCTTGCGCCATGCGGACAGCCGTTTCGGATCGGTGATATTCTTCGTTTCCATCGGATCATTCTTAAGATCGAACAGCTGCTCTTCGCCCGTCTGCATAAATCGAATATATTTATACTGCCTGTCGGTCAGCGCCACATAGGCCTGCTCGGCAAAATATTGCGAGCCGTGTTCGAGATCGAGCACCTGACGCCATTCGCAACCGGGATCACGCAGAATCCTGACCATGCTATCACCATCGATACTTCCTGGGATTGGAAGCCCGGCGGCGTCGAGGAAGGTCGGCATGATATCGCGCAGCTCCACCAGATGCTCCAGCTTCTGCCCGCGCTCCATCGGGATATTGAGTGCTTCCGGCCAGCGGATCACCATCGGAACATGGGCGCTCGGCTCATAGGCATAGACCTTCCGCCAGTGATGATGGTCGCCCATCATATCGCCGTGATCCGCGGTAAAGAGAATCAGCGTGTTTTCGAGTTCGCCTCGCTCTTCCAGCACCTCCAGAACCTCGCCAATCTTTTCGTCGACGTACGCGATGGAGGCATAGTAAGCGGCGCGCGAGTCGTGGATTTCGGAAGCGGGATAATGCCCAATTCCCGAACTCGGGGAGTTGTACATTGAGCCGGTTGCATTGCCGAATTTTTCCTCGGCCCAATCCCCGACCACGGGCTTCGGCAACTCCTGCGCCTTGTAGTATTCCATCAGACGCTTCGGCGCATCGAAGGGCGGATGGGGACGGTGACAGGAAAACTTGAGGAACCACGGAGCATCGCCGTCATACTCGCGAAGGAAGGCCTTGGCGCGCTCCGCCGTCCAGGTGGTCGGATGCGTTGCTTCATCATACGGCCATGGACGGTTGCCGCGATGATCGGTAAAACTGGGTGCGCCGCCCTTCGGATGTTTGTCGGGATGATTGAGCTGCATCCAGCGCATGTAGTCGTCGCGGTAGAGCCCGTCGGGGCGCAAGCGCTTATCGATTTCCTCCACCTCGCAGGTCTGGTAGCCATGCTTCGCGCCATAAAAGTGATTCTTGCCGGCCACGTGGGTGCGGTAACCCGCGTCGGTAAAGAGCTGCGGCATCTCCACCTTGTATTTGTTCGGGATGGCAAGGAACGAGAGCAACCCGTGGTTCCACGGACGCAGCCCGGTCAGGATCCCCGCACGCGCCGGCAGGCAGGACGGAGTGGAGGAATAGGCACGGGTAAACATGGCCCCTTCATTCGCCAGCCGGTCCAGGTTCGGCGTCTTCAGCCAATCCGCCCCAGCGGCGCCAATGCAGTCGCCGCGGTGCTGGTCATCCATGATAAACAAGATATTGATCTTGTCCGACTTCGCCCGCTTAGCGGTCTTGCATCCCGCGAGCAGCATCCCTGATGTCGCACCACATGATTGAAGAAATTGTCTGCGTTGCATGGTCTACTCCTTGATCAGTTCAACACGAATATCCATTCCGTGAATGCAGCCGAATCGCAACGTGGTCATGGTGTCGCTTTTCGATACCACGGAAACTTTTTGTGTTGGCAATTTTAGCCCCCACTTTCCGTTCAGCACAACCTCAACCGGCTGTGGACGACTGGGCAGGTACTGATTCTCTCCTTCATTAATAAAGCCGTATTCGACTTCAAAATCGCGATCGACAAAGTTGAGGTCGGGATTGGCCACGCCCAGATGCATGCCGCCGCTGGTCTTCTGTGCCATGACCAGACAGTGATCGCTGACACTGGCCACCGGACCCCCAGAGCTTTCGCCCGCTTCAAAAAAGAGATAGCCGATCAGCCCTTCGTCCGGGAAGCGGACCTGGTGCAGGCCGTTGTCCTTGCGCACCACCTCATAGTTCTTTTTCGCCGCACCGCGTACGCCAATACCGGCTTCATATCCGGCATCCTTCGGGGTGCGCCCGTGGTCGAACCAGGCGACCGCATACTTTCCCGTAGTCGGTGTTTTCCCATTGTCTAGGTATGATTTCTGAATACCTTTGAACAATTTCAGCTTGCCGGCTTCGGGCACGTAGTATCGATTCCCTGCGACGTCGGCCAAAGCCGATTTGGATAGTCCGAAGTCCGACCCCGTCGGAAGGAAGGATTGGAACAGGGTCGTTTCCACCGCGTGCTTGCCGTCTCCGCCGGAAATATTGGAGCCGAGCATCAGGATAAAGTCGTCGACAAAGAATACGCTTTTGTGTGCCTTGAGATTGATGCGCGTACCATCGCCAAATTTCTTTTGATTAAGCACCATCCCAACCGCGCCGTTTTGGCCGTCGGCCGAAACGCCACCAAGGAATGACTCAGGGCTAAATTGCCGGTGCTCCAGCGTCTTGCGCGACTTGATCGGAAAGTGCACGGCGGTGGTGCCGGGCATACGATACCAATCCCACCCTTCGTTCAGATTATAGCCGCTATCGATATCGTTGACGGGATTGCCCCGAGCAAAAATCGTCAACGAACCGTGGCTGAAATATTGACCATAGATATTTTCGAGCTTACCGCCATTTTCATAATCCCAGATATATTTACTGTAGCCCTTGACCGCGGCCATCCAATCGGCGCGGCGGTGAATCGCCAACCCACCGTAGGGTTTATACCAAAATCCGTTCGGGTCTTCTTCGGGAACGATCGTTTCGGTTTCGAGCTGCTCCAGCATGTCGAGGCAGTACATACCCCGGAAGATTTTTCCGCGCCCGCCGAAAAAGAGAAATTCGAGCGTCACATCGTCGAGACTCCACAGCCGCTTGAAGATGCCTTTCATTTCGGCATTGTTGAGCCCAAGCGCCGAGGCATAGATCAGAATCCCGGGAAAGACCTGTCTATTGATATTGTCCGTATTGACCGGCATGCGCCCGCGAATACCGAAGGGCATTGAATATTTCTGACAATAGAGTCGGTAGGTTTTGATCAGCTCCCTGACATTCGCAACCGACTCCGGATCAACGGCATAGTGTGTGCCGTCGAGAACATATACGCCGAACGCGGCCTGCGGAATAAAACCTCCGGTGTAGGCATTGCCATAGATGCCACGATGATGATAGCCGGTAAAATCGGGCTTGATGGTATCCGCCCAGCCGGGAATCACTTTGAGCGAATCGGTAAACACCCGTTTGGCATCCAGCAGCATTTCACTGCGACGCTTTCCGTTGCTTTCCAAGAGCGCGGAAACGAGTGTGGTGTCGCCATAGTTCTGAATGGCGTCGGACTGTGCACGATACTTGAATTCGTCGGGATTGGTGAACGGATCATAATAGCGAACATGTCCGGAAGTTTTACCCAGCATTTCCAGATGCCGCACGAGTGCGCGTGTCCGTTTGAACGTGTCTGTGTTCCTGAAGTAGGGTTCCATCAACAGCACCGACTGGCAGAAGGCCCCCATGCGCAATTCCATTTTAACGAGGTTGCCCGCACCGCCTTCCGGCTTCGGCGCACCTTCCATGTTCATGCGGTTTTCATTATAATGGAAAGTCATTCCGTCACGTACGCCACGACCATAGAGATAGTCCAGACAGTCGAGGTAGCACTTCAGCACCGTCGGGTTCTTGTAGTAGGGGCTGTCCGGTGCATTCACCGTGTAGCCGTAGGCCAGCGCCAGCAGGTATTGTTGAAGGATCGTCGAATAAACCGAAAATTCCTCCTTATAGCCCGGCTCGTTCTGGAAGATATGGAAGGTTTTCCCAACATCCTTTGTGAAATCAAACTTCATTGCCTTTTGGATCGGCCCTCCAACCCGTTCCAGAAAACCGGCAGCGGCTTCCGCACCGTATTTTCCGGCGAAGGTTTGATCGGTCCCGATCAGGAACTGGACATAGCGCTGCTTGATCCGCTCATGATCTGCATCGATGTCCGTTGACGATACCGCACAGGCCGTTGTTGCAACAGCAGCCAGAAAAACACAACAAATCCATTTTATGTTCATTCAATCCCTTCCCTATTCCATCTTCCAGAACCAGCCTCATGCCGACTCTCATGAGGTAAAACGTTCGGGCTCCATCGAATCGGACATATGAATCATCCCGCAGAGGTTGAGCCGTTAACCTGGACCACGGCAAAGGCCAAAAACCAATCAGCCTCCGGGACTGTCGCCTGATTTTTCTATACCTGAGCCCTGAGGAATCGCAACCTCGATATTGTCGACCCACACCTCCTGCATCGATGACGAGAATGTTTCAATACGCAGGCTTGTGATCGCTGTCGGGCTATTCACGCCACGTTCCCTTACGGCACTTTCAACCTTGCGTTTACCATCGATCCATACATCCATTGAGCCCGAATCGAGCGTATACTGCGTACCATCCGCCACGGCATACTGATTGCTTGACGACGTTTCATTGAAATAGATATCCACATGGAATTTGCGCCCTACGGAATAATCATCTTTGCGACCCGGCCGGAGGTGACCATGCTTGAGCTTGATCCCATTGACGCTCTCGTTTTTCTTAATGTGAACCGAACCTCGACCCACTTTAATCCCCAGGGAGCCTGTCGATTCACCTTCAGGCTCATAGGCATCGAAACTCAGCCGAACCTGCTTTGTTCCCGGTTCTGGAACCACCTCCGCGATCAGCTGTATACTGCCGTATAGGTTCATGTCCTGGATCTGCAGCACCTGATTGTCTCGCCCTGTTCTAAAGATATTGTTTTTGTCTTTAACGATATACGCTCGACATCTGCTTTTAGGGCGATGCTGAACATGTACCCATCCGGATTTTTGCGGGAGCGGCTGATCCACGGCATAGGCCTCAAAATCTTCTGAAAACACGACCTGATTAAATGAGTGTCCAAATGTCATATCAGCAACGAGAGACACGCCCACCAATCCCATTCCCAATTTTGACATGACCATGTCCTCTAGACCGTTAGCTTAGCCTTCTTCAATTGCAGGGCTGCATTCCACTCGATCAATGCCTGCTCTTCCGAGGGTTCGCCGAGGACGGCGCATACCAAACGGTGCTGGCCCGGCTCCAAATGCCCGACCAAGGTGGGGATCACCGTACGGGGATGAATCAGGTTGGTATTCGGCATCGGCTCAATAATCGTGGTTTCTCGATCGCCGTCCACATTCAAAATGCCGCTTCCTCCATAAAGCACGCCAGCCGGATCATCCGATCCGTTTTCCACCGGCAGCAAGCCATCCTCGCGCGGTACGGAAAACGCGCCTTCGGCAGTTTCAAGCACCCTTCCCGTTTTGATGGTATGCGTGCGAATGTGCCATGGATACTTCAGTTCAAGGCGCGTTTCAATCTCCACATCCGGCCACGGTTTCCATACCGAAACAATGGCATCATCGGTAATTTCGAACGACTCGCACTGGCGACGGACACGCCAATGATCCTGGCCGTCGCTGAGCGCCAGCATGGAATCGTAGGCACCCTTGTTCAGTCCTGTGTCTTCACACGAAACACTGAATCCAAAATGGGTAGAGTAGGCGAACTTTGAATATTTTTCGGCGGTATGGCCAAAGTCCAGCCCACACCATTGCCCAGAGGTCAACGCGACCAGGTGGTCATGACTTTCGGAATGGGCGATGTGCATTAGAGCCGGCTTCTGCACGCACGATTGATCAACCTGCGGAAACGGCAGTTCCTCTGCTGTCCAGAAGGGATGATCTTCCGGAATAGCCAGCGGGAGGAAGGCTTTCATCGCCCAATAGGGCGATCCGGGACCGTTGTAGAATTCGCGCATCAGCAGGTTGGGATAGGTGTACCCGATGGACAGCAATCCGTCCGGCGTAAAGATGGGCTGGCTGAACCAGTAGCGCAAGTGGCGAAGATACAGGCCTTTGATTTCACCCCAGGGAAGCGCTTCACAATCGGCAAAGGCCAATGCCCCCCAGAAAGCGCCCTGCGCAAATCGGTAGGTCAGGCTGCGACCAAAGGGCAATGCCGCGCCATCGGCGGTGAACCAATGGAGATAATCCTTGGCAAAAACACAGGCTCGTTCCCGGAAAACAGCGGAGCGTTCCGGATCCTCGTCGCCCATCAGCTTGGCATAGATCAACGTATAAAAATGAAGAGCAAACGGAATATAGTAATCCATGCGTTTGCCGGTTCCATCGGAATACCATCCTTCCCCAAGATAGAAGTCTTCCAGCCGCTGGAGTCCGGTATTCATCACTTCCGCATTGTAGGGCATGCCTGCTTTTTTCAACGAGGCATTGACCAGAACAGGGAACGCCCGCCAGTTGTTATCGGACATCTTATAATGATTGATCTGATCCATCCATTCGGCAACGCGCGTGCGTTGCGCATCCGTAAATGGGGTCCAGAAAACATCCGGTGCCAGGGCCATCGCCAAGGCGATCGGCGGCATTTCCACCGCCAGTTGATCGACATCCACCAGCTCACCCCAGTATTCCGGATGAACCGGGTTGGTGCCGTTCAAAAGGCCGGTACGGCAGATTTCCCAAAAGTCAGAATCCCCGCCCCCGGCGGCCAGCGGCATCAGCCCCCAAAACGGACGGGCAAAGGCCTCCATCTCGCAACGATGCTCCCCATAGTTGGTGCAGGTGTTGCCCAGATGAACCAGTGCCTTCCCCTCGCTGTAATGCGGTTTGAGCGGCTCACAAAGCTGCCTCACCGCCTCCTGCACATCGGCACGGGTTTTCAGGGGATTTTCGACAATTGGAAGATCAAAGCCTTTCATGGTCACTCCTTTAAAATTTCTACATTCTAAGCTCTGCTACAGAAAACATTTCTGATGAAGCTAAGTTAGGGTTTCCTATTTATCTCCATAAATTGTCTTCACTGCGGCGGTGAGTGATTCGGGCGAGACGCCATAGGTGCAGATGACCGTCTTGTAGGCGTCGTCCACAGTGTACGGATACGGCGAGTTCGTCACGACAATAACCGGCTTGTCGGTGGCCTTGACCATTTCGTCGACAAAGACGCTCTTCGAGTGGGCACGACGGTCGTAATAGTTCGACGTAACGATGACATCAAACTCGTCCGCTTCGATGCGTTTCATAATGCGCTTCATGTCGTATTCGGTCGGCACCATTTCCACTTCGACCTGCCCCGGGGAATCCGTGTACTGGAAGAATTCTTCCCAGAAGATGCCCGGATGACACTTTTGTGTTTCGGTACGGAAATGCAACGGGCAGCGTTGCTCAATCACCAGCACCCTTTTCTCCTTCGCAAGCGGAAGCACACCAGCTTCATCACGGAGCACCCGAGTGGCGGCCTCGGCCGTAGCCGTGGCGATTTGAGCCACCTTCGGATCCTTGATGCCGGAGCTGGCCTGGTCCACATCGCGCAGGTTTCCGTTTTCGAACAGGCCATAGTCATACTTAACGGTGAGCGAACGGCGAACGGCATCGTTGATACGTTCTTCCGAAAGCTTGCCATCCTTGACGGCCTGAACGGTCTGTTCGAAAACTTCGTCGATCAGCGGTGCTTCGTCGCGCAGCAGGATCAGATCGCACCCGGCATTGAGCGAGGCCACACAGGCTTCGTAGACTTCATATTTTTCCACGATGCCGCCCATGGTGATATCATCGGTCGTGACACACCCCTCAAAACCCCACTCGTTTTTGAGCAGATCGGTCAGGATCGGCTTGGAAAGCGTGGCGGCATTGTCGGGATCGAGACAGGGATAGACCGTATGGGCGGTCATGATGCACGGAATGCCCGCGTCGACCATGGCCTTGAATGGCTTGAGGTGCTTTTCCATTTCTTCGCGCGGCATATCGATGACCGGCAGTCCGCGGTGGGCATCGGTCACGGATTCGCCACGGCCCGGGAAGTGTTTGCCGGTGGTGATAATGCCGGCTTCCTTGAAGCCTTTGTAGCCCTGTTCGCCGTATTCGATAACCGTGTCCGGATCTTCGCCGTAGCTGCGGGTTCCAATTTCCGGGTTCATCGGCTCGGTATTGGTATCGAGCACCGGGGAGTGCAGCCAGTTAACGCCTAGGGCGTTGAGCTGCCGACCGGTTGCCCAGGCGGCATCATACGCCATCTGCGTGTCGCCAGAGACGGTAGCGCCCATTGGAGCTGGAAGATTGAAGAGGCCGCCGCGGGTATAGTCGCAGCTCACGTCGCCTTCCATGTCCATCGTGATGTGCAGCGGAATACCGAGCCCGTCCTTGAGCGCCTCTTCCTTCATGGTATTGAGAAATTCGCAGTATTCTTCGTTGGTACAATGCGGCGGGAGGATGCCCGGGATGATATCCTTTACGCTGCCTTTAGGATCGCGCAACACGCGATGGGCAAACACTTCGCTGGTGGCATACGGGTCGTGCAATGCGGTCTTGGCGCGGAAGGTCAACCCGGCACGGATACCCGCCGGCTTGATCTTGCGGATGCGCTCCAGAATGGCCGGTGTCACGACGGTTCCGCAGAACCCGATGACAAAGCACTGACCCACCTTCTGCTCCAGCGTCATCTTGTCGATCAGATCATTCACAAATTTTTTCTTATCGGTACTCATGTTCTTTCTCCGTGGTTAAAGGGACCTCTTGTTTTGAGGATTACAAGTTATTCCTCAAGTCCCAGCAGAACAATGAACAACTCCCTAAGTATAGGTTTAGCCGTAAACCCCCAAGATTTCCCCCTAAACCTGACAAGCAGACTCCATGCAACCTGCCCAGTTACTTTCTCATACGTTTGAGCTGGACTCTAAAGAAAGTGTCACCTAGAAGAGATAAACCTAGATCCGGGAATGGAAATGAAGGAAACGGTGTTTTGTATAGTGATATC
>CAZWZW010000076.1:0-13054 GCA_964639125.1 uncultured Verrucomicrobiota bacterium
TATCGAGTGAGCATTCTCTTCTTCTGCGGAAAACTAGAGCTCTCACCATAAAAATATACGTAGAACCTTCTCAAAATCCTTTTTCCCTACATGCATTGAATTGATTGAAAAGACATACAAGACACGAAGACGAAAAGGAAACATAATTCAAAATCTTTGCTTCTTAGCGTCTTTGTGGTCAATAACGAGCTTGGTTGGTTTAGGAACACTCCGCTAAAGACGGAGTATTTGACAGAATGGTAAGAAGTTAAAACTAAAGAAAATCCTGTACTTCCTGTTGATCCTGTCCAAATCAATAGCTTCCAAAATCCGTGCAATCTGTGGACTCTGCCTATGCGTGTAGGAGGAGCTTATCGACGCGGGCAACTTCAAAAATGCGCCGGGGTTTTTGAGGCATGTTGGCGATGGACATGGATACACCTTCGTCCTGCGTGGCCTTTTTGAGGGCAATGAGAAAGCCGAGGCCGGAACTGTCGATGAAATCAAGCCGGGCGGCATCGACCGACACGGTCTTTAGGATCCCCTCCTGCTGAAGTTCGTGGTGGATGAAATCGGCCTCCTTTTCAAAGGTAGGAAGCGTTGCGGCGGTCAGTTCGAGCGGCAGTTCAAGCGTCAATAAACCTTCTTCGTAAACGGTGCCACCATCCATATCCTCCGAAAGGTGTTTCAGAAGCGCCTCGATTTTGTTGAGGTGGTTGGCGGTGTCAAAGTAGTCGTTCAGTCGGCAGGTCGCAAGCAGGCGGCGCACTTTGGGGCGCGGCGCAAATAGAATCAAACGCTTGCCCTGCGCACGGCACTGCTTGTTGACCTCCAGCAATGCGCCCAGCTCCAGGCTGTCTAGCCAGGGGATGGAGTGGATATCGAGCAGGATATTTTTCCCGTCCGCGAGTTTTGACAGGCGGTCAATAAAGCGAAGAGCACCCTCCTCCGACTCCAACGACTGGAACCGTTCCTGCACCACATCAAGCTGGTTGAGCCTGACCCGCTCGACCACCTCCCGCGGCGGGACATTCACCGCCTTGTCCGGCATGCGGTGGATTTGCCACATCTGCCGGCTTGCGGAAATCAGAAAACGAACGTTGGCAAGATAGCGAGTAAAGAGCCGCCGGGGGTTGAGGCACACGCGCCATAGCCATTCCAGATCGATTTTTTGAACCCAGGAAGGAGCTCGCTTTTGTTCGCCTGTCACAAAATCGAGCGATCCTCCGACCCCGATTGAAACGGGCACATTCCAGCCGCGAACATGCATGCTGATAAATTTATCCTGCTTGGGTGCCCCAAACGCCACCAACAGAATATCCGGGTGCGCCTTCTCCAAACGCTGCAGAATATCGCGGTGGTCCAGTTCCAGCAGCGGAGCAAAGGGCGGCGAATAGGTTCCCGCCACCTTGAGGTCGGGATGACGCTCTTTGAGAATACGCAGGGCCTCTTCCGCCACGCCGTCGGCGCCGCCCAGCCCGAACAGACTCATTCCCTCTTTCGCCACGCGTTCGGCCAGCATGGGCGTAAGATCGCTGCCGGTCACCCGCGCCTTGAGCGCAGGCCCGAAAAACGGGGCCAGTTTTACGATCGGGAAGCCATCGGCCAGCACCAGATCCGCCTCGATGAGAATCCGCTGAAGCTCCGGATCGTGCCACGCCTTCGTGACAAAATCCAGGTTGGCGGTGACCACGTTGGCCGGTTTGCCCGACCGAACGCGCGCAATAATCCACTCGATGGCCTCCTCAAACGTAACGTTATGAAACGGCACGCCGTAGATCACCAGCGGGACTGTAGCTACTCCAACCTTTCCCATAGGAAGAGAATGTTATAGTTCTGTTTGACCTCAATCAAGTTTTCGAAGGAACGAAATACCGGATTTCGTAATGTAAACAACGGCGCAAGGAGCATCAATCCCTGCTTGAGAGCCAATAGGAAATAGAGTAGGTTTCATCCTCTTTTTGCAAACACAGGAAATTTCATGAATTGGATTTTGAAGAAGATTATCGGATCGAAGAACGAGCGCGACCTCAAGAAAATGCGCCCAATGGTGGACCGTATCAACGCCATCGACGAGGAACTGAAAGCGCTGAGCGACGAACAGCTCCAGGCCAAAACACAGGAATTCAAGGACCGTCTAAAAAACGGTGAAACCCTTGAAGACATTGAGGTGGAAGCTTTTGCCGTCGTAAAAAATGCCGCGCGCCGCCTCTGCGGCACCGAGGTTGAGGTTTGCGGGCACCCCATTGCCTGGGAAATGGTGCATTTCGATGTGCAGCTGATTGGCGGCATGGCCATTCATAAGGGCATGATTGCCGAAATGGCGACGGGTGAAGGTAAAACCCTCGTCGCAACCCTGCCAGTCTATCTCAACGCACTCGCCGGCAAGGGCGCGCACGTCATCACCACCTCCGACTACCACTCGAAACGCGACTCCGAGTGGATGGGCCATCTCTATAAATGGCTCGGTCTCACGGTCGGTTGCCTGAAAAACATGATGCCGCCGCCCGAACGCCGCGAAATGTATTTGCGCGACATTACCTACGGAACCAACTCCGAGTTTGGCTTCGACTACCTGCGCGACAATATGGCCTATAGCCCGGAAGACATGGTGCAGCAGCAGGGCCACAACTTTGCCATCGTCGACGAAATCGACTCGATCCTGATCGACGAAGCGCGTACGCCGCTGATCATTTCCGGCCCGGCCCCCTACTCTTCCACGCAATACAGTGAGCTCCAACCCGCTGCCAACCGCCTCGTCCGCCGCCAGCGCGACCTCTGCACCGGCCTGCTCAAGGATGCCAAAAAGCTACTCGAAGAGGGCGACGAAGCCGAAGCCGCACTCAAGATGTATCAGGTGTTCGAAGGCATGCCCAAGAACAAGCAGCTCATGCACATGATCGAGGATGTCAAATACCGCAAACTGCTGGAAAAAACGCAGATGGAAATGCTCAAGAAAGAACGCGAAGCCATGGCGCGCGAATTGCGGCAGGAACTCTTCTTTACCATCGATGAAAAAGGCCACGACGCCGGACTCACCGAAAAGGGCTGCGCGGAGATGAATCCGAACGACCCCGAAATGTATGTCCTGCCGGATATGATTTCCGCAATGGCCGAACTGGATGGCGAAAACGACCTTTCCCCGGAAGAGATCATGGAAAAGCGCCGCGCCATCCAGGAAGACTTTGCCCTGCGCAACGAGCGCGTCCATGCGGTCGACCAGCTGATCCGCGCCTACAGCGTCTACGAAAGAGATGTCGACTATGTGGTGCAGGACAACCAGGTCATGATCGTCGATGAGCATACCGGCCGCCTGATGGTCGGTCGCCGCTGGAGCGATGGTTTGCACCAGGCCGTTGAAGCCAAGGAAGGCGTAAAGATCGAGCGCGAAACGCAGACGCTCGCCACCATCACGATTCAGAACTATTTCCGTATGTACGACAAGCTGTCGGGCATGACCGGTACCGCCGAAACCGAAGCCGACGAATTCCACCAGATCTACGGCCTCGACGTGATGGTTATCCCGACCAACCGCCCGGTTCGCCGCGTCGACCTCAACGACCAGATCTACAAAACCCAGCGCGAAAAGTTCAAGGCGGTCATCGACGAGATCAAAACGGCGCACACCAATAAGCAGCCGGTACTCGTCGGTACCGTAGCGGTGGAAACCTCCGAAGTCCTCAGCCGCATGCTGCGGCGCGAAAACATTGTGCACAACGTGCTCAATGCCAAGAACCATGCCCGCGAGGCGGAGATTGTGGCCAACGCCGGACAACCCGGCGCGGTGACCATTGCCACCAACATGGCAGGGCGCGGAACCGACATTAAGCTGGGCCAAACCGTGGTTTACCTGAAGGACGAAGATATTAAGTCGAAAGAATTTTCACTCGACTCGAAAGTTGAAGGTCAGACTTTGCGCAAGCTGCTGGAAGAAAAGCCCTGCGGCCTTTATGTGATTGCCTCCGAACGTCATGAATCCCGCCGTATCGACCGGCAGTTGCGCGGCCGCTCCGCCCGCCAGGGCGATCCGGGCGTGACGCGGTTCTATGTCTCGCTCGAAGACAACCTGATGCGCCTGTTCGGCTCCGACCGGATTTCCTCCATCATGGAAAAACTCGGGATCGAAGAAGGCGAAGTGCTGGAGCATCCGTGGTTGAACAAATCCATCGAGACCGCCCAGCGCCGGGTGGAACAGCAAAACTTCTCCATGCGTAAGCGCACACTTGAATATGACGATGTGATGAATGCCCAGCGTTCGGAGATCTATGGTTTCCGCTCTGAAGCACTGACCAGCGAAAATCCGCGCGACCCACTGTACCACTCCGTCGAGCAGGCGATCGGCACCCGCGCCGAGGATGCAGTTGCCCTCAAAACGGCCGAAGGGATTCACGAATTTATTATTTGGGTTAATACCACCTTCCCGCTCGGTCTGCACGAAAATGACCTGCCGGAAGAAAAAGAGGCTGAAAGCCTGACCGCGTACGTCATGGCGCGCGTCAAACAATCCTACGACCTGAAGGCGCGCCACGAAAACCCCGAAGCGCTCATGCGCCTTGAGCGCCACATGATTCTCCAGGCCATCGACGAACATTGGCAGGACTATCTGCGCAACATGGATAGCCTGCGCGAAAGCATTGGCCTGCAGGCCTACGGCCAACGCGATCCATTGGTTGAGTACAAACGTGAAGCCTACAATCTCTTTATGGACCTGATGGACCGCATCTATGAGGAAATTTCCAATGCCATATTCCGATCGGCCACTTCCGTTGATGCCATGGAAGAGTTTTTCCAGTCGCTCTCCGGATTGCAAGTAAACCGTCAGGCCTCCGCCCTCGCGGCGGCCGCAGCACAGGCGCAGGCGAGCGGAAGCGCAAGACCTCAGCCGATGGGCGCACCGCCTCCCGGCATGGAACTTCCGCAAGCCAAGCCCACACCCATACGCAAGAATGTGCCCAAAGTGGGTAGAAATGATCCCTGCCCCTGCGGTAGTGGACGCAAATACAAGAAGTGCTGCGGTGCCGAATAAGGCCCGTATTGATGTGTGAACTTAGCCGAAACCATCCGTGAGACGATTGACCGCCACAATTTGATCCCCGTTGACACCGAAGTGGTGATCGGGGTTTCGGGCGGCGCGGATTCCATTGCCTTGCTGCATGCGCTGCATGCGCTGAAAATCCCCGCAACCATTGCCCATCTGAACCATCAACTGCGCGGAGCGGAGGCGGAAGCAGACGAACGATTCGTTCGAAAGCTAGCCAGTGAACTCGGATTCCACATCATTTGCAAATCCGTCGATGTTAAGCAGCTGGCCGACGACAACGGAATTTCGATCGAAATGGCGGCCCGCCGTGCGCGGCACGATTTCTTTGCGACATTCGATAATGCGGTCATCGTTCTGGCCCACCATGCCGATGACCAAGCTGAAACCTTTCTGTTGAAGCTCGCGCGAGGCGCGGGAACAGAAGGCCTCGGCGGGATGCCATACTTCCAGCAAATCGACGCCCTTCGGCTAATCCGCCCGATGCTTGACATTCCACGGGCTGAAATTATTGGATGGCTGGAAGAAAACGGATTCAAGTGGCGGGAGGATGCGAGCAACCAGGACGTTGCTTTTCTTCGAAACCGCGTGCGCCATACCGTGCTTCCCCTGCTGGAGCAGGAGCTGAATCCGAATATCCGTGAAACCATCCTGCGAACCATGAATATTCTGCGAGAGGAAAATGCGTGGATGGAGAAACTTGAAACCGGAAACCGGAAACTTGAAACCGATGCGCCGCTGGCTGCCAAAAGACGTTCTCTGCGAAAGTGGTTGTTTGATAATGGTGCTGAAGGTGTTGATTTTAATGCAGTGGATTCCATCCTGCAGCTGATGGATACGGGCAATGGCACCACGGTTTTCGAGCTGAACGACCGGCAACGCGTAGTGATTGAATACGGAACGCCTCGATTTGAACAGGCTGAGGGCAGGCAAAAACGCCTGCCCCACGTTCGCCTTACATCGGAGCCGGGAACGGGCTGGCGTAAGGATCACGGAAAAGGGGTTGGCATTCTGCCGGCAGAGGCCTCGTTCGCTGCGGAAAAAGTCGGCGACTCCCCCATTACGGTACGCGGTTGGGAGTCGGGCGACCGGATTGACCCGCTGGGTTTGGAGGGCCGTTGCAAGCTGCAGGATATTTTTACCAACCAGAAAGTTCCAAGGACTCGGCGGGCATCCATCCCCGTGGTGGTGTGCCAGGGCGAAATTATCTGGATTCCCGGCTATCGGATAGCCCGTGGCTGGGAAGTTCAGGGATCCAATGGAAAAGCAATTCATGTGAGGATTGAACAAAACCGGGATGAATGATTCCAAGTTTGTGTCCTTATCGTTGCAATTGCCGTTTTCCGGTGGTAATGATGGGCCGGTTTTTTAACGAAAGAAATTACAATGGCAGATATGAAACAACCTAAAGACTCTAAATCCGATAAACCCGAAAAGAAGGGACCGCCACCCATGCCCATGCGAGGATTGGCGATTTCGTTCCTGATGATGGCCATCTTCCTGACCGTGCTGCATCTCTTTTCGAATTCATCGCAGAATACAAATGAAATCGAATATACCGATTTCATAAAAATGGTTAAGGCCGGCCGGATTGCCAAGGTGGACGTCAGCCATGATGGCGCGGGAAACCACTATGTGACCGGCGACTCAAAAGATCTGAACCAGTCCGGCACCACCCAGTTCCGTACGGAAATCATCCTGACCGAGCAACTCATGCAGCTGATGGAGGATAACGGGGTCCAAATTAAGGTTAAACGCCCAAAAACCTTGCTGACCTCGGTGTTGGTCAACATTTTACCGTTTATCCTGATCTTCGGTATTATCTACTTTATCTTCATCCGACAGATGAAGAATGCGGGCCGTGGTGCCATGAGCTTTGGCAAAAGCCGCGCCAAATTGATGACGCAGGATACAAACAAGATTACCTTCAAGGATGTCGCCGGCGTTAATGAAGCCAAAGAGGAACTTCAGGAAGTGGTCGAGTTCCTCAAGGATCCGAAGCAGTTCCAGAAACTGGGCGGGAAAATGCCGAAAGGCGTATTGCTCTCCGGCTCTCCGGGAACCGGAAAGACCCTGCTCGCGAAGGCTGTTGCAGGAGAGGCGGATGTTCCCTTTTTCACGATCAGCGGCTCCGACTTTGTTGAGATGTTTGTCGGCATTGGCGCTTCGCGTGTGCGGGATATGTTTGAACAGGGAAAGAAAAATGCACCCTGCATTATTTTCATCGACGAAATTGATGCCGTTGGCCGCAGCCGTTTCAGCGGGATCGGCGGAGGTCACGATGAACGCGAACAGACGCTGAACGCCCTGCTCGTCGAGATGGATGGCTTCGATACGCAGGAAGGCATCATCATTGTCGCGGCAACCAACCGCCCTGACGTACTCGACTCCGCGCTGCTGCGCCCCGGTCGCTTTGACCGGCAGGTCGTGGTTGACCTCCCGACGCTGGAGGGCCGTGAGCAGATTCTGAAAATCCACTCCCGCAATGTTCGCCTTTCCGACGAGGTGGATCTGCAGAAGAGTGCCCGGGGAACACCGGGATTTTCGGGAGCCGACCTGGCCAACCTGGTGAACGAGGCCGCACTGCTTGCCGCCCGCCGCGGAGCCGAGTTTGTGGAACAGCAGGATATGGAAGAAGCCCGCGACAAGGTGATGTGGGGTCGCGAACGCCGCAGCCACGTGCTTGATCCAGAAGAAAAGAAACTTACCGCCTACCACGAAGCGGGCCATGCAATCGCGATGTATTTCACGCCGGAATGCGAGCCCATCCACAAAGTAACCATTATTCCGCGTGGTCGAGCACTTGGCGCCACAATGTCGTTGCCGGAAAAAGATCGTTATACGCAGTCGCAAAAACGGCTGGAGGCCGATCTGGTTTCCCTGATGGGAGGTCGCGCGGCTGAAGAACTGATTTTCAGCGATGTCACAACCGGTGCACATAACGACATCCAGCGCGCCACACTGATTGCGCGTGCCATGGTTTGTGAATACGGCATGAGCAAGTCGCTTGGGCCGCAGAACTTCGGGTCGAACGAAGAAGTGCTGTTCCTTGGCCGGGAAGTGAACCGTACACAAAACCACGGCGAAGACACTTCGCGAAAAATCGACGTTGCAGTGCACGAGATTCTGGAAACTGCCTACGGCAAGACGATGAAAATCCTGACGGATAACAAAGAACAGCTGATTGCGCTTTCCGAGCTGTTGATCGAACGCGAAGTGCTCAATTTCGAAGACGTCGATTCCATCATCAAAACGGGCAAGCTCCCCGATAAAAGCGAAGAGCCGGTAGTCGAATCGAAAGATGATCCCGAAGCGGAAGATCCCGGCGACGCGCCCGTGGCTTAAGGGTTTACATTTTACATGCCGGGCATTATCATATGGGCATGAAAATCACGAGACGAGTATCGGTTATTATCGCTACCGCTCTGCTGGCCGGATGTGCAACCACATTCCGGCCATGGAAGCTAAGCGAAGTCCAAAATGGTATGAGCCGGAGTCAGGTTGTCCAGTTGCTGGGCGAGCCGGACTATGTTGAATCAAACAACGGGGCCGTACATTTGTATTATACCTATTCCGATGATTATGTGCAGAGTCCAGCAACGAGCGATCCGATCGAATATGACGCCATCTGGAAGTTGCGCCAGGCCCAGATGGAACAGAGCGTCAAAGAGACACGGTACGTTGTCCGGCTGGAATACGGCAAGGTTGTGGGCTATAAAGAACTAACGGATTAACGTTTGTTCATCAGCTCGTTCAGATAGGCATCATCCTTGGTTGGATCCCATTCCTGACGATTGTTTTTCCACTTTTGATAGGGGTTCGAGCGCTTGTACTCCTGTTGCTGCTCCTGCGGGACGGACAGCCTGGTTGAGTTCTGCTGGTTCTCATAAGGATTTCGATAGGTTGTAAATCCGGATGATTGTTCTTTTTTGGCATCCGACCCGAAAGTTCGGTGATCAGAACCAAATTTCCGGTTTTCGGAACCGCCCAACTGCGATGAAGATCTCGACCGAGGCGTGTCAAAGGTTGGGATGTCGGGTTGGGTTGTAGAGGGGGTTTTCTGAAATGGGTTCGATTCTCCATAAACGGAACGGCTCTCGGGCTGGCGGCCAAAGAGCCCCCCTCCCGTTTTCTCTTCGGGATAAACCGAACGGAAAGTCTGCCCTTGTGGAGTAGAGACTTCGGGAGTCCGCATATCCAGCAAGGAGGGGCGGCGCCGGGAATTACGTAGATCCACCTGCGTCGACTCCGAACTGGGGAGAGGCTTGCGTCGCGAGGAACCGGCATCATCCCGGAAGTCCCAACTCGTCCACGCCTCCAGCTCGGCACCCTGCTGCGCGCCGTCTAAATCACCATATGGATCTGCGGGGTCGGCTTCCTCTGCCAGCAACCAGTTACGATCCTCCGTCTTTCGGGGAGGAGGCCGACGAGGAGCGGCAGGAGGAGGCAGGGTCGCCCCCGGCTGCTGCCGTTCGAAATCAACCTGCGGCTCCTGGTAGCGCTCGGAGTCTGCAACATCTGGTTCTTCAGCGGATTCCTCCGGCACCTGCAAGTCGCTCAAGACGACGGAGCTGCGAATTCGCAAATACTTGCGCATAATACGTTGCTTCCGCTCCTCAGGAGTTTCCTCGCGCGCCACACCGAGTAACGGGACGAAGCAGGCAACGAGCAAAAGAATCTGGACGCTCTTTTTCATTACCTTTCAGCTTCGACCAATGAGTCCGGCGCGTCAACCCCGACTAGGCTTAAAGTTTGTGCTCTGGATGCGCTGAAGGAAGTTTATTGAGCACCCGCTTGCAGGCCTCAGGAATGCTCCATATGCCAAACAAAGGGGGAAAACGACAAAAAACCGATCCAGGCCTACGCCGTAAATGCGCTCAAACCGGATCCGAGTGCAAAACTCACGACAGCGTGCTTTCCTCCACTGAAAAACTTGCCAAACCGTCATCGACGGATGAATGAGGAAGCTTCACGGTCGCTCAGGTCTTGGTCGCCCCGCGGATGAATTCATTCTTTTTTATCATCACATCCGCCCTTCTTAACCCCTCATCCCAGTTCCGCTGTATTGATGGCATAAAGGTATCGCTTGATCTTCTGGGTGGTTGTTTTTTCAAACTCCTCAAAGTTCACCTGAATCCGGCGGGGTTGCTTGTAGCTTGAAAGCGGGGACAACTGTTTACGCACATCGTCGCACACCAGCGTTTCAATTTCCTTATCGGAAAGCCGCTGGTCTGAACGGTCATCCATGGTCTCGAAAACCGCCAGGTTGGGAACCACAATCATTCCCACCCGTTCTCCCGTATCTTCATGGGGTTCGCGGTAGCCTATCGCCAGGCATTCGAGCACGAAGTCGCTTTTCATTGCCTGCAGCTCCAGCTCTTCGGGATAAATATTTTTCCCTTCGCGATTAACGATCAGGCTTTTTTTCCGACCGCTGATCACCAAATATCCAGCTTCGTCGAAATAGCCAAGGTCACCGGTATAATACCAGCCGTTGCGTAACACCTTGCTTGTTTCCTCGGGGTTGTTGTAGTAGCCCTGCATGACATTTTCGCCGCGCGCAATAATCTCGCCCACGCCTGTGGAATCAGGTTCGGAAATCTTTATTTCAACCCCGGAAATAGGGACCCCGACGGTTCCTACCCGGGATGCTTCCGGGGGATTGAAGGTGAGCACCGGCGCAGTCTCGGTAATCCCGTAGCCCTCGGTAATATTGAAGCCCAGTTTATTCCAGGCAGACAGCGTTGCCGGGCTGATCGGCGCACCGCCGGACACGATCACCCGTAAAGATCCGCCCAGACCTTTTTTAATCTTCCGTCCCACCACGTGCGCCAGCCCGCAGCGAAACATCAAATTCGCCGCCTTGTTCGACTTGATGCCGGCCATGATACGCGCGAGCATTTTTTCGAGCAACAATGGAACGGCCAGCAATACCGTCGGCGATACATCCTGCATGTTGGCTTTGATGGTTTTTAGGTTTTCTACCAGGCTCACCTGACACTGGGCATAGACGGGAAGCACCAGCATGGTTGTGAAGGCAAAGGAATGGTGCAGCGGCAGAATGAGCATAAAGTTATCGGTTTTGTGAATGTCGATGGCTTTGGCAACGCTCTCCACGTTCGAGACAAAATTCCGGTGGGTAAGCACGGCCCCTTTAGGACGACCGGTTGTGCCGGAAGTATAGATGAGCGACGCCGGGAAACGATCTTCAGGAGCCCTGCGGTTAAACGCGCAGTCTCCCGACATGGCTACAGCGGAAACTTCCTCCCACAACTCTTCATAGTTATGAAATACGATTCCTTTCGCTTTCGGAGGATCTCCGCTTTCACCGTCGAGAGCAACGATCGCCCGTACCCCGATCCGCTGGTATTCTATAAAGGTGAACCTGACCGAACAAAAGACTATCGACACGCCGCAATCGTGTAAAATATGCTCCACTTCCTGATCGCGAAGTTTGGCATCCACAGGAACGGCCACGGCTCCAATGCCCACAATCCCATGATAGATCTCGAACCATTCCGGGGAATTTTCCAGATAGAGCGCCACACGATCGCCCTCTTTCACGCCCAGCCGGTCCAGCATTTCCGCAACATGCCAAACGCGCTCAAGCAAGGCCTTGAAGGTACGGGTTTGCCAAGCTCCATTGCGTTTGAATCTCAATGAAACCGCATCCGGATTTTCGGCCGCGGCCCGATTCAGGCAGTCTTTGATCGTCATCTGCGTTCTCCCATCTGAAACGGAAGTATCGTATCACGTATACGGCGAAAAATCCAATGCCTGGATCTATTCGAAACTCCACCCTTTGGCCGTGAAGACTTCATCAAAAAGGACAGGAGCAATGGGACGGCCTTTTCGGGTCAGAACCCCGGTGACCTGCGCTTCGAGAACCCGCTTCTCATCGGCCTTACGTACAATGGACTGGTCAAAAACAAACCGTACCCGGCCCTGCTTGTGCATGCCGATCTTAACGATAAATTCATCGCGGGGTTTGAGCGGAAGCTTATAGTCCATTTCGATGCGAGTGACGACCGCATCGATCCCGTCGTTGCACAGCTTGGGAAAGTTGAGGCCAAGGTCATGAAGGAATTCGTGGCGGGCGTGTTCGAGATAGTTTTGGTAGACAGAATTATTGACGATACCCTGAATATCGCATTCGTAGTCACGCACCATCATTTCCACTTGAAAAACAGATTCCATTACGTATCGCCCTTTATTTTTCGATGTTTGCCTTGGATGGATCGGTAGAAGCGTCCCAGCTTTTTGTCCTGATCGCGCTTTTCCAGTGCCGACTGCTCATGAAACGCGGCTTCCTTGATCAAGCGGACATAGTTATCGTAGCGCGCCGTGGAAAGTTCGCCCCGTTCCACGGCATCAATCACTGCACAACCAAGGGTTCCGACGTGAGAGCAGTCGCTGAACTTGCACTGGGTGGCGAGCGAGGAAATGTCGTCGAACGTTTCTTCAATGCCCTCGCTAACGTCCATGTTGCCAAGCTCGCGCATACCCGGGGTGTCGACCACCAGCGCGCCGTTATCCAGCACAATCAATTCGCGCCACGTGGTGGAATGCAGCCCCTTCCCGTCCTTTTCGCGAACCGGAAGCGTGAAAAGACAATCCTCTTCGCCGAGGAGGTTGTTCAGCAGGGAGGTCTTGCCGACCCCCGATGAACCTATTACGCAATAGGTTTTCCCGGGCTCAAATAAATCCATGACGATATTGAGCCCGGAGCGATCGGCATTGCTGAAGGCATGAAGCTGGACATTGGGCATACGGTCCGCCACCTCTGCAAGCTTCTGTTCAAGCTGCTCCGGGTCAAGTAGATCGCTTTTGCTAAGCAGGATAACCGGTTCAATGCCGCTTTCATTCACCATCACCAGATAGCGCTCCAAGCGCTGGAGGTTGTAACCGGGGCCGACGGTCTGCATGATGAACGCGGTGTCGATGTTTGCGGCAATGAGCTGATAGCGGGTGGTACGGCCAGAGGTTTTACGTTTCAGTTCGGACTGCCGTTTGAGCACACGATGGATGGTGCCAAAA